>JAUXFF010000136.1 GCA_030620155.1 Candidatus Cloacimonadota bacterium | reverse complement strand
TAGGAACTGTTTTTATAGCAATTTCTATAACTGATAAAATTATTCATAATGCTTACAACTTTACCGGTGATAGAGATATGATTAGAAAAAAAGCTACATTGGAAATGCTAAAATTAATTTTAGCAAATATCCAAAATTAAGTTGGTATAAATTATATATACAATTATTTGACAGACTTGTTCAAAAAATATTTTTTGAGTAAAAATAAATTGAGGACATGAATGTTTAAAACAATATTAATATTATTGGTTTTGTTTAGTTCTATATATTTGTATGGAAAACCTTTTGAAGTTATCTTTCAGAATGAAGATCACCTAATTGTTAAATTTGTTCTGCCGGAGTTCATATTTAAAAAAAGTTCCCATAAAGGTGAAAATTACGTCAGAATAATAAGTGATTTTGCTTCATCCAATATGGATGTGGGTTATCCTCAAGTTCCATTCTATTCCGGAATAGTTGGCTTACCAATGGAAGGAGATATAACTTTACATGTTATAGAAAAAAAACAGGAAATCATTAAAAATGTAAATGTTTATCCTGTTGAACAACTCGTTCAGAATGGAGATTTAATCGAGTATAAATTTATTAAGAATTCAAAAGTTTATAAAAGCAAAACATTATATCCCAATGATCTAGTCAGAAGGGGAAACAAAGCTTTTATTGGGGACAGGTTTTTTTCCAGTTTTATTATTAATCCATTTCAATATAAAGCCAGAACAAATGAACTAATAGTAACAAGAGAAGCTTTAATCCGGATTAATATTTCAGGAAATAAGTCTGAAAGCACTGACTGGTTCAGGAGTTCTAATTTCATTGATAAAGAGGGTGATTCGTTTTTCCTGAATAATGAATATTCAAAAAAATGGAGAAAGACCCGGGAAGAATTAAAAACCTATCCCATCAGAACAGGTTCTTCTGTTAGTGAAATTCAAATAATAGTTGATGAAGAAGGAATATACAAAATATCTTATGAACACCTTTTAAATTCCTTAGAGGAGTACTCTGAAGAATATGAATTAGAATTTGAACTGGCTTTTGTCTGGGATGATCTTGACCCACGTTATCTTAACCTTTCTGATGAATATGGCTCTATCCCCATACATTTTGTTGGCGAATCGGACGGCTCCTTTGAGCCGGGTGATTATTTTGAGTTTTTTGGGAAACCTCATTATGGAGATACAAGCTATTATGATGATTTCACTTCGGAAAATGTCTATAAATTGACTCTATTAGAAACTCTCGGAGCCAGAATGGCGGTTGAAAATGGCGGTTTGGGAATTACCGATCCCAGTGAATACACAATACCTCAATCTTTTCAACAAACTGTCCATATTGAGGAGCAACAGATAATGGACCATCTGGGGGCACAGTTTCTGTATAACTCTCCGAATTATTATAGGGAAGATATCTGGTTTTGGGATAGGATTTCCGCACCTGATCTGGAAATTTTTCCTTTTGATATTCAATATCCTCATCAATCTAATATCAGATTTTTTACTGCCAAAGTCTGCCTTTTTAGTACAACCTTTAATCCGGATAATTACTATCAGATAAATCATCATGCTATTGTGAGAGTAAATTCATCAATAATAAATAATCATGAGTGGTACGGGCAGACGGAAATAATTTTTGAGAACCAGGGTATTATACCAAACAGCTATCTTTCCCACGGTTCTAATAATCTTTATATTAGTTTACCCGGGATTTCTTATGTGGCAAATGAACAGATTTTACTGGATTATATGGAGCTTACTTATTGGAGAGAATATATAACAGATAATAATATATTACAGTTCTGTAAACCACAAAATAAACCTTTTGGTCTTTTTCAATTTGTATTGGAAAATTTCTCGCAAGAAGAGATATATGTTTATAAAATCGGTTCCAGTATAATGGAGAATATTCAGATTGAGGATAGTGCTGGTGAATCCCCTTATAAAGTTACTTTTCAAGATGATATTCAGTCAGGTGATATTGAATATTATGCTGTCACAGGAAATTGTAAAAAAAATCCTGTAGAAATACGACCTGATATTCCATCGAATCTGAAAGACCCTTCAAATTCTGCTGAATATGTTATTATTACTATTCCTGAATTTATTGAAGCAGAAGGTACATTATTATTTGAACAAATCTGGGAAGAACAAGGTTATTCTGTGGAAATTGTTAGCTTGCAGGACATTTTTGATGAGTTTAATTCAGGAATTCGTTCTGTGGAATCTATTAAAGATTTTCTCTATTATGCTTATAATAATTGGACTGAACCTCATATTTCGCATGTAATGCTTCTCGGAGATGGTATTTTTGATGAGCGGGATTTTAGTGTTAGCCGGAGATATAATCTTATTCCTTTTAAAAAGCTCTGGGTAGATGTAAGAGGTGCTTTAGCCAGTGATAACTGGATTGCCTGTATCGTGGGAGATGATCCTGTAGCAGATATAAGTTTAGGAAGAATAAATGTCTGGGAAGAAGACCAGCTCCTTGATGTAGCCAATAAAACCTCACATTATATACAAACTCCCAATTATAATGATCTATGGCATAGCAGTGTTACATTAGCTGCAGGTGGTAATCCGAGCGAGGGGAGTTTTTTTGCAGAGCAAAGTGAACAAATTAGAAACAGCAAGATCCCTTCGGATTTTAAAGTAAATAGAGTTTATTGTAATACCGGTGAGCTTCCGGAAGAATACTACGGAAATACAACTTCTCTTATAAGCAACATTAACGACGGTACTCTTTATTTACAATTTATCGGTCATGGGGGAGGTCATGTCTGGGCTGATTATAATTTATTAAATAAAGCTGATATTGCTACTTTTAATAATGATAACTATCCGTTTGTAAGCAGCTTATCCTGTTATGGCTCTGCGTTTAATTATCCTCAAAGTTCATGTTTAGGTGAAGAACTTATCCTTACTCCCGAAAAAGGTGCTATCGGCCATGTTGGATTTACCGGTTATGGCTATGAAAACGCGGATTTGGTTTTTGGTAATTATTTGAACGAAGCTATATTTAGTGGGAATATTAAAACTCTCGGAGAGATTGTTGACTACACCAAAGCCAGATTTTATGGAGATTACGGGACCGGGGCTGTGGGGATTGCATTAACTCATGGTTGTGCCCTGCTTGGGGATCCTATGATAAATTTAACTTTGCCTCAGGATAGAAAACAGGTTGTACTTAATAAATATAATTTCACTGAGGGTGATACGTTGATTATAAGTTCAGAAGTAGGACCGGATATTGAACGGGGGAAATTTATAATATTTAATGAAAATGATGCCCAGTTACCTTTAAATGAATATTATCCTTTTGAGATTCCGGTTGTTAATTCTTTCCTGACTTCCTATGATTTTATTATCCCGGAAAATCCGGAGCCTATATATTCGAGATTTGTAAAAGTTTTTGCTTATGGCGATACTATGGAAATTACAGGTATGACCAATTTTACTGTTGGAAAGGCTGCAGTTGTTAATTTGGAAATAGAACCTGAGTTACCTATGGAAAATGATACCATCTATATCAGTGCGGATTTTTTTGATGAGGATGGGATAGACCATATTGTCTGTTGCATTGATTATGAAGATGATATTCCAATGCTGAATATAGAAAATAATACATATACATTGGAAACTCCCATAATGCCGCATTTAACAGGACAGAGTATTAGCTTTCATTTTGTTATTGTTGATATAAATGCAGATTCTACAATTTCATCGACTTATGAAATACTTATTGCAGGACCTGATTTGTTTGTTCAAAGTCTGGAATTAACTTCTTATAATAATCTTCCTGCAGTTAAGTTCTTTATACAAAATTTAGGTTTAGTATCTTCTGAATCTTGTTTTGTGAGATTGTATGATATTTACGAAGAACAAATTTTATTAAATGAAATTCCTTTTGAACCACTTGATATATTTGAAACTCGTTTTGAATATCTTCATATTCCTCTTTTGAATTCAAATGTAAAATTCAGGATATATGTTAATGAAGGTGGAGAATCATTTTCCGAAAGTGATTATGACAATAACTTCTTAGATTCTGAGACCTTCTCGATCAATATGTTTGAAGCTGGAGTTCAAGAAATAGTGGTTTCAAGTTTAGACGGCAATTTATGCTGTGAGTTTCCACCAAATTTACTTAATACAACTTCCATATTCTATATTAATTCTACGGATTATCCTGAGCCTATGAATCAACCAGATGTCGAGAAAATATGTCTGGCAAATGGGGAATTTTCAACTGCATATCAAATAGGCACATTAAATGAATCTCTTTTAGCTGACACTTTAGGTCATTTTCCCAATAATAATCAGATTTATATGACTTTTTATTTTAATCAAAATGATTCATTACAATATGAATTGAGAGATTCTCAGGAATATAAAGTGTATCGCTGGGAAGAGGATTTTCAAAAATGGGTATTCGAAGGTGGTGAAATTAACATAGAGAATAATACAGTTTCTTTTTATTCTTCAAGAATTGGTACTTTCACTATTTTACAAAATAATGATGTTATTTCTCCATTGATAGACGCCAATGTGGAAGGACAGGAATTTACGCATGGCGGGTATATTTCTAAAAATGGAATAATCTCCTTTTTACTTTCAGATGCTAATGGGATAGATACGTTCAATAATGAAGTTTTACTGTGGATTAATGGGGAAAATGTCGATCCTTTAGATTATACAATTTCTTTATCTCTCGGGCAATTAACACATGTGCCTGTTAAATATCAATTGAGTCTGGAGAAAGGAGAATATAATTTAACTTTGGAATGTACTGATGTAAACGGGAATTATAACTTCAGGGATATTCCTTTTAAAGTAAGTGATGAATTCAATATAATAAATATTGGAAATTATCCTAACCCGGTTGTCTCTCTTACAAGTAATCCTGATAATGCAGGTCGAACCAGATTTACTTATGTTCTCACTGATGATGCGGATGACGTTTGTTTAAGAGTTTACACGGTCAACGGCAGACTGGTGAAAACTTTTAAGAATATTTCTTCTTCTATAGGATATCATGAGTATCCACGAACTGTTCTGGGTTGGGATTGTAGAGATGAAAAAGGATTTTATTTAGCGAACGGGGTTTATTTTTATCGTATTACTGCGAAGAAGGGGAATAAAAAAATTGAGAAAACCATGAAAATGGCAATTCTAAAATAAAGGCCAATTATGATTAAAAAGATTACGCTTATCCTGTTATTCTGTGTTTCCATGAGTTTATGGGCAGGAAGATATGCTGGTGATTTTATAAAAATCGGTTCAGGTGTAAGAGCTTTGGGAATGGGTGGTGCTTTCTCTGCAATTGCAAATGACGGTTCTGCAATTTACTGGAATGCATCCGGAATAGCTCAAATAAGAGATACTGAAATCGATCTGATGAGAGCTTTCCTTTATAAAGATCTGGCTCTTTATGATAATTTATCATTTTGTCAGCCCTTACCTAATGGGGTTACTATTGGTTTCAACTGGACTCGACTGACCATCGAAGATATTCCTGTTTTTAAAGAGGAACATCTGGTGGGCACTGTTGACCAGCGTTCTGCTTTTCCCTGGTTGAATTTAACGGGTGTACCGGATGATAAATTTACGAGTACTGATGACCTTTTCCAATTTGCTTTTGCAAAACATGTCCATTATGACTTAAACTTAGGTTGGCTTTTCTATGAATTACCTTTTGATTTTTATTTTGGAAGTAATATAAAATATATCAAAAGAAAAATTTTAGACCATATCGGGTCAGGAACAGGATTCGATTTTTCCTTTATAACCAAAACCAGCTTAGAAGTACTTCTTGATATAGAATGGATGGGTGATATTTCTTTTGCATTGAATTTCCAGGATATAGGAGGTACATCTATTACTTGGGATGTAGAATCTAAACATAAAGACGAAATATTATTTAATACTAAATTTGGTATTGCAGTTTTTCAACCCCTGGAATTTATAAAATCTTCTTTGATAATTTCTATGGATACAGATTATGTTTATGAAACAATACAACATTATGGGTTGGAATTTCTTTATGATAAATATCTGAGTTTCAGGCTTGGATACTATGATTCAAATTTTTCGACTGGATTAAGCGTAAAAGTTTATGATATCTCTATTGATTATGCATTTCTTACAAATGTATTAGGCTCAACTAACAGGGTTGGGTTGAGAATAAACTTTTAACCGGGAGATGATATGAATAAATTTTTGTACTTTCTTATGGTGTTAATATTCACCTTATTTGCCTGCTCAGGTGAAGATGCAATCAGCTCAGATTCAACACCTCCTCAAAAACCTCATTTAATCCCCCACCTTGGTGACACAGGGGATATTGTAGTTGGGGATACATTAAATTATTATGATAATAATGGATTTGAGTCTAATGGTATTGACGCGATTTCAGAGGCAGATTGGATACAGATACAATGGGAACATCTTATTGATGAAGATATTGATTATGTAGAAATACATCGCTTTAGCCTGGAAGATTACCATGATTATATTGAGAATATTGAACAGTATGGCGAAGATTATGAATATGATACTATGATTCACCAGATGCCTTATTTAGAACAGGACTATTATATTGATGATTCCAGTTCATTAGTTGGATTCAATTGGTTTTATTTTATTAAGGCGTTTGATACATCAGGAAATAGTACAAAGTCCGATACTGTGTGTTATAGATTGATAAATAAACCTGTGCTTATTTTTCCCGGTTCAGGAACTTATGATTTAGAGGAGCTGAATTTTGAATGGCAGCCGGGTACCTGGATAAGTACCAGATTATTATTATTTGACGAGAATTATAACTTATTATGGCACTATAGCCCGTTAGATGATCCGACAGGCACAAATGTCGTTTATGATGGTCCACTTGATTTAGAACCTCAAGTTGTTCGCTGGAGAATTGATGCATTTG
>JAUXFF010000212.1 GCA_030620155.1 Candidatus Cloacimonadota bacterium | reverse complement strand
TTGTAGATGAATGCCAAACGTTATAATTCTCGAGTTCACGGGTTTGATTTTGATAAGGTGCAAATTCAAATACTCTTCCATCAGCAGCTTCGATATAACCCTGGATTAACCAGTTATTATCAAAGTCACCACTAAGGTTAGACCATCCGGTTCCTGGATTATAATATAATCCTGCTACAGATGGTCCGGGATCGTATCCTGCAGAATAACCACCTGGGTCAGCAGGATCTACTTGATCAATATGATAGCCAATCCAGAGTTCTTCTCCTAATTCAATAAGAACAGGTTCAGGCAGTATCACTTCATTCCAGTCTTCAGGCACAGGATCTTCTATGGGAACTTCTGCTACAAGAGCTGCAGCCATTGACCCTGTCCATACTCGAACATCATAACTTGATGTTAAGGAAGAACCTGGCATGAATTTTACTGTGGTAAGTTCACCATTCACATACGGCATCATATCAGAAGCAGTAAATCTGCTGGCTACATCCCATTCACTGGGCTCGGTAAGCCCGAGATATCCTTCCAGAACTCCACTATCCCATCCTATCCATCCTTCTCCTCCTCCAATTTGAGCAGGATCCCAGGTTAGTTGAACTGTATTATCAAGAAGTGCGTTTGCTATTAAATTTTCCGGGGCAGGTCCCTGGAAAACAGTATTATAAACTCTAAAATCATCAATAAATAGTCCGGTACCTGTACCACCGTCATTATTATTGTCGGTAAGTACCTGGAATTTTATTTGAACTGTTTCACCTGCCCAATTTGAAATATCACAGGTTCCACTTTGCCAGCCGAAAGTATCATTCGCATATTCCTGGTTAATCAATGTCCAAACAGATGCTACACCACCTGAGCCAGGTCCGTTAAAATTATAATGAAGTCTGGTCCAGACAATTTCGTCAACGCTTTTTACAAATACGAGGTAATAATCTTCAAGTGAGTTGTCACCATCACCATCAGAATCAAGCATATCACAGTATACCCAATAGTCTACATAAATTTCAATTTCTTCAAGGTCTGGTAAAATGACTTCAGGAGAGATCAATTCATCTATTAAATTATCTTGAACAGTACACCTTATTGCGTTGGTTCCTTCATGAGGGTTTGTTGTATCGATTGCCCAGAAATCACCTGCTACTTCTCCACCGTATCCGGGGATCATCTCCGAATCACCGGCAGCACCTTCACCATCACTTTGGAAAATACCGGCAATATCTATGTTATCAACTTTCATACCAAAAATATCCGGATCTTCGGTTGTATCATAAGCCATATCTGAGGCAAAAGCAAATCTGATTTTTATCGCATCACCTGCATAAGCGGAAAGGTCGAATTCTGCATCGAGCCAGGTTACACTTGAACCAGCCCAACCTGCAATGTTTTGACCTTCATTATAACCTTGTTCAGGATGACCGAAAGCCCAAAGATGCAGACAATTATAAGCAGGGGTAACCGGATCAATAACATCCCATGTGGAACCACCATCCGTAGATATTCTTACATTACAACCATCCCATCCATCCCAGGGTGGATCGGTTCCGGCAGGATCCTCTATACAATAATTTAAATTAAATGTAAGGGTAGGATCTCCGGCTGGCAAGGTTACCTCAGGAGTGTCTAAAATAAGATAACGCTGATTATGATAACCGCCGATATCCTCATCGCCCATCCACCAGGATTGCCCTTCATATGCTCCTGTGGTTGATAAATGCCATTCTTCAGTCCAGTTTGTCGGTGCTGAACCATCGATAGTTTCCCACTCTCCCAAACCTTCTTCAAAGCCTTCTTCAAAAATCACATTTTCCAAATCACGACTTAGGTTGATGTTTTTCGATTGCAATGTTAAGTTCATTTCTCTCTTTTGTAAATAACTCGTTTCTGCAAAAGCCAGAGAAAATAAAACGATAAAAACTAAGATACTTGTAAAAATCTTCATAAGATTCCCCCTCATTAATTTTTTTTATTAAAAAAAGAAAGGGTTTCTTTGTCAAATTATTTAATCCTTGATAAATTTATTGTGAAGTTATAAATCATTAAAGCAGTCTTTAAAACAATGAATAGACAAATAAAATTTTTCACTAAATTATCTGATGTTTAACTATCATAAAATGTTAAAGGAATTTGATAAAATATTTTTGGATTTATTATAAATAAAAAAAAGGGACATCCGGCATCAACCGGATGTCCCTTTTTATAGTTAGTACCTACAAGTTGTGATTATTTCATCAGGATCATTTTTTTGGTGCTGGTATATCTACCAGTAAAAAAAGTTGCCCCGACTTGCGTCGGGGCAAATGAAAACTACTTAAATTAGATCGAATGAACAGTGGACATATGTCACTATTTCATTAGGATCATTTTTTTAGTGCTGGTATATCTACCAGCTTTCATTTTGTAGAAGTAAACGCCACTGGTAACTGAATTATTATTATTATCTGTACTATTCCAGATAATATTGTAGTATCCTGCTTCAAGATTACCATTTACCAGGGTTTTTACTTTTTCACCTTTGACGTTATATATATCAATAGCTACATACTCATCTTTCCTTATTGAGAAGCTGATTTCAGTAGTCGGGTTGAATGGATTCGGATAGTTGCCACTAAGTTTAGTTACTAATGGAATTATGTCATCATCGGAAAAGGCATCAACAATAACAATTACGGAGTTCGATGGGTCTGATTCACCGTCTGGGTCTTCATAATTAGCAGTTACCCAGTATTCATATTCACCATCCTCAAGATTTGCATCAAGGTAGAATGTAGAAAAAGCAGTACCGATTTCCTCACCATTACGATAGATTGTGTAGCCAATCAGTACACGAGTGTTTTCGTTGACTTTAGAATCTGTATCAGCAAGAGACTGTCCTTTAACAGCTTTAGGATCTTTTTCATCTAAGGTGATAGTTGTGTTATTATCGGTGATATCCATCATCCTGGCTGGTGGTTCCGGTTCATCCCACTGAAGAATTACATTCGGATGATTATACGTGAATGTAAGGTTTGTAGGAGCCCAGAATGCAGGATCTAATTCAATATCCAGGGTTACTGTTTCTCCTTCCAGAACAGTTACTTCTCCGCTGAATGATTCATAGCCTTCGAGTTCGCA
>JAUXFF010000064.1 GCA_030620155.1 Candidatus Cloacimonadota bacterium | reverse complement strand
TACCTTTCAGAAAGCAAAGCAGCGAGAGCAATGGAAAGAAATTTTGATTCTTCCGTATCAGACCTGGAAGTTAGAATGCAAGGCACTGAAGCGCCCATAACAATTGCAGCTAATCTTGCTTCTGCCAGGTTAGTAACTGTTTTAAAAAATACATTTCCCGCACAGATATTAGGAAATATTAAAATGTCACAATCTCCTGCTACAGGACTTTCAAATTTTTTGTCGTCTGCACATTTTTTGGAAATTGCCAGATCAAGAGCAAGAGGTCCATCAACCTCAACTCCTTTGATTTGTCCTCGTTTCACCATTTTTTTGATAATAGAAGCATCTATGGTTGAATCTATTTTAAAACTCGGTACTTCCACACAGGAAATTATCCCTGCTTTTGGTTTTGATATTCCCAATTTATTAGCTAAAGTTACACAGAATTTCAACATAGCTATCTTCTGCGTAAGGTCGGGTTGTACAATGATCGCTGCATCTGAGATAATGAGAAGTTTATGATATTTCGGGAGTTGTGCAATAGCAACATGAGTCAAAAGGTTTCCATTGATAACCAATCCATGTTCCTTATTAAGAATGGCATGCAGATAATTAGCGGAACTGATGCATCCCTTCATTAAAATATCAGCATTATCAGTTCTAACGATTTCTACTGATTTTGAAGCAACTTTAACAGGATCTTTTTCATCTATTACATTCCAGGTTTGGGAGTCAATTTCATATTTGTCAGATAATTTGATAATCTCATCTTTATCACCAACTAAAGTAGCTTCAATTATTCCTTCCCTAACCCCTTTTGCTACAGATTGCATTACTGTGGAAGTATTGCCGCCTGCTACTACAAGCTTCTTTTTTGTTTTTTTTAATTTTTGAGTTATTTCATCTAAAGTAGTAATTTTCATTTTTATTACTTTTTTCTTTAAAAAATTTCCATAATTATTTTCAAAAGTTCTTTGGTTTCTATCGGTTTTGCTATAAATCGGTCTGCATGATGTTTAAAAGCGATCCGCACAGCATATTCAGAGTTGGAAAGTTTGTTGTTAATATTACTCACAATAAACACCGGTATATGTAAAGTTTTAGGATTTCTTTTAAGTTCGAAGCAAACAGAATATCCATCAATATCAGGAAGTGTTATTTCAAGTAGGATCAAAGCAGGAGAAAAAGCCTGAGCTATTTTTTGAGCTTCTATACCACTTTCTGCAACAAATACTTCAAAACTGTTTGCTTTAAGGACTTTTTCCAATTCAGACACAAAGTCAGAATTATTGTCAGCAATAAGAATCGTTCTTTTTTTTTTCAGTTTGGGAAACTCTATTCTATTTTTTTCAAGTAGTTTTTCTATACTAAATAACAATTCATCTTTATCTACAGGTTTTTCTATAAAGCCGTCTGCTTTATGGCTGTAGGCAATCAAATCCACATAACTTTCTCCCCTCTTTTTACTGAGAGAGGTTAAGATAAGAACAGGTATCTGAAGAGTTTCAGAATTTTCTTTAAGTTCTCTACAAATAGAAAAACCATCCTGATCCGGAAGCATTATATCCAGGATAATAAGATCTGGCTTTTCTAATCTTGTTTTTTTTAGACCTTGTTTCCCATCAGAAGCTGTAATAACAACATAATTTTTACTTTGAAGAATTGCTTTTATGGATATGCGGACATCAGGATCATCATCAATAATCAAGATTCTCGGATTTCTTTTAAAGACTGAATTATCCTTTCTACCAGTTTGCTGAAATGCATAATGGGAATTGGCTGAGTTTGTATTATCAACTTTCATGTTTTTCTGCTCATCTATAAAAATCCCTTCGATTATTTCCTTGCGTTTGGGGTTTTTACAAAAAAAAGTGTACCCGAATGAAATGGCGTATTTACATTCTACAGGTGAATCAACAAGACATTCAGCATATTTTTTTAATCCTATACTCTTTACCCGGCAGATATCTTTATCTGGTAAAACCCTATTTCTCCGGGTATTGCCTATCTTCTTTCGTTGCATAACCCACTCCTTTGATTGCGCCTACTTATCAAAGCAAAATCGAATAAAAATTGAACTCATACCTACAAAATGCCCTATTAAATATATTGATTTATTTTTTCTAAAAGCTGTTCTGGTTTTACAGGTTTGGGGATGAATTCATCCACTTTATGATTAGCCGCTATAATTTTGGCAAAATCAGGTTCTTTAAGCTGTTGATTAAAAGCTGTAACCATTAGTATAGGAATGTTAAATGTTCTTTTATCAGATTTCAACTCCCGACAAACAGAAAAGCCATCTACATCAGCGAGAACCGGATCAATAATGACCAGTTGAGGGGACATAGTTCTAACCATCATTATTCCACCTTTACCTGTGTCTGTAGTTTCCACCTCAAAATCTTTATTTTCCAATATGTTCCGCATTGAACGCATAAATTCATGGTCATTATCTATGAAAAGTATCTTCTTTTTCCCGGTTGGCTCAGAAGCATACATTTCACTTCGTGAGAGCAAGCCATGTACACGGGCAACTAATTCTTTGGGATCTATCGGTTTTTCTGCATATTCATCCGCTTTGTGATGGTGAGCAATCTTTTCTGCATATTTTTGTGGGGAATCATTATCACTGACAGAAGTAAGGATCAATATGGGAATCTCAAAAAAATCCGTACTTTCCTTGATCTCCGTACACAATGAAAAACCATCCAGATCAGGAAGCATAATATCCAGGATAATCAGATCGGGTTTTTCTTTTTTCAGCATCAGCCTGGCTTCCCTGGCATTTAATGCTGAAACAACTTCATATTCCTTATTTTCTAATATTTTAGTTGTGGCATCGCTGAAATCAACATCATCATCAATAATTAAAATTTTTGAACCTTTCATTTTTTACTCCTCTTGTTTTATTGGTAGAAGAATTGAAAAAACAGTTCCTTTTCCAGGGTCACTAGTTACATTTATGGTACCGGAATGAGCTTCAATTATCCTTTTTACTATTGCCAAACCCAGTCCGGTTCCATCAGTTTTATTTGTCCTTTTAACCTGGTAGAACTGTTCGAATATAAAAGATAATTCCTGCTCTGAAATCCCTATCCCTGTATCGGAAAAATCCACTCGGACAAATTCATTCTCTGTCACTGCTTTTATTGTTATACTTCCACTTTGTTTATTATATTTAATTCCATTTTCCAATAAATTTAAAAAAACCTGTTCAAGAAAACCTGCATTCCCCATTATTAAAGGCAAGTTTTCCGGAACTTCCATTTTCAAAGTTATATCCTTTTGTTTGGCAATTGCCTGCATTGAATCCTGTGATTTGAGAAGGACAGGTATTAAATTTGTAGGCTTTAATTCACTCACAAGTTTATTTGCATCAATCCTGGCAAAATCGAGCCATTCTTTTATTAATTCGATAAGCTCATCAATACGGATCTTCGAACGTTCAAGCATCCTTTTCTGCTCTTCGGAAACTGTGCCTGCCATTCCTGCTAATATTACTTCAAAATACTGCTGAACAGCTACAAGGGGAGTTCTAAGCTGATGTGAGACCATACTGATGAAATTCTCTTTCATCCTGTCTTTTTCTTCTCGTAAACGATTGGTCTCCAGAATTAACTTTCTTCTTTCCAAAGCTCTTTGTGTAATTATCCTGAGCTCATTAGGTGTAAATGGTTTGGGCAGGAAATCAAAGGCATGCCGTTTCATCGCTTCCACTGCTGATTCTATTGTCGCATAACCTGTTATAACTATAGAGACAATGGTTGGATCAATTGTATTTATTCTTTCAAGAACTTCCATCCCACCCATACCGGGCATTTTCAGATCAACAACTACCATATCAGGTCTAAATTCCTTTACTTTTTGCAGACCTTTAATTCCATCATTAGCTGTATAAACCTGATATCCATCCTTTGTATATACCTGACTGCACGAATCACATATATACTGTTCGTCATCAATTATTAGAATATTTGCTTTCTTATTCATCATATCAATATAAAAGGCAAATCCTGTGCCAAACGGATAGTAAATGGAATATTATTTTATAATTGCTTGATACAAATGGAATTAGGATATTTATTTATTGAAAAGTTTAAGAAAAAATATAAAAAAATCGAGGATTTTTTCCTCAGTCTTGGTGAATTAATCCTCAATAGTAATTTTGCTCGAATTTTACACTCAATTGAAGGTACGTAAACAAAGGTTTCATATTCTATAAATTCCAAAATACAAATATCCTCCGTACAGTCACTGCGTTCCTTACGGGGCAGGCAAATTACAAATAAATTACAAATAACAAATAACAAAAAATTTACCCTGTGAAATACTGCTTTGCAATTTCACGGGGCAAGTAAATCACAAATAACAAATCCCAATCACAAAAACCGGTTTCCCTTTTGTTACAAAGTTTCTTCCGAATTCCCCAAAATAAATTCAGCTTCATTTCATTACACCGCGACAAGAAATCAGAATCCCTTGCAGTAAGCCTAAGCTTGTAAGCCAAAGGCTTACTTGCCTGCTGCAAGCAGGGCTTATAAATTCCCTTTCAATGAAAGGAAAACGTAGAAAAGCAAGAGGAATTTCTTCCTACGGCATCTTATGATCCCTTTTGATAAAAGGGATTAGCAGGGATTCTCTACATAACATTCATCACACAAAATCCGTGAGAATCCGTCAAATCCGCGTCATCCGTGTTCTATCCGTGTTCTATCCCATATTTATCGATCTTCATCCGCAGTGTTTTTCTGTCAATTTGAAGGATACCGGCAGTTTTGCTTTTATTCCAATTACAATCTTTTAAGACTTTTAATATATGTTCTTTTTCAGCAGAAGCAAGAGAACTTGAAAGACTCACAGGACTAGAAAATGAAAAATGAAAAATATCTGCAGAATCAATAATATCCTTTTTAGCAAGTACAACAGAACGTTCAATTGTATTTTGTAATTCCCTTACATTGCCGGGCCAATGATATTCTATAAGCGTTCTCATCGCGTGCGGGGAAATCGATTTTACTGTTTTTCCTCTTTTTTGATTATACTTATTCAGAAAATAATTTATCAGTACTGGGATATCATCTTTTCTAACTCGAAGCGGAGGTAAGTTAATTGGAATAACAGCCAGACGATAGAAAAGGTCTTCACGAAAAGTTCCTTCCTTAATTCCTTTTATAAGATCTGTGTTGGTCGCAGATATGATTCTAACGTCTATCTTGATTGCTTGTGAACCTCCAACTTTGGTGATTTCACCTTCCTGAATAGCTCTCAACAATTTTCCCTGGATTTTGGTTCCGATATTTCCAATTTCATCAAAAAACAGTGTTCCTGTATTTGCCATTTCAAATTTTCCATGTCTTGAAGCTATTGCTCCGGTAAAAGCTCCTTTTACATGTCCAAATAACTCGCTCTCAAACAAGTTTTCCACCAAGCTTCCACAATCAACAGTAACAAAGGGTTTTTCTTTTCTGCTACTATAACGATGAATCGCTCTGGCAACCAGTTCTTTTCCTGTTCCACTTTCACCTGAGATCAAAACCGTACTATCAGTTGGACCAACTTTCCTGATCAATTCTTTGATTTTTATCATGGGCTCACTTTCACCAATAAAATCATCCATTCCGATATACGAATCCAGTTGATCCCGAAGATAAATATTTTCCAACATAAGTTTTCTTTTTTCAGCAACACGATTTATGATAACTCTTAACTCATCCGGGGAAAATGGTTTGGGAAGAAAATCGTTAGCTCCGATCTTCATAGCTTCTACTGCTGATTCCACTGTGGCAAAACCTGTGATAACAATCACAACTATATCCGGATAGTCTTTCATAATTCTTTTAAGAACATTCATACCGTCAATACCGGGCATTTTTAAATCCAGGATTATTATATCAAAATCCTGCTTTTTCAAAAGCTCAAGACCTTTATACCCGTCTTCGGCTTCAAATACATTATATTGATTTCGGTTAAGAATCTGACGACATGCATCACGTATATATTTGTCATCATCAATTACCAGTATGTTGATATTTTTATCCATTTTGCTCCTTAACAGGTAAGATGACCTTAAAGGTAGAACCCTTTCCTACTTCACTTACCACTTTAATATCTCCCTTGTGATTTTTGATAATGCCGTAACTGATAGACAGACCGAGACCGGTTCCATGAACTTTTTTACCTGCTGAGAAAAATGGATCAAAAAGCTTTTTTATATTTTCTTTCATAATACCACATCCGGTATCTGTGAATTTTATCTCAATAAATTTCTCATCTGAAGTATTACCGGTTTCAACAATCAGTTCACCTTCACCCTCCATTGATTCCACAGCATTTAACAGAATATTTATAAAAACCTGCTGTATTTTAGCTTTATCAAATAAAATTAACGGGATAGATTGTTTATATTTTTTTATGATTTGAACATTTTGGAATAAAGCCTGGTTTTTTACAAGTGAAAGCACGTCTTCAATGGTTTTATGAATATCTGCAAGTAGCATTTCAGGTTCTGTTTGTCTAGAAAAAACAAGAAGACCTCTAACGATTTCTTTACATCGTGTAGTCTGTTCAACAATCTTTTTCAAATTATCTTTAACAGGGCTTTCTTGCTCCATATCCTCAAGTAAAAGATTACTATAGATCAATATACTACCAAGGGGATTATTA
The DNA here is from genome assembly GCA_030620155.1 of Candidatus Cloacimonadota bacterium. GTDB lineage: Bacteria > Cloacimonadota > Cloacimonadia > Cloacimonadales > TCS61 > JAUXFF01. The sequence continues at coordinate 6,172 of JAUXFF010000064.1, read as the reverse complement.
ATTTCATGAGCAACTCCTGCAGCTAACTGTCCAACTATTGCTAATCTCTCGGACTCCATGATTTTTTGTTTTGTATATTCTTTTAATTGCTCATCTCTTTCCTTTATGGAAGCAATCATAAAATTAAATGTGTTTGCCAACTCTCCGATTTCATCTTTAGATTCACATTCGACCTTATGATCCATATCTCCTTTTGCCAGATAATGAGAGGCAGAAACAAGAGACTGAATAGGCTTAATAATACTATTCCCAAGTAAGTATGAGACAATAAATGCAAAAATGATCCCTGCCATTGTAATTCCTAAAAAAGTCCATGAAGTTACGTGTTTCATATCAATAAATTCCTGTTCAAGAATTCCCACATAAAGGATACCAATAATCTGACCGAGGGTATTTTTTATGGGTTCGTATGCTGTTATATACCAGTCATTTACAACAAACGCCCTGTCAATCCACGGGTTCCCTTTGATCAACACCTGATCGTACACTTCTTCTGATACTCGTGTCCCGATCGCTCTCTTTCCATCCTTTGTCTTTACATTGGTTGAAATGCGTAAATCACCCTGAAAAATCGTCGCTGTACCAATATCTTTTCCTTTGTATGTCTCACCCAGAAATATAATATCCTTTATCTTGTCGACTATTTCATAGTTCCTGTTCAGCAGAATCCCACCATACAATACACCCATTAAATTGCCTTCATAGTCAAAAATCGGAGCTGCTGCTTTAATTACCATTCCCGAAGTTTCTTCCTTTTCCGATCTCAGCTTTGCTTTAGGTGTTGCAATTAATTCAATTCGAGCTTGTTGCGTAAGTGTTGCACTCTCTAAATGCAATTCTTCCATTGTAAGTATCTGAGTTGCTCCAATTACATTTTTTTCATCCAGTACTTTTTTTACTATTTCATCATTAGCTTTATTATCGTTAAATAATTCCGGATTACAAGACCTGAGAAGTACTTTTCCTTCCTTATCGGTAAGAGTTAGAAAATCTAAGGATTCACTTTTACTTATCTTTTTAAGTTCATTTTCGATAGATTTTACTTTTCCTTTTAAGAATGCTTCTTTTATGAAAAACCTTAAAGCTGTTAAGCGTATAGAGGATTCGACTTCTCTAATTCTCTCCCTGTATATTTCTCTTGCTGAATTAAGGTCCAGTTTCACTTTTTTCTGTGCCTGCTTAACTATTCTGTCACCAATTAAATGCGTTCCAATAATAGTTACAGTAAACCCGGAAATTATAATTATCAAAAGAAAGTATAATATCATCTTTACTCTAATTGAAAATTTCATAATATCCCTTATGATTTACATTTCTCTTTTCAGAGAATGCAATATATTTTTACAAAAAAACTAACATCACTATCATATAAATACTAAATTCTATTAAAAAATTCAAAAGTCAGACAAGAAGAAACAAAAACAAAACATGGATAAATTATATAGATAGAAAGTAGTGTCAATGAATTTATAAATCAATCTCAGACGATATTGGAAGAGACTGTTCAGCTACCCCTGTTAGTTAACCATGGTGCATACCGTGGCTAACGGAGACAGACTAAAAGCATGAAGGCTCACAAAGTTTGACTACTCTTTCCCATGCTCCTGCGTGAGAAAAAAGCAAATATTTTTATTTTTTTTCTAACTCCCCTATCTGTCAAATCACCAAAGGCGATTAAGTCTCCAGAGGCGACTAAAAAGCCGGACTAAAGATCCATATCTCTGTCTAAAGATGTGAACTATCTAGTATAGCTCGGATTGCCCCCTTCGTCTCAAGTCCATCGTCGCTGCGCTCTTCTGAACTCGAATCTTATCAGACAGAATGGTTTTTTATTAATAATTTATTCTTTTTCCCTGATAATTTCCCTTTCCAGCTATTCTCTCTTGAGATGTCAGCAGTTTATGATATCCTGAATATGTACCAATTGTAATTACACCAATGCACAGATATTCACTCATGCAGTTCTTGCATTCAAATAATCTACTGTAGGGGTATAAACGCATCCATGACTTTCTGTGAATACGTTGTTTATTCTCATCACCACAATAAATACACTTTCTACCAGTATTTAATTTTATCATTTTCACCTCCTCATTCGGGATGAAGCCGGATTGTTTTCTGGTTAACCCCTTTCATATTTCATATTTTTTTTCTAATTATAAACCATTATTCCCTGTATGCCAAGACATAGCTTAGCGAAGTCATTGTAGCTCACAACTCCGTTTGTGAAAAAATTAATCTTCACCAGAGGACCGTTGATTCACATGATAGTTACCTGTTCCCAGTCTCGAGTCGTCGTTACTACGTTCCCCCGATACAATCATTCTTCTTTACTGGTTAAACTTACGACTCGAAAGTTACTTCATCAGGACTTGTAAGCCCTGCTTGCAGCAGGCTAGTAAGCCTTTGGCTTACAAGCTTAGGCTTATTTATCCTTCATAGATTTCTTGAACTTCGAAGCCTTAGTGAAGAAGTTAGCGAAGGAGGATCATCTTTTTTGTGTCTGAAAATTTCCCTGCTTTGATTTTATAGAAATAGATTCCGCTGGAAACAGGTTTTCCTTTATCATCTGTTCCGTTCCAAACTACTGATCCTTCGACTTCATTCGGGATGACATCAAATGTTTTTATTTTTTGTCCTTTCAGATTATAAATAATTATCTTCGTGCTCTCCGCCTGCCCGGCGTAGCCTTGGCGAAGACCGTTGTGCTCTGTGGTGAGACTAAAAGAAATCGTTGTAGTTGGATTGAAGGGATTGGGGTAGTTTGATATAGATATTAAAGGTTCAGGTAATTCATCATCAACACCTACTTGACCAAAAACTTCAGTACTTAACCGTGATTCACTGCCGGCTTTGATTTCTGCAGTAACACAATAATAATTATCCTCTACTCCGGGAATATCATTGTAAAATGTTTCAGTGATTAATGTGCTGTTTATCCTTGCATAAGGTCCACCTGAAGTATCACCTCTGTAAACATTATAACCTGCAATATCAGATTCTGTATTTGCGCTCCAATTAAGAGTAACGGTACTTCCGGAGCTTTCGTAAGTAAGATTTTGCGGAGATAGAGGATGAAACCAGCCAGTATTCCAGTTATCATGAAAATAGGTTCCCCATTCTGTTAAATAGCTTCGGTACTGTACATCTTCGAGAGTCCATAAACTCACTGTTCCGCCCAGAACTATCAGCGCGATTTCAATATCTCCGTCACCATCGACATCACCTACAGCAGGACTGTTCACCATTGCCGGTGCAAATATATCTATCGGCCAATCTTCAACTGTTGAGGCATCACTGTGAAATGCCCACATGTTAGCCATACCAACTATACCGTTTTCAGCAACAACAGCATCTCTGCTTCCGTCATCATCGATATCAAATACTATCGGTGAACATTCTAAAGCTGATCCTATTTGAGCAGGCCAACCGGTAACTGTTTCCCCTGTGTGATGCTTTACCATAATATCGAATGTATGACCACCACCAAAAATTTCCAAGTCACCATCATTATCTATATCCCCTACAACAGGAGTAACATAGGTATGAGGTCCCGGATAGATTTGGGGCCAGTTATCAAAATCTGTTCCATCATGATGATAGATAGCAACATGATTTTGTGAGGGTGTAGCCCATTGATCATAATATGCATGAAGGATTTCCAGATCACCGTCATCATCAAGATCTGCAAGTGTTGGTTGTGCATAGCTCGTTGCACCAGCAACATCGAGTTTGGGCCAACCGGGTTCCGGATTTCCATCTTTATCCCAGAGATATATGGAATTATACGAAACAGCACAGATTTCAACAATTCCGTCATTATCCACATCTGCTACCGAAGGTGTGGCAACGCAACCTATCGATTGGGGCCAGCCCGGATATATTGTTCCATCATGATTGTAAACACTAACATTACCTTGCCCAGTAATTATCTCCAAAGAACCATCATCGTCTATATCGAAAATGACAGGTGCTCTTAGGTGACCGCCGGAACCAATATTTTGTGGCCATCCCGGAACACCAGTTCCATCATTATGCCAGACATATAAAGTACTAGTTTCTCCGAAAACAACGATTTCCAAACCGGGATAATCAGGGTCTATATCACCCACGGCTGATTTAGCTCGTATAGGTTCTAATCCTGTTTTGGGCCAACCGGGAAGATCATTACCGAGATAATTCCAAACATGAAATTCACCATTTGATGAACCGGCAATAATTGCGAGAAGACCATCTCCATAAATATCAGCAAGACAAATACCTGACGGAGGATAATTTGAATTTTGTCCTATATTTATAGGCCAACCCGGCATTTGTATAGGTTCTGTGCGAAAATTTTCCATAGCAGCAGGTTCAAATTCAACCGGTTTAAAAGGTTCATAATTGGATTTGCCATCAATATCCGTATAAATAAAATCGAAATCCGTAACTTGTGCCCCCATAAATAACGGGATAGACAATATGACAGATAAAATCCAAAGAACTTGCAGGGAAAATATTTTTCTCTTTTCCATAATTACTCCTTTATTATAAAATTTATTTCATCAGGACTTGTAAGCCTCTGGCTTATTTATAAGCCCTGCTTGCAGCAGGCAAGCTCAGGCTTATTTATCCGCTGTAGCTTTCTTGAACTTCGAAGCTTTAGCGAAGAAGTTAGCGAAGAAGGATCATTTTTTTGGTTGCAGTGAATTTTCCTGCCCTTAATTTATATAAATAAATACCGGAAGAAACCGGTTTGTTGTTGTCGCATTTACCGTCCCAAGTAATTGAATATGTTTTACTCCCAGCTTGTGTCATCCTGAGCGTAGTCGAAGGACTGGGAGTAAAACCTTCATTACCATTTGACCCTTCGACTCCGCTCAGGGTGACAGTGAGCGTTTTCACCTTTTCTCCTTTGATATTATAAATTATTATTTCTACATCCTCAGCCTGTCCGGGCGAAGTTGAACGAAGCCCGACGTCTTCTGCGGTGAGATTAAATGAGATAGTTGTTGCTGGACTGCGTCCGGCACCTGACGGATTAAATGGATTCGGATAATTTGAAAGTGAAAAATTTTTACTGATAAGCTCATTATCAGTGATATCTGTGCTGGTATATTCAAACTCATAATAATCCACACCTGTATTTCCATCAATATCGGAAGCTGAAACTCTGACATTATAAATTCCGTTTCCGGAAGGAGTGTAAGTTCCTTCCCAATCGGTTCCGCTACCGGTCATTTCCACAAAAAGAACAGAATCATTTGGACATTCAATTCTTAAAAGAGGAGCAGAATTCAATTTCTTATAATAGGTTGATTTAGGAGTGTTGCAACCATATTCTCCATATTCATAGACCGTATGAACATTCAAATAACCATCAATAACACACTTCGGATATCTGATCAACTGATTTGTTAAAATATGATATTCCTGGAGCAAGCTTAATTCAGCATCAGTTAAAGAAGATCCGTCTCCATTGAGATTTCCGTTAATTTTCGTATAATTAGTAGAAGTTGCATTATTATAGCTCTGTGCCCAGACAATATGAAGATTATTTTCTTCGTCGATATCCATATGAGGAGACCAGACATTGTTGTTACTTTGCGTTAAATAGCTTGCATCGATAGCTATTGTGCCATCAGGTCGTAATTTCATATAAGCCAAAAGATTAGCATTTCCTGTCCAGTGCTGCCAGATGATGTGGACATTATTATTGCTATCGCAGCAAACCTGTGGTTTAAGCATCTGGTATGAAGCATTATAGCTAAGCGAAATCCTTTCCGACCAACTATTTCCCCCATCTTCAGAATAAGCATAAGAAATATCATGCAAATCTTTTGACCAGATAATATATATTTTTTCATTGCTGTCAACAGCAATACGAGCCTCATTTGTCCAGGCATTTGCTCCGGTAATAATGGTTTCATTATTTATCAATACAGTGCCGCCAGCATCTATTTTGGTGAATTGAATATTGCTACCTCCACCGGTCGAGCTAATATAGGTAATATTATTTTGAGAAACAACACCTTCCGGATCGGACGTCGGCTCACTGAGATAAATATTATCGTCAGGAAAATTTATGATCAAAGGATTACTATTTGGGCCATTCCAATCATTGATTTCCATTTGAATTTCCCCATTATTAAACAATACAAACAAATCAAAATTATCACTCATGTTTGAATAT
>JAUXFF010000222.1 GCA_030620155.1 Candidatus Cloacimonadota bacterium | reverse complement strand
TTTTTGTTTTTTCAAACGGATTTGCCAACATATAAGTCTTTTTGCGAATAAAATTATGCAAGTCACTTAAATTCTCATATTCATTCTGTTCTTTAACAGATATTGGTTTTCCTATTCTTACTTTGATAATTCTATTTTTTTGAGACAAAAATTCAGAAGGTAATTTCGCCGTTCGAAGCGTATCACTCAGGCCAGATAGAAAATAAAAGAGCTTACTGTTTTTAGCATGAAAGTATATTGGAATGACCGGTACGTTTGCTTTTTTTATCAACTTAATTGCACCAGGTTCCCAACGTTTGTCCACAACTAATTTTCCATCTTTATAAGTTGACACTTCCCCTGCTGGAAAAATTCCGAGAGGACTTCCTTTTTGTAAATGAAGCAAAGCACTTTTAATGCCTGCCATGCTTGATTGTGCTTCTTGTCTGTTCTCAAAAGGATTAACAGGCATCACATACTTTTTTAGCGGATCAATTCTGTACAATAGAAAATTTGCAATTATTTTAAAATCAGGTCTTCGTGCGACAAGTAATTTTAATAATAATACACCATCGATTCCCCCTAAGGGATGATTTGAAACTGTTATAAAAGGGCCCTGTATTGGGATCCTATTCAGATCTTCTTCAGGAACCTGAAATTCTATCTTTATTTCTTTTAAAATAGCGTCTAAGAACTCAATATCGCTTTTATTCTTATGCTTATTATATATTTTATTCAATTTAGTAATACGTAAAGTTTTTAGCAATATCCAACCCAGTGAGGTTCCTAAATACCCATATTTTTCAAGGTGCAGAATACCTGCTATTTCTTTAGAAGTTACTAAACTCATAAAAGTTTTTCAATTTTTTACAATAATTTGAACAGTTTCTCTACTCTTCTGTTTTACTAAAACTTCCTTATCCTTTTCTATTTTCAAAATAGAAGCTTCCGTAAAATGCCTGATTGTAAAAAGAGAAACATTTTTATTGTATAAACAAAGGTAATTTGATTTAAGTTTTTCATATAATTCATTGAAAGTATTGAAATTATCTTCAAGGCAAACAGAAAAGCTAATTGCTGAATTTTGAATAAGATTGACTTTCAATTTATTTTGATGGAAGAAATCAAATATTTCACTTATGTCATCTTCCATTATAAAGGAAAAGTCCTTGGCTGAAATGGACAAGAGGATCTGATTTTTCTTAACAATAAAACAAGGTGTTTTAGGCATTAAACTTGCTCCTTTGCAAACCATGGTGCCTTGATTTTTAGGATCTTTAAAAGATTTCACAAATAAAGGAATTTCCTTTCTTTGAAGAGGTTGCAAAGTTTTTGGATGGATAACGGAAGCGCCGTAAAAGGCCATTTCTATCGCCTCCCTATAGGAAATTTGGTTTAATAACGTGGTGTCCTCAAAGTTTCTTGGATCTGCATTCAGTACCCCTGCAACATCCTTAAAAATAATTGTCTTTTCAGCATCCAGGCAGTAGGCAAAAATTCCTGCCGTATAATCTGATCCTTCCCTGCCAAGAGTAGTAGTATTATTATTGCAATCAGAGGCGATAAATCCCTGGGTAATGATCAGGGAAGAACCATTGACGTGTTTCTTAATTAGATCAGAAGTTTTTTCCCAGTCTACTCCCGCTCTTCTATAATCGCTGTTGGTCTTAATACATTTTCTAACGTCCAGCCATTTATTTGGCATACCATTTTCCGTAAGGTAATAACTGCAAATTTTAGTAGATATTAATTCAGCTTTGCTAACTATTTGGTCATAAATATAATTGTAATCTGTAACAGAATTCCTTTCAGTAAAAAATAAGACTTCTTCAAAAACACTTTCAATTTCAGCTAATATTTCAGTTTTTAAATTGACAAACAGATCATCGATAATTTCTTTATGGAATGCGATTGCAGTTTCTATATTAAGGGAAAGGTCTTTGTTCTTATTATAATAGGAAGAAGTAATTCTTTCAAAGGCGTTGGTCATTTTTCCCATTGCAGAAATTACGATCAGCGTGTCATCATAGCCCACTTCTTTCAAAATGTTCAGAAAATTTTTAACGCCTTCCGCATCTTTTACTGAGGCTCCTCCAAACTTATAGATTTTCATCGATTTAAAATTTTATAATTATCATATATAAGTTAAGAAATATTTTGTGTGAAGTGGTATAATGATTTTTCATCCATGTGTACAACTCTCCATTCCTTTAAAAGCGTTGCTCCCGTGCTTTCATAGAAGTCGATTGCCGGGGTATTCCAATCTAAAACTTCCCAGGCAACACGCTTGAAATTATTTTTATAGGCATATTTTAAGACCTCTGTATACAATGCATTTCCAATCCCCTTTCCTCTGAATTCTTTCTCTACAATCAGGTCTTCCAGGTGAATAGCCTTACCTTTCCAGGTAGAATATCTTTCGTAAAACAGAGCCATTCCAACAATTCTCTCCTCTTTCTCAGCAACATAAACTTTAAAATCCGGTTTTTTCTTAAATCCGCTGTTGATCAAGTTCTCAACAGTTACTTCTACAGCTTCGGGTTCATTTTCAAATTTGGCCAGTTCTTTTATTAATCTCAATACAGATGGCATATCCGACGGAATTGCTTTTCGAATGTTCATTTGATGGTTCACATTAAATTTTTGTCAAATTTAATCATATTTATTATTGAATTTAAAATATCTTTGGGTTATAAAATTAACTACC
>JAUXFF010000180.1 GCA_030620155.1 Candidatus Cloacimonadota bacterium | reverse complement strand
TCAGATATTCAAGGAGGTTGGAACGGAACAGGTAACATAGATGCAAACCCGTTATTTGTCGGAACTGGAGAATTTCCTTTGGCTTTATCGGAAGATTCTCCCTGCATTGATGCAGGTAATCCTAATTCAATGTTTTATGATCCGGAAGATCCAAGTGATCCTGGATTTGCTTTGTATCCGGCAATGGGAACAGTTCACAATGATATGGGAGCTTATGGTGGTCCTAATGCTATCGGTTGGATTACAGTGCCTGTGAATGATGAGGTCATAATCCAACCAACATTGTGTAAACTTTATCAAAACTATCCCAACCCCTTCAATCCATCAACCACGATTTCTTTTTCTCTAACCACAGAGATCACCAGCCTTCGCAAAGCTTCGGCTTGGCAGGCACAGAACACGGAGATTATAATTTATAATATAAAAGGGCAGAAGGTTAAACAGCTTATCAGCAATTCAGCTAATCAGCTATCAGTAGGTCAGCATTCTGTGATTTGGGATGGAAAAGATGAATCAGAAAAACCAGTCGGCTCAGGAATTTATTTTTATAGATTGAAAGTAGATGATAAAACTATAGATACAAAGAAGTGTCTGTTGTTGAAGTAATGTAACTCAAACAATCCTGTTTGAGGAAATTGTGATACAATATATTATAATGCTCTTCAAGGAGGACTTTATGAAAAAAATAATAATCATTTTTAGTTTATTATTTATTTTCGCTTTTTCACTTGCGGATACACATATCCCTGCAGGAAATGTCAGTGGAGTTTGGACTTTTAACAACAGTCCATATATTATTGATGGTGAAATTTCTATCCAACAAGAAGATGAATTAACCATCGTACCTGGAATTCAAGTAATTTTTTCCGGTCATTATAAATTCAATATCTATGGAAGAATATTTGCAGAAGGAACTGCAACTGATTCAATTGTTTTTTTAGCACAAGATGCAGAAATCGGTTGGAAAGGATTGCGCTTTATTGATACATCTGCAAATGATCAAGACAGTTCCAAAGTAGTTTACTGCAAATTTGAAAACGGCAATGCAACAAGCGGAAGCAGTTCTGACAGACAAGGTGGCGCAATAGCTTGCTATCATTCGTCAGATGTATTGATAAACTACTGTTTATTCCAAAATAATACAGCCAATTACGGAGGAGCAATTGCAATTTGCGATTCGGATATTATCTTGCAGAATTCTGTTGTAAAGAATAATTACGCCAACTACTATGCAGGAGGAATCCGAATAAACAATTCAGAAGTTATTTTAGAGAATGTGATATTAACAAATAATTCTGCGGGTAATAAAGGAGGAGGAATTTATTGTTATGATTCCAATCCTACAATGTCTGGAGTAAGTATTTTTGAAAACAGTTCAAACAGTTATGGTGGCGGATTGTATTTGAATGCTTCTTATCCTGTTTTTGATAATGAAAACAGATGTAATATCTATCAGAATGATTCGGATGTTTTCGGAAAGGATATTTATTCGGTAGGTGCAGTTATCGATGTTATAGTCGATACTTTTACAGTTCTAATTCCTGATAATTATTTTGCATATCCGATGAATAATTATACTTTTGATATTTTGAATTCAGCAATTGAACAGGTTGATCAGGATTTGTATGTCAGTCCGACCGGTTCAGATGAAAATAGTGGTTTAACAGCAGATGATCCGTTAAAAACGATTAACTTTGCCATGTACATGATGCTATCAAATGAAGAAAATCCACATACGATTCATCTTGCCGAAGGTGTATATTCTCTTTCCGATACAGGAGAGAATTTTCCGATTTATATGAAAAAATTTATCTCAATAATCGGAGAAAATTCTGAAACTACTGTTCTTAATGGAGAAAACCTTACTCGACTCATTATCAGTGTTTTTCCAAATAATAATTTTTCTTTACAAGGAGTTACCATCACAAACGGTATCGCTGATTATGCAAATGGCGGTGGAATATATTGTAAAAATTCAGATATAACTATAGTGGAAGTTATTATAGAAAACAATCATGCTACCTTAGGAGGTGGTATTTATTTCTACTGCGGTACACTTACCCTTTCGAATATTATTGTTACGAATAATAGTGCGTCAAACAGAATTACCGGCAGTGGCGGCGGAATTTATTGTAACGGATCTGCAAATTTCACTAATGTTCTGATTAATGAAAACTATGCATTTGGAAGCGGCGGTGGAATTTGGTGTACAGGTTCTAATGATGAGCAGTTTTTTTCAAATATTTCCGTCATAGGTAATACTGTAGGTTGGTACGGTGGTGGTATTGCTTTCAATAATTGTGAACCTGAACTTAGTTCAATAACTGTTACAGAAAATTATTCGCAATACGGTGGCGGAATATGTTTTGCAGATTCCGAACCGATATTTGACAGCGAAAACAGATGCAGTATTTATTCAAATACAACAAGTTCAGATTATTCCAAAGATATTTATTCAGATCAAAATTCCATAACCGTAATTGTAGATACTTTCACTGTATCTAATCCAACCGATTATTATGCAGCACCGATCTGTAATATTACTTTTGATATTTTACATTCAATTTCTGATAATCTGATAAACTCAGATTTTTATGTGTCGGTCACAGGAGATGATTCCAATACGGGAACTACTGCAAATGAACCTTTAAAAACCATCAGATGTGCCTTATCAAAAATATATGCAGATAGTTTGAACCAAAATACAATTTATCTTTCACCGGGAATATACGGTTCAGAAACAACCGGAGAAACGTTTCCAATTATTTGGTATAATTATGTGTCATTAGAAGGAAGTGCGGAAGAAGAGGCAATATTGGATGGGAATAATGAAATGGGTGGTTTGATATTTTATTACATATCTGATGCTGTGATAAAAAATATTACTATCAGAAACTTTAATGGTGGTTATGGTGGCGGGATATACTGTTGTAGCTTTTCCAATCCGAGTTTGGAAAATATTACATTAACAAATAATCATTCCTCTTATGGTGGCGGAATTTACTGCCGTTTTTCATCCAATCCTATTCTCACAAATGTCACAATAACAAATAATCATTCCAGTCGTGGTGGGGGGATTTGCTGTAGTTATTCATCCAATCCGATTCTTACAAATGTTATAATAACAGATAATACTTCTGCTTATAATGGTGGCGGGATTCACTGTAGTTATTCATCCAATCCTATTCTTACAAATGTTACAGTAGCAGATAATTATACCGATGATAATGGCGGAGGGATTTACTGTAGCTATTCTTCAAGCACAAGTTTATTTAATTGTATCTTATGGAATAATTTACCGCAGGAAGTATATTTTTATGAATACACTGGTCTTAACGAAATCACAATTTCATATTCTGATATTCAAGGTGGAGAAAACGGAATTGTAACAAACAATAACGGTACAGTGAACTGGCTGGAAGGTAATATAGACGAAGATCCGTTATTTGTCGGAACTGGAGAGCACCCTTATTCGCTTATGGAAGATTCTCCTTGTATCGATGCTGGTACTGCGTTTTTTGAATGGCAAAGCAATATCCTGTTAGATATGAGCCAGGATGAATATATCGGTGATGCACCGGATATGGGTGCTTATGAGTTTGATAGTTCAGCATCAGATGAAAATTTAGCTAATTTAACTAATAAATTATTTCAGAATTATCCCAATCCATTTAATCCAACAACTACAATATATTTTACCGCAGAGAGCGTGGAGAACGCAGAAATAATCATCTATAATATCAAAGGGCAAAGGATTAAACAATTTTCAATTGACAATTGTCAATTTTCAATTCAATGGAATGGAACGGATGATTCAGGAAAATCGGTAGGTTCAGGAATTTATTTTTATCAATTAAAAGTGGATGATAAAACTATAGATACAAAGAAATGTCTGTTGTTGAGGTGATATAACTCATCCGGCAATTGTCGGATTAATAAAAGGTCGCAAAGCAGAGCTATTGCGATACAGGAAATCTATTGAAGTTAACTACTTCAAACTGGAGGATGTTATGAAATATGTTCTTATATTATTATTTATTATTTTTCCTCTAACTAATTTTACTCTTATAATAAACATACCCGATGATCAACCAACAATACAAGCAGGAATCGATGTTTCTGTAGATAGCGATACTGTTCTCGTTCAGCCAGATACTTATGCAGAAAATATCAACTACAATGGAAAAAACATAGTAGTTGCTTCATTATTTTTAACTACACAAG
>JAUXFF010000204.1 GCA_030620155.1 Candidatus Cloacimonadota bacterium | reverse complement strand
GGATTAAAGGGATTAGGATAGTTACTTAGCTCAAGATTGGCAGAAGGTAATTCATAATCATTTGTAACTGTCTGTGGTTCTCCCAGCGGATTTTCATAAGCACCCATATCAGGCATAGATTCGGCAGGTGCCGGTCTTGGATTTCCCTCTATATCGAATTCCGGTGCATAAAACCAGGTTCCATTAATTTCAATCTCATTTATTCCTGAACCTATGCAGGGGCTAATATCCTGAAGGTGGAAATCATCCTCATCTGGATTTAGGAAAAGTGGATTTTCATTAATATTGCCATCTAACCAGTGAACCGTACCATTATCATTCGTTTCGATTCCTTCTTCTCCGCCTTGAATAGCTGAATTTATAAGATATACACTATTGGGATTTTCTGTTTCAGAGAAATAGATCTCTGTGGGTAAGTTTTCCCAGAGAATTGAATTTATAAGTATGGGATTTGAATTATTGACGGCAGTAATTGTTCCTCCGGATTCACCGGTATTTTGTGTAATGGTAGTGTTTATAAATACAGGATTGGAGTTTTCACAATAAATTCCTCCGCCCCATAATCCGGAATTGTTTTCAATAAGTGAATTCACAAAGGTTGGACTTGAATTTTCCAGATACATTCCTCCACCATTCAAAAGGGCATTACTGTTTTTGATAATAACACAATTGAAATCCGGATCTGAATCAACACAATAGACACCTCCACCAGAAGAAGCTGAATTATCGGTAATGATCACATTATTAATCCTGGGGTTTGAGTTGTTTATACATACAATACCACCACCCTGAAGAGAAGATGAATTCATAATTGTAAATCCGGTTAATAAAGCAGTTGAATCTTCATTATTTTCAAATGTAACTACATTACCCTCCCGATCACCATCAATAATAGTTTGGGAAATAAATGATAAATCCCCTGTAGCATAGAACATGGAGGCAACTACTAAATTCTTCCCATTAAAATTAATATTTTCAACATAAGTACCAGGATTCACCAAAACGACATAACCTTCATCAACTGAATCTATTGCTGTTTGAATTGTGGGGTAATCATCAGGTACAAAAACAACATTTTCATTCTGGTAATTTAATTTTAATGTCGGATCACCTTGAATGACCATTCCATAAAACCATGAACGTTCCCACATCCAGTCGTCTCCGGTATCCACACTTAGTTCCCACCATTGACGTAAAGCTTCTCCTAGGTTTTCATCATTAGAAAGAGGGAAGTAGAAATCTTCGAACCAAAGCATGCTGCCTGTTTTTGTCGAACCGATAGTTCCCAGACAGTATTCATTTCCGAAAAGGTACATTCCACCCATATTATTATTCTCAGTAAATCTTGAGTTTGAACAGGCAAAAAGGTTATAAAAATGAGCATCGGGATTAAGATATGAAATTTGATAATTGGTAACTGTATTCCAGTCATTACCATCATTTTCGCAAAAATAGTGAGCATCCGGTCCGGAATGAACATGAACCTGGATGAATTCATATTCTGCTGACAACCTGTTATTCCGATAATCACTGGCATTGGTTTCATTAATTTCATGTACAAGTTCCACGTCGGGAAATGCAAGTTCCATTGCTGATTGATATTCATTTCCCCACCAAGCCCAGTCATCATCAATATATGCAAGAGAAGTGTTATTGCTTTGAATAAACCCGTTCCTGAAAAGGTGGTTACGTTGAAAATAGCTGTTGATAAGTTCGGATTCGGAAGATGAAAGAAATGTCATATTATCAGCTATGATACGACCGATACCGATTTCAGGATGTTTTTCACTTTCATGATAGTCATATATTCCGTTTAGATCCGTATCCTGCCAGTTTCCATCAACATCGGAAAAATAGAGGTCTATGGGAAAATTTACCCAACCCTCATTTTCATCCTGTACACCGTTATTGTTCCAATCCTCGAACATTTCAAACCAGGCAATCGGTAAATCCCCGATAAGAACAACACTGACAATTGCTTCTTCCTGGAAATAGAGCATAATAAAGAATTTCAGGTCTTCATGGGAAGTTCCTTCATATTCGATTAAGAAGGAATTGAACTCTTCGTTAGCCAGATCATCCTGATAGATTTCTATTGATTCGGAGATTTCAGGGTAAAGGTCGGATTCAATTATAATTAAAATATTTTCATTTCTTTTCTGATGGGAATAAACCCGGTTGACTTCTGAATATTGTGTATGTTTAGGCGGATGTGATTCAATATACTTTGCATAATCGTTATATTTTCCTTCCGGATTCAGATCCCTGGTAACTGGGATATCTTGGTAACGAGCAGATAGATCAGTAATTACCATTAGGCTTGTAACAATTATTAATATTTTAAACAAGTTATTCATCATTGTTTCCCTCTTTTTTTAATTTTACATAGTTCATTCATAGCTTAATAATTTTTTATTCTTTAACCTGCCTGACCACATCGATAACCGTTCCATCAACCCATTTTATAGCAGCGATTATTTTTTCTTCGAATTCAGCAGCTTTTGGTTTACCGCAGATTCTTTCTGCTTCTTCCTTCAGTTCCTGTATTGTTTTTATTGGAAGTGTAGAGTTCTTCATCTTTTCGATAAGGTCTTTTCGAAGTGGATTAATAGCAATACCACGCTCGGTTACAATAATATCGATCAATTCTCCGGGTCCGCAAATCGTAGTTACTTCATCACGTACAACTGGAATTCTATCTCTGAATAATGGAATAGGAAGAATTACATTCTTGCCAAAAAGACAGTTCTGCCAGCCGCCAATGCCATGAAGTAAATATCCATCAGAGTGTGTTACAACATTAGTGTTAAAATTGATATCAACTTCTGTTGCACCCAGGATTACTATATCAAGGATACCTGCAAAATTTCCTTTTCCATGGTAGTTATAACTTGTAAATGGACTGGTATTGACATGATGAGGATTATCTCTCATAGAGCGAACCCCATCCAGGTCAAAAGTTTGTCCATCCAGAATGTATTCCACCAGTCCTTCTTCCAGCATTTCTACTAAATATTTATTGCTTCCGCCTCTGGCGAAACGTGCTTTAATTCCTTTTTTGCGCATGATTTCACCAAAGAAAACTCCGATAGAAAGTGCTGTTCCGCCGGCACCTGCCTGGAAGGAAAAACCATCCCGTATTAATCCTGCTTCTTCACAGAATTTCGCTGTTAATTCTGCAATAAGAAGTCTGTCAGGGCTTTTAGTTATTTTTGTAGTTCCGGAAATTATTTTTTCAGGAATTCCAATCTGATTCATTTTAACAACATAATCAACATAATTTCCATGAATTTGCCATGGTATACAAGGGAAATCGATCAGGTTGTCTGTAACCACGATAACTTTATCTGCATATTGGGAATCAGCCAATGCAAAACCGAGAAGACCGCATGCAGATGGTCCTTCCACACCATTGGCATTTCCAAAGGGATCAGCAGT
>JAUXFF010000062.1 GCA_030620155.1 Candidatus Cloacimonadota bacterium | reverse complement strand
TTATAAAGTTCGAAACTAATAGATAAGATATCAAAAACATCTTTTGTGATCATAAAAGATGTTTTTTCCGAGTTGTTAATATCCCATAAAAAATTTTCCTTTTTATGAAAAGATAGTTCATTATCATACTTTGAAATAAGAGCAAATGTGCTGTCCAGGAGAGATGAATTATCTTTTTCTTTTGTTGTAATTGTGATTTCAATTATCGTATCCAATAAAAATTCAGCTTTGGAACTTGTGTATTTCTTATTAAAATGCCAATAAGCTCCCAATGAAAGTACAATTACTAAAAGTACAATATTAATGATATCTTTTCTTTTCATAAACAACCTTTTATTATATTTATTGTCAGGAAAAATTTAGTGTTTTTTTTGTCAAATGAGATAATTTCTAAATTTAGCAGCTAACAGTATCGTAGAATCAATCTGAAATTGAAAACCAAAAACTTGTGCGCCTTGGCGCATTGAGAATGGACTAATACATTTCCAGGGTATTAAGATAAAATTTTTTATTGAATTGTTCAGAAAGGTGAGTTAAGAAAATATTATTAATTTGGTTTATTGTTTTTTCAGAGATTGTGATTTTATCAAGGAAAGCTCCTATTTTATTTAGGTTTGAAATAATTTCAGATGTTTCTTCTGAAATTTTAAAAATGAAACTATCAAATACCGGTAGATAACAATCTGAACAGATGAATCCGTGTTTATGAGGATAATATGCAAAAAAATTGTTTTTTTCATGATTACAATGAACACACTTTTTGATATCGATATTAATACCTAATACAATGAAGACTTTCAAAAGAAAACGCCAGAAAATAGCTATACCGTTTGAATCCACTTTTTTGAGATACTCAATATATTTTATAATTAGATCATATAGAAGTATATAATCCTCTTTTGGTATTTTTAATTGTCGATAAATCTCTATACCTGCCTGCATAAGAACATTGTTCTGAAATTTTACATTAAATAGATGGGGTTTGATCAAACTGGCTGATTTCAGTATATACCACTGGGATTCAGGTTTTTTATAAAGTACCAATTCTAATTCATTAAGAACCTCAATTAAACCGATATTTTTATTTTTTTCTTTTCTGATTCCTTTAGCAATTACGGAAATTTTTCCGAACCGGTTTGAAAATATTTCTAATATTAAACTTGATTCTTTAAAAGGGATTTTTTTGAAAATCAGACCTTTGGTAATTACATCTCGATAGGATTTGTTCATATTATAATTAAGCTTATTTACCTGAAATCAAGTTTAATTTTTTTTTCTTATATCTCATCTTTTTTTTATTCTACAGTAACACTTTTTGCTAAATTTCTCGGTTGGTCTACATCCAGATTACGCAGATCAGCAACATGGTATGCTAAAAGTTGAAGAGGAATAACTGAGAGTAAAGGTTGAAGAACATTGATAGTTTGAGGTATATAAATCACATTTTCCGAAATATCTTTTATTGTTTCATCTCCTTCAGTTGCAATTGTAATTATTCTACCTTTCCTGGCTTTTACTTCTTCGAGATTCGAAACGATTTTATCATAAATCACATCTTTTAAAGCAATAACAATTACTGGCATATTTTTATCTATAAGAGCAATTGGACCATGTTTCATTTCTGCAGCAGGATATCCTTCTGCATGTATATAGGAAATCTCCTTTAATTTAAGAGCGCCTTCCAGAGCTATAGGGTAATTTACTCCTCTGCCAAGATATAATGCATTAGTAGAATCTTTTATAGTTCCTGCGATCTTCTTGATTTCTTCATTATTATCCAGTATTCTTTGAATTTTCTCAGGGATCTTTATCAATTCTTCTATAAAAGTAGTTCCATAAGTAGATGATAAATTCCTCATCCTTCCTAATAAAACCGCCAATAATGAAAGAACTGTCACCTGAGATGTAAGAGCTTTGGTTGATGCTACTCCGATCTCTGTTCCGGCGTGAATATAAACGCCACCATCAGATTCCCGGGCAATCGTACTACCCACTACATTTGTAATTCCAAAAACCCTGGCTCCTTTTGACTTAGCCTCTCTTAATGCAGCTAATGTATCCGCAGTTTCACCTGACTGACTTATCACAAATACCACTGTATTATCGGGTATGATCGGATTTCTATATCGATATTCACTGGCATACTCAACTTCCACTGGAATTCGTGCTAAACCTTCAATGATATTTTTACCGATCAGGGCAGCATGCCAGGAAGTACCACATGCTATTATATGTAATCGTTCAACCTGACGAAGTTCTTCTTCAGTCAAACCAAGACCTCCTAACCTCGTTGTAGAAAGTTCAGGGATAAGTCTTCCTCGAAATGCATTACCAACAGATTTTGGTTGTTCAAATATTTCTTTAAGCATAAAATGTTTATATTCACCTTTTTCTATTGAAGAAACATCCCAATCTATTTCAGATACTTTAGCAGTAACGATCTTGTTATTTATAGTTGTTATCTCAAAATTATTTTTATTTACTGTAACGATCTCATTATCTTGAAGGTAAATTACTCTTTTTGTATGAATTATAATTGCACTGACATCTGAAGCTACGAAAAACTCATTTTTCCCGATACCCAGTATTAATGGACTTCCCTTACGGGCAGCTATGATTTGATCCGGGAAATCACTGCAAATAATTGCAATACCATAAGCTCCTTCCACCAGTTTAAGAGCTTCCTGTACAGCAAGAAGCAGATTATTTTCTTCTCTGTAAAAATGACCTATTAAATGTGTTAAAACTTCCGTATCCGTTTCACTGACAAAAATATGATCTTCTGCTTCCAATTTTTTCCTTAAAATTTTATAATTCTCAATAATTCCATTATGAATAAGAGCAATAGTGTTACAACAATTTGTATGGGGATGAGCATTTGTTGTAGTAGGTTCTCCATGTGTGGCCCATCTGGTATGAGCAATTCCAATGTTACCTGACGTCTCATTTGGAGCAGGTAAAGAACGTTCAAGGTCGATTATTTTTCCCGCTTCTTTGAAAATCTTCAATTCATGCTCTTTATTAATAATTGCTATCCCAGCACTATCATAACCCCTATATTCAAGTCTTTTTATACCCTCTATAATAATCGGAGTTGCGTTTCTATTGCCAACATAACCAACTATCCCACACATAAATAACTCCTTTTTCCCAAGATGATAACAACTTAGGAATCAATATACTTTTTATTATTTACAAAAATAGAGTTAGTATTCATTTTTGTAAATAATTTTAACAATAAAAATAGAATTACCAGTGATGGTAAAGCCATCCATATAGAAATGTCATCCTCTTCCAGTATCTTATTGAGCAAAGGAATTTTGTCACTATAATTACCAAGAATAATTGCCAGCCCGTTATTGAGGAAATGGGCTATCATAGGAGGGAAAATGCTATTGGTCTTTAAAAGTAAATATCCCATATATATTCCTAATAAAGTAACAGGTATCATTCTAAATGGATCAAGATGCAGTATTCCAAAAAGAACAGCAGTAATTATTATAGATACCCAGAATCCTCGCTTTTTAAAAGCATTTATAATATATCCTCTGAACATTGTTTCTTCACAAATCCCAGGTACTAACGCAACAACAAATAAGCTAAACCATACACTTTTATCTTCTACAGAAATTAAATTTTTCATTCCTTCCAGGTAAGATTCAGATACCGGATAGATATAATTGATCAATTTTCCCATAACAGCAGCAAGAAGCAGAACAGGTATGGACATCAACACAATTATCAGATAGTTGATAGGTTTCGTATAATTCATTCTCAATGTTTTTTTAATATCACTTCTAGATATCCTGAGTACAAGTATGGTTGGTAACAAAATAATGAAAATTTGTGTTTTGAAAAGACCGTTCATCAAATCTTTTGCCTGCCAGGTCCCGCCTAAATAGAATAAGGCCATAAGTATAATGATGAAGAATAAAATCACAAATTGTACGGAAAATACATTCTTCTTTTCTTTTCCCCAGAATTTTAAAGATTTTTCTTCTACTGTTCTAAATAGAACAGATTCGTTTTTGAACAACTTTATAGAAACAGAAATAGCGATAATATCTAAAACTATGGTAGATCCTACAACTACAAAAAATTTAGATAATTCGAAATCACCCATCATAATATCTCGGAACAACAATGAGAAATTGACTATTGGTATCAGGGCAAAACCATAAGTCAATTCGAAAGCAGGGAATATACTGATCATAGCTAACATCATACCACCAATTATAATAGGCATCTGATAACTTTGTGCTTCTTTAATACTTCTGGCATAAGTTGAAATCGAAAGTAATATGGCAGAAAGAAGAGTTAATAAAGGAATCATTGCTATAAGAATTAAAACGAAATTTGATATAGGAAGTTGAATCTCTGCTATATCAACACCACTTTGAGATATTATATAACTAAAGGAAAGATACATACTGAAAAGGTTTAATAGGACTGTTATCAGAGAAATTGTGATTATGGTAAGATATTTTCCTATCACGAGCTCGATACGTTTAGCAGCACTTACCAATATGGTTTCAAGAGTTCCTCTTTCCTTTTCACCTGCTACCAGATCTGAGGCTACTACTGCTCCAGCACTCAAAGTTAATACAATTAAGAAATAAGGAAGGATTTTCCCTAAAAGAAAACCAAGCATTTGCTCAGGTGGAGCTACATTATTTTCCTCAATATCAACAGCATTCAGGATATCTTCATTTATTTGAATAGCTGATAAACGCTCAGTTACAAAATCTTTTTCTACCTCGTAAAGTTTTTGTCTTATCCTCTCAAATGCCATTTTGCTTTTCTCATTAGTTTCATTATAACTGATCGTGACCTTAAAAACATGATAACCGGATGTACTGAGACTATCATTTATTTCAATAAAAGCCTGGATAAAATTATCTTCCAACATATTCTCATAATATTCATTCTCAGCTTTAATTCTAAGGTTTTCCATTTCTACTAAAGCTTGTGAAATTCTTTGAGAATTTTCGTCTGAGATATTGTCTTGAATATAGACATCAACCAATTGTTTTTCAAGTTTGCTTTCCTGGCGGATCATCAAGGAAGTAAATCCAATCATTAATAACGGATATAGTACAATAGGAATAACAATCGCAGTAATAACAGTTCTTTTATCTCGCATTAGATCGAGGAGTTCTTTTTTATAGATAATGAAGATTTTTTTAAAGTTCATCTAGTTCCTCCTCCTGTTCTTTAGATTGATTAATAAAATGTACAAAGATATCATCCAGGTCATGTAAACCTGTTTCATTTTTAAATTTTTCCCAGGTTCCTTCAGCCAGGATTTTTCCTTCATGAATCATAACAATCCGGTCGGCTATGCGTTCAGCTTCTCTCATTATATGGGTTGAAAAAAGCACACATTTACTTTCATTTTTACATTTATGAATAAAATCGATTATATTTCTTGCTGTCAATATATCCAATCCTACAGTTGGTTCATCTAAAATCATGATCGGAGGATCATGAATAATTGAACGAGCAATAGAAACCTTTTGCTTCATACCTGTGGAAAGCATATCAATTTTTTTATCAAGAAAATCGCTCATATCGAGCAGAGATGCAATCTCAGATATTCTACTTAAAATATTTTTCTCGCTTACATCATAAAGTCTAGCGAAATAGGTTATTATTTCACGAGCTGTTAACCTGGCATAAAGACCTGTATCCCCAGATAAAAATCCCAGGTTAGCTCTAACTTTCTGAGGTTGTTCAATAATATCAAATCCTTCTACAGTTGCCGAACCGCTTGTGGGCTGTAGAACAGTAGAAAGCATTCTCATAGTTGTGGTTTTACCTGCTCCGTTAACACCAAGAAGTACAACTATTTCACCTTTTTCAGCTTCAAAAGATAAATCATTTACAGCAAATAACTCTTCCCCATTTTTCTGCAAAAATACTTTTGTAAGATTTTTTACTTTGATCATTAATTTCCTCTTTCTTTAATAATTTCCTGAAGGTGGGTGGTTTATCGGGAATTGATAACCCTCTGCAGGATTATATCTGAAATAGACTTTGTTAAGAAAACCCACTATCTTTTCAAAATCTTCCCTGGAGTCAAAATTACTTATATTAACATTAATTATCTTAAACGCTTTTTCTTCTTTTGATAAATCAAGTTCAGTTTGAGTTGAATTTGATATTATTGCACTTCTTTGGGGAATTTTATCAATATTTTCTCTTGAAGTGATAAGAGATGTTTTAATTGAATCAATATTTAAAATGTCGATAAGAATATTCCATTTTTCATTATTGGAAAGGTCTACTATATATATTTCTTCCTTTGGATCAAAGAAAGGTTTAGCTATATAGAGTGAATCAGCAAGGGAATCATGTTTCTCTGTATAGTCATAACTATAATGAATTATTCCGGAGATTCCTTTATAAATAAAGAAGAATGCAATTATAACTGAAGCTATTATAGCTATTTTGCGCAGGTTTTTGATCTTGGAAAGAACTCCCAGGAAAGTTATGGGGAATATAAACATGCTGGTTCCAAAGAAAAAAGCTATAAAAAGTATTATTCCACCTGATACACCACTAATATCAATAGCACTTGAAATTGCAATAAGGAATGCCGGGCAAAAGCTGATACCTGTAAGAACACCTAAAAGAAAAGGATTTTTTGTAAATTTCATCCATTTTATGTTTGTACAATTTTTGTTATGACTTCTAACACGGAAAGACATAGTAATCAGATATATTGAAAGCAAAATATAGGCAATACTGGTAAAAATAAGTCTCGATCCAATAGGTATTTTCGAACCAACAAACCCAAAAGCAGCACCAAAAGCAACATAAGAAAAAAATCGACCTACGGTTATTTTTAAAACTATTAAAAAACTTTGTTTATTTGTTCTTTTTTCTGATAATAAATAGGGTAAATAAATTGGTACACAAGTTGATAAACAAGTTGTTCCCGTAGCTAAACCTAAAGTCCAGCCACTTATAAATATTTGTACCATACCGGGAACCTATTTCTATAAAAATAAAGTAGAGATGAAAACATCTCTACTCGAATAACTAATTTGAATAATTACTAAACCTTGGGAATAAAATCAGTATTATCGTTTATCATCCTGGCGAACTGAGCAAGCAATTTTACAGCATTTTCCAGGTCTTTGAATGAAACAACTTCGATAGGTGTGTGCATATATCTATTAGGAATACTGATCACACCTGTAGCAACACCGGACCTTGTTGTTTGAATTACATTTGCATCTGTTCCAGTGCCCCGGGGAGCTGCCTCGATCTGATAGTCAATCTTCGCTTTTTTCGCTGCTTCTTTTAATAATTCAAAAACTTTCGGATTAATATTTGCCCCAACTAATATAACAGGACCTTTGCTAAGTTTTATATCACCTAACATATTTTTATCCATTTTAGGATAGTCTGTAGCATGAGTAACATCTATAGCAATACCAACATGAGGATCGATTCCAAATGCACTGGTTTTCGCACCTCTTATACCGATTTCTTCCTGCACAGATGAAACAGCATAAATATTCGGTGTAACTTTTTCATTTGCCAGTTCTTTTAAAAGAGCCCCTGCAACAAATACACCGGCTTTGTTATCTGTTGCTTTGGTAGTAACAAAGTCCTTATTAAGCATTTCTACGCCTGGATCAAAAGTTATCTGATCTCCTATTGAAACTTTTTTTTCTGCATCTTTTTTATTTTTAGCACCAAAATCAATCCACAGGTCTTCAAGTTTAGAGGCTTTTTCCCTCTCATCTGTCTTTAATAAATGAATAGGCTTCTTACCTATTATACCAGGAATTACTTTATTTCCATGATGTATCCTAACTTTAAGAGCAGGCAAAATACTTACGTCAATTCCACCTATAGCAGTAAAGAAAATATAACCATTATCATCGATGTATTTCACCATTAAACCAATTTCATCAGCATGACCCACAATCATGAAACGAAGTTTTCCTGTTCCTTTTTTAAGAGCTATTACATTACCATGAACATCTGTTTTAAATTCATCCGCATAACCAGAAATAAAATTTCTGTATACTTCCTGTGCAGGTTGCTCAAATCCTGAAGGGCTTGGGGCTGTAACCAGTTCTTCAAAGAATTTTTTTAATTCTTTCTCCACACTATACTCCTCTAATCTATTTTATTACTTTATTCTCTATACAATTAATAAAATTACACAAGATTAACAATTACTTGCAACTCCTGTTGCGAATGGGTTTATAGTTTTTTTAACTTCCTTTTTTGTTGTATCATGAGGAATAATACAAAGAAATCTTAAAATACTGTCACCAACATTTTTGAATTGATGCTTTACATAAGGGTCAATAAACATCACATCCCAAGCTTTAAAAGATCTTTCTCCCCATTCTGTTACTAATAATCCATTACCCTCTAAAACAAAAACCTCATGTTCCCAGGCATGAGTATGGAAAGGTGTGTTACCATCAGCTTCAACTTCAAACATGCGCATAGCATAATTTGGTGCATTATCTCTTTTAGAAATCAGCCAACGGATCTTTGTGTTTTTTGCTCCTTCAACTTTAACATCTTCCAAATCTATTTCTTTATAATTAGCAAACTTCATTGTAACTCCTTTTCAAAATCATATATTTTATAGTTGTTTTTATAGTCAATAAAAACTATTTTAAAAAACTACTAAACCCGAATGAAGAAATGTTTAATAGCTGAATGAAAAATAAATTCAAATAAACACCGGTAAAACTGGTGGTATAGAATAACAAGAACACTAAAACCCTGAAAGGGTTAAATCTTAATAGCCAAAGATGAAATCTACGATTAATAAATTAAAAAACTCAACCCTGAAAGTGTTAAATCTTGATATCCATAGACAAAATCTGTTGAAAATTATTCTCTCAATCCTGAAGGGATTGAATTTAAATAGCCGTAGATGAAATCTACGGTGAATAAATAAAAAAAGAACTCAACCCTTAAAGGGTTGAACTAGTATCTACAATATACATCTAATGGTTAAATGCATTTGAATAAGTTATTTACATTTTAAAATCTCAAATCACAAAAGTATAGAACTAAGACTATTCCTAATTTATTATACAGAAATTACTTCTTTTATTTCCGGTATTTCTTCTTTTAAAACTCTTTCAATACCAGCTTTTAAAGTTAAAGTTGCCATAGGACAGTTTCCACAGGCACCCTGTAGTTTCACTTCTATTACGCCATCTTCTCTGATGTTCACCAATTCACAATCTCCTCCATCAGCTTGAAGAGCAGGTCTGACTTTATCCAAAACTTCTTGCACTCTTTCTTTTGAAATCATTATTTTCCTCCATTTTTTTTTAATGTCAAAAAAAATATATACTATTTTGAGTAAAGAAAAAGTTAAAAAATTAGAAATAGAAAAATAAGAATTTTGATTTAAGAATTCAGATTTGGGGATCAATAGAACACGGATGACACGGAGCATACGGATTCTCACGGATTTCTTGTCCTTTTTTTATAGAAGCACGGATTCCTTCCCGTTAAATAACAGCTTTGATTACATTCATTAAAATAAGTATAAAACTTGAATCATTTAATATGTTTATCTTTTTTTTGTAAATACTTGTGCTTTTTTCTTGATAAGATTGTATGTTTTTTCATCAAAATACTTAAAAAAATTCCATTATATTAGTGAATATTCGCGGCTAATAAAATCGTTGTTACAATCTGACAATATACCCAGAAAATCCTTGACTTTAAAAATTCTCAAAAAAGGGTGGCTTTGAAAATTATTAAAAGATAGAAAAGGAGCAGAAACATGAAGAAGAAAATCATAATTATGGGTGCTGCGGGACGCGATTTTCATAATTTTAATCTAAATTTCAGAGACAATGATGATTTTGAAGTGATTGCATTCACTGCTGCACAAATTCCTGATATTGATGATAGAAAATATCCGGTTGAGCTGGCTGGAGAATTGTATCCGGAAGGAATTCCCATATATGCAGAAGAAGAATTAGTAGACCTGATTAAAAAATATAACATAGAACAGGTTGTATTCGCATATAGTGATGTCCATCATGAAAGAGTCATGCATAATGCTTCCATAGTAAATGCTGCCGGTGCTGATTTTATACTACTCGGAGTTAACCATACAAGAGTGAAAACCTCCAAACCTCTTGTAACTGTCTGTGCAGTTAGAACAGGTTGTGGTAAAAGTCAGACAACACGAAAAGTTGTAGAAATTCTTAAAGCTAAAGGACTTAAAGTAGCTTCTATACGACATCCTATGCCTTATGGTGACCTGGCAAAGCAGAAAGTACAGAGATTCGCAGAATTAGAAGACCTGGAAAAATATAAATGTACAATAGAAGAAATGGAAGAATATGAACCTCATATAAAAATGGGAAGCGTTATCTATGCAGGTGTGGATTATGAAGCTATTGTACGTGAAGCGGAAAAAGAAGCTGACGTTATAGTCTGGGATGGCGGAAACAATGATACTCCATTCTATACTTCAGACAAAGAATTACAGATCGTTGTTGTTGACCCTCACAGACCGGATCATGAACTTACCTATTATCCCGGAGAAACTAACCTGAGAATGGCTGATGTTATAGTGATCAATAAAATCGAGTCAGCAGACCCGGATGGAATTCAGATCGTGCGTGATAATATTCGGGAAATTAACCCCAAAGCGATTGTGATCGATGGAGCTTCACCTGTAATAGTAGAGAATCCTGAATTGATAAGAGGAGCCAAAGTACTGGTCGTGGAAGATGGTCCCACACTTACACATGGAGAAATGACATATGGCGCGGGAGTGATAGCTGCAGAAAAATTCGGTGCTGAAGACCTGGTTGATCCTCGACCTTATGCTGTAGGAACGATCAAAGAAACCTTTGAAAAATATCCAGACATCGGAGTTCTGCTCCCTGCTATGGGATATGGTGAAAAACAGATCAAAGACCTGGAAGATACTATCAATAAAACAGAATGTGATACTGTTATCATAGCAACTCCAATTAATCTACTAAGGATAATAAAAATAAATAAACCTTCAGTCCAGGTTAAATATGAATTGCAGGAAATAGGTCGTCCTACAATCGAGGATGTGCTGAAGGGTTTTTAGTATAGATGTATTGATTTCGGTTGCTAGTCATTTCATCAAGATCATCTTTTTAAAATGAACTTGAGATTCTATTAAACTGATATATCTTTTTATATTTCTGATAATTTCATTTTTATCTATTGGGATAATCCTCTTGTTTTTTAAGAATGAGTTCACACTTGTCAGGTGTTAATGTCTTTTTAAAAATAATTCTCTCACAAAGCTTTATCTCACTTTCTCATAGTCTCACAATCACAAAGTCACACCCTCTCCCAGTCACAAAGTCTCACAGTCTCTCTTTCTCTCAATCACATCTCTTTAACAATATCCTTCTTTAAATTATCACATCCTGCACAACTATGATGTATACAATAATCATAATACAATTTCAGTAATCCCTGTTGATAGATAGCCTTTTTTTTAATTAATTTTCTCTGTGAAGTATCCATAAAATTCTTCATATGAGTAGTAATATAATTTTCTGGCAACCCATGAAATTCTTGATAAACTTTCATTGCTGCTTTTTTAAGATCGTTATATTTCATTTTTTGAGCATAAAGTATTACTAAAGGCAATACAATATTAATCAATATAGTATCAATCCTGGTCATTCCCAGAGTATATTTCTCAGGTAAATATTCGGATTTTGACTGGAAAAATGAATAAATTTTATTTTTGAAATTTATTTTATTAAAAGTTTCCCGAGGAAATGAGAAAAGGCGTACTATATCATAAAAATAGGAATCTTTTAAACTTTCATAGATAAAATTGGCAGCTTGTAAAATTCTTATGGCAGGATGATTTATGGGTCTTATTCTAAATAAACTCCAGTCAATATCTAAAATTTCCTTATTAAATTTCTGTTTAGAGTAAATTTCCTGCCACTTGTTTTTAAATTCTATTGGAAAAGAAACAGGTAAATGATTTATCAGACCAGTTCCACAAAGTAATATGGAAATAAGCTCATCTTTTGTCATTCCTTTATAAAAGTATTCCTTAAACCTGGTGTAAGGATATTTCAAAGCTAACTGAAGCATTTGAAATTTATTTTTACTGTACCCTAGAGCTTCAAAAATCCCCTGGTATAGAAGTTGATCAAAATCAGTAAAATAGAGTTCAGCAGTAAATCTCTTTATCTTCTTTTCAAGTCTCTTCTTCCCGAAATTTGAAAGAATCAATTTCGTGGTTTCAATATCCAGACCGGCAAAAAAGTCACAAAATTTGTCAGATTGTTTAAATTTCTCATCAGAGTAAATTTTAAGAAGTTTAGTTATATCCTCATTTAAAAAGTTTTGTAATTCCATGATCTCGATTTTATCCCCGTTTTCATTAATAGTGTGAGTATATTTTGAATTATGTTCATATACAACATGCAAAATAACATTGTTAAATTTCTTATTTTCAGAGTGTTTATGAATTATCCAATCATAACTTTTCCGATGAATTTCAATATCACCTCTAATAACTTTCCCATTTAAATTTAATATTGATTCTTTAAAATCCGGTCCTTCGTCTGTGTTCCATCTCCCCTGGAACATTACTGAAACCGGCTTCCCTGAGATTGTTTTCAAATTCTTCATAATATGCTGGGCATCCCAGATATGATACATAAATTTTTCCGTGAACTGCATGATTTCCTCCTTATTAAAATATTTTTTTATTTGTTTATGAACGTATATTTAAACTTTCTTATTCAGCACCTTATGGACAGGTCGTGGATTTTAGAAGAAAAAGTGGTGATAACAATTTCTACAAATCGTCACGCTGAGGTTCTATATGCGCGACAGAGAAAACATTTATATGCTTTCACCCTTCGCCCTTCGCCCTTCGACTACGCTCAGGGTGACACAAGCTCCAGCCTTCGCCCAGCTTCAGTCTTCTCCGGCAGCTGCCGGATACGCCCAGACAAGTCGGCTTGGCAGGCAGGGTGACACAAGCTCAGAGTGACAAAAGCTTACCCAAATTACTGT
>JAUXFF010000179.1 GCA_030620155.1 Candidatus Cloacimonadota bacterium | reverse complement strand
ATTTATAGAAATAAATTCCGGAAGAAACCGGTTGGTTATTTTCATCAGTTCCGTTCCAGGTGACAGAGAGGGTGTGACCGGGAGAGGGTGAGATAATGAGAAATTCTTTCACTCTTTGCCCTTTGATATTGTAAATTACTACCTTTGCCTGTCCGGGCGTAGTCGAACGAAGCCCGACGTCCTCTGCGTGCTCTGCGGTAAGATTAAATGAGATAGTTGTTTCCGGATTGAACGGATTAGGATAATTCTGAAATAATTTATTAGTTAAATTAGCTAAATTGTCATCTGATTCTGAACTATCAAACTCATAAGCACCCATGTCAGGTGCATCACCGATATATTCATCCGGGTTCATATCTAACAGGATATTGCCTTGCCATTCAAAAAACGCAGTACCGGCATCGATACAGGGAGAATCTTCAGTTAGCTGATAATCTCCATTTTGTGCATCAGCAAACAAAGGATCGGAATTAATGTTGCCTTCAAGCCAATTTATTGAGCCATTACTATTAGTCACGATTCCATTCTCTCCTCCCTGAATATCGGAGTATGCAATGGTTATGGAATTAGGTTCACCCCAAATGTAAAATTCAATCTCTTGAGGAAAGTTATTCCATAAAAGTGAATTTACTAAAATTGGATGAGAACCATAAAAGCAGATAATTCCACCTCCATAGTAGTTATGCCAATTGTGTGAAATAGTTGTATTTATTAAAATGGGATTAGAATTATGGGAACACTTAATCCCTACATAATTATTATCTGCAATAATTACATTCCTTATGGTCGGACTGGAATTATAATCGCAAAATATTCCTTTTCCGGTATTATTAGAAATGGATAAACTTACTAAATCAGGATTAGAATTTTGAGTACATTTAATTGCTGAATTAGAAGAATTTGTAATAGACATATCTTGTATGATTACATTCTGAACTCCATTAAGATATAATACCTGATTTTCGTTATCAGCATCAATTATTGTGTCATCTATTCCCGTTCCCTGCAATGATACATAACTTATGCAGTGAACCGGTAGAAATTCTCCGGTTGTTCCCGGACCAAATGTTCCTGCAGAGAGAAAAATAGTATGCGGATTAAGACTGTCTGCTTGAATTCGTGAAATAGCTGAATGTATCGTTCTTAAGGGATCATCCCAGGAAAGTCCTGTATTTGAATCGTCTCCTTCCGGTGAGACATATAGATCAGCATTAACCTGCGGTAACATCCCGTGCAATATATCAAATGTAAAATTATCGATGGGACTAGCATGATATCCGGTTGGATTCATTACTGTAAAGGTATCCACAATCACATTCATCATTTGTTGTGAATACAGATCATTACCCAGCGGCGAGGTATTCAGGTAAATGCTACATCTATTGTTTTCACTAAAAACCGGACTTGAATTTTCATAACAGCAAATACCACCACCAGAATATTCAGCATTATTATAAGAAATTGTAACATTTCCCAAATTTGGACTCGAGTTCCAACAACATATTCCTCCGCCCATATGCGCATTGTTTTCAGAAATGAGAACATCAGTAAGAAGCGGATCTGAAACACCGCACACTATACCACCACCATCACATCCTGCAAAATTATTTATAATCTGAGTAGATGTAATTTCAGTTACGGAATTACTGCAATAGATTCCTCCCGCAATTTCATCAGCATGATTAGCTAAAATATCAGAATCGATTATTGATAATGTAGATTCATAACTGTAAATTCCACCATAATGTTTTGCTTCATTATTTATCACCGTAATATTAGTAAAAATAGAATTTGAGTTGGTATGATAAATTCCACCCGCTTCACCTGCTACACAATTTGAAACAGTCATATCATTGAGATCCAATCCGGAATTTACGCAATATATTCCACCACCTGACCAATAACCAACTCCATTTGTTAAAGTTAGTTCTTCAATATTCACTCCATCAGATCCTATGCAAAAAACCACACTTTCTTCCATATTTGCGTCTATTATTGTTGAATTTTCGCCTGTCCCTGACAAAGAAACATAACTTATGCAAATTATTGGAAAGTTCTCTCCATTTGTTCCCGAACTAAATGTACCGGAATCGAGATAGATTGTATGAGGGTTAAGACTATCAGCGTAAATTATTGATAAGGCATAACTAATGGTCTGTAATGGATCATCCCAGGATAAACCGCTATTTGAATTATCACCATCCGGTGAAACATATAAATCAGCATTTACTTGAGGGTTGATACTGTGTAGGATATCAAAAGAAAAACGATTAATGGGATATGCGTGAAAATTTGTAGGCATCATTACGGTAAAAGTATCAACGATCACATTTATCGTATTTCCCGAATAGTTATAGAGATCATTTCCAAATTGTGCACTATTTGAATAAATATTAGATCTGTTATCACTATCAAAAATAATTGCTGTTCCGGCAATTCCTCCTCCGTCTGATTCAGCAGAATTATTGGAAATACTAACTCCTGATAAATTTATCGCGGAATTGTATGTAAATATTCCACCACCGTTATTATCACTGTGATTATTTGAAATGACAGTATTTTCTAAATCCATATCGGAAGTGTAGGAACAAATTCCACCACCGGAACCTTCTGCAGTATTTTCTGAAATGACTACATCCTCCAGCAGGGAGTTAGAACCTGAGTGAAAAAAAATACCTCCACCGAATGAACCGCTGGAATTGTTAATTATTTTTGTGTTCAATATGTTAAGGTTTGAATTTTCTATACAACAGATTCCACCGCCATGCGATCCTGCTGAATTGTTTAATATTGTTATATTTTCCAGGTTTGGATTGGAATTATAGCAATAAATTCCGGCTCCATTTATTTCTATAGTATTTTCTGAGATTTGTAAATTTTTTAAATTCGGGTTAGAATTAACACAAAAAATTCCTCCACCAAGATAGTGATAATAACCATTCCCATCAGGGTCTGCGTAAGTCCCGCTTCCGTTGATCAACGAAAATCCGGTTAAGATCGCATTTGCGTCTTCACCATTGTTAAAAGTTACTACAGAAGCACAGTCCGGGTTGGAAGGTTGACCACCATCAATCACTGTTTGGGAAATATAAATTGTATCCTGTGTTGTTAGGAATAAAGAAGCAACCGTAATATTTTTGCCGTTGAAATTAATATTTTCTAAATAAGTACCAGGTTGAACTAATACAGTATCACCATTTACAGCAAAGTCTATACCTGCTTGTATTGTTGGCTGGTCTGCTGGGATATTTATAATAGTTGCGTTTGCTATAACAAACATAAGGATAAAGGAACATCCAATTAGAATATTTTTTCTCATACTCCCTCCTTGATTTATCCGTATTTTTATTTCATTAAAATCATCTTTTTCGTTGAGATAAACTTATCATCTATATTTAATTGATAAAAATAAACTCCTGAACCGACTGGCTTTCCTGAATCATCCGTTCCGTCCCAGGTAACAGAGAGGGTGTGACCGGGAGAGGGTGAGATAATGAGAAATTCTTTCACTTTTTGTCCTTTGATATTATAAACAGATAGGGTTACATTACTATTCTCTGAAAGCTGATAATTGATAGTTGTTGTTGGGTTGAAAGGATTTGGGTAATTTTGATATAATTCTAAAGAATTGGATAAAATGTTTTCATCTGAAACATCAACAAAATCAGTGTCATATATTATTGGTATCGAATACATATATTGGTTTGTTTCAATATATAGAGTATCGTATGCTATGAATCTGCTAAAATCAGTCGGGATGGCCATATAGAATGTAAATAATAAAGAATCATTTTGGCTTAATTCATAGGGGAATAGATCATCTGGATAATAGTAAAAAAAGAACGTATTTGTAAACAAATTAAATATCCAAATATCAAAGCAGGAAATGTTTTTAAGCTTTACTTCATGTCCATTAGTTACTTCATTTATAGTTAAATATGTTAATGAATCAGGAGAAATGGTCAATACATCTTCAGGTTCAAAGTGTTCTAATTCGAAATTAATATTTTCAGTAATTTGCCCAGGTTCTATTGGAACATTATAAATAGTTTGTGGATAATAATGGTCTAAGCACGCTGTGACATCATATGGTGAAGCACCTGTCCCAATTGTAATTAAATAATCACCGTTTTCATCGGGATGAACGGTAGTACCAACACCTACATTTACATCTTCCACATTTCCGGTTCCGCCAGTTAGAGAAATTGTTCCGCTTATAAAACCAGGATCAGTTACTGTTCCTGCTTCATAACAACCCATATCTATAATTAAAGAATTATCTCCATTTCCATCAGT
>JAUXFF010000126.1 GCA_030620155.1 Candidatus Cloacimonadota bacterium | reverse complement strand
TACAAATATTGCAGTATTTTCCGGTCTGGCAATATTAATTGCCTGTTTAGGTCTTTTCGGGCTGGTTTCTTTTGCTACACAACAGAGACAACGAGAAATTGCAGTTCGAAAAGTACTGGGTTCTTCTGTAAAATCAATTGTGTTTCTACTAACTAAAAATTTTACCATTTGGGTGCTCTCTGCCAACATTCTTGCCTGGCCTTTATCTTATTTTTTAATGAATAAATGGCTTCAGAATTTTGCTTATCGTACCAATATCAACATCTGGATATTTGTTGTTTCTGGCATTATTGCACTGGGAATAGCGTTAATCACAGTAAGCTTCCAAACGGTCAAAGCAGCGAATCTGAATCCTGTGGATGCTTTGAAGTACGAGTAACGCAAAGCTCCGCTTTGCGAAAGACTTTATACAGAAGGTAACTCAAAGCTTTTACAATGTCGAATGACGTGGCTGCTTTGCGAAAGACTTTATACAGAAGGTAACTCAAAGCTTTTACCATGTCGGAAGAATTAGTTGCTTTGTGATCAGCAATTCTCGACTCACACTTTCCGGCAACTGCCGGATCGCTGCGAGTCAAGTCTTGTAAGATTGAGAAAAACCTTGAAAACGGTTTGCTGACAGAGGAATTCTTTCAAGTGAACCTTTTCAACGGTTGGAGGTCTTTCCGAAGCTTGTCTGCCGAAGGCACGGCTTCCTGCAAAGGAATGCTTTCCGGCAGCTGCCGGATGTGTTACCTATAACGTAAAACTTTTACAATGTAGGATGACGTGGCTGCTTTGCGATCGTTACTGAGGTCTCCTTTTATTCTTTTCAGGGTTAAAAAAGAAAAAATGTACGTTATCAGACGTTTATTGTACGTAGTCGAACATCTGAACCTAGTTACTTGCTGAATTCCAAAGTGATTTTGTTAGATTTTATCCACAAATTGACCAGTGTAGAACCCTTTTATCAGTATATAATTATACTTCTTTCTTGGTTTTATCCTGTAATATTTGAAATTCATTTTGATTGGAACAGTGGTTGCATTAATAATACAGGATATATTTAAGAGGTAAAATTATGAAAGGGATTCTTTTATACGGTTTTAAGAGCATTCTTAGAATTATGAGGATTTAATTTTTTATTTATAATGTAAATGTGTTAAGGAAGCTTTGTTCTGGGGGAATAAGTTTCTGAGAGATTGAAATAGATTAACTTAAACATCCGTTTTTCAACCTCTCAATTACTCACATTTATTTTAGTAAAATCCAGAAGATGATATTAAAATTGAGAGGTTTTTATGAACAAACAATTTAAATCTATTATATATCTGTTGATCTTCTCTTTCCTGTTTTATTAACAGCTAATTGCTCAGAACAGTATTTTTATTGGAGCATACAATTATGGGAAATTATAACATACACTGGAGTGTTTTTGCCATTGATATGGATGACAATGATGATAGTGATGTACGCGTTAGGATATGTGGTGATTATTAAAAAAATAAAAAATAGTCCGGCTTCAAAAGCAGGTGATGATGAGTATCATCATCTTCGACGCTGGGACAATCCGGCTTCGTCCCGAAAACATTCGGGGCTACGCCGGGACTAAAGGGAGGAAAAATGAAAAAAAAATGTACTATTAAGATGTTGCTTCTGATTTTTATTATTATTCCGGGTTATCTTTTTTCTGTTACTTATGAGGTAGATGCTACGGAAATGAGCTTTAATCCTTATTTTAGTTTTTATTCGAATAACAGACTATCTACTTTGGCAAGTGGAAGAGGGTATACAGGAATAGCTGACCAGGGTAATATTTCATTAGCGACCTTAAACCCGGCAGCAATGGATTTAGACAGGACCTGGCAAATTTATTATGAGTATGTGAACAAGGAAGGGCTTGAATACACCGAATCGAACACTGATCTCTGCTTTGATAACTATAAAACAGGATTTGTTTCTGCGATCGGATTAAAGCTGAATAATTTTCAAACAGGCGTAATATATTACAGAAAAGACAGTTATGATTTTTCATATATCCAGCCATGCTATTATAATGATAATTTAGTTGATTCATTGGACTTCCATCTGAAAGCTTCAATAAAAAATATCACAGTTCCCATAATATATACTTATAAGAATTTCTTAAAAGTTGGGCTTGGGGTTCAAATCCAATCCTATAGGTCGAATGAACCGTATGCTATGCTTGGGCAGGGAGGGATTTCCCATATCCTTCATGGTAAAGTAAATTTTACACTTGTCCGTCCAAGATTTGGCTTTGTAATTTTTCCAGAGAAAAATCTATCTTTAGGCATGTTTTTATTACCGCAGGCAAAAAAGGAAATTGAAAAAGATTATGACGAACCTTATGCTGATCTAAAATTTGAAGCAAATACATTTCCTGCTGAATTAGGTGCCGGGATAAAATATCAACCGACATTTATTCCTTTAAGTATTTTACTCGATTATAATTATTCAAATGATTCCGTATATGATGAACTTCTTGATCGACATGATTTTAATCTTGGATTAGAGTATTCATATAAAAATGTGTTAACCCTGAGAACCGGATTCTTTACGCAAATGGATTATAGAGATCTGGATGAAACAATTACTGTTGGAGATGAAGAATATGATTATTGGTCCGATGATGTATCTTATGATCAATATTTCGTCACCTTTGGTTTATCATATCTCTGGAAAAGCTTGAGGTTTGATTGTTCTGTTATGGATAGCAAATTAATTTCCAAAGGTGATATTAACCAGAGGTATCTGAATTTCGGTTGCTCATTCAATCTATAAAATAGCTTTACAATGTAACTCGACCCACGGCATGTCGCCATGGCATGCTTCCAAGGTCGAACGTAACTCGACCTGCTAGGTCGAGAAAGTATCATCAACTATGTTTGTCTAAATCAGCGACCAGGCCATGCCAAATCGCCAAAGGCGACTAAAAAGGCAGGTAAACAGGTCCCTTTACATTACAGGTTTCGTTTTCACTATAATTTTGCGAAACTTATCTTCATAAATCTCTTTTAAAAAGTTTCGCAAATTTTTTTTTATATAATCCAAAATATTGAAAGTAAACTTTTATAACCATAGTACTAAAATTATTTGACAATTATAAAATTTTTTATTTTCATCTTTACATTTTCTTACTTAGAACTTAAAAGGTATAAAAGGAGAAGAATATGAAAAATATTTGGTTTGTAGTAATTATTTTAGCTTTATTTCTTAGCTGCTCAAAAAAATCAGTTGAACAAAAAGAGACTATCAAGCAGCCTGAAACAGAAACGCAGGTTCAGGAAACAGTAACAGAAATAGATTCGGTGAAACCTCCTGAATACAAAAAAATTCCTACAAAGGAATCTTTAGAAAAATCAGAAACAGAAAAAATTCCCGAATCCTCAGCAGGACTATGGACTGCTTATAATACCGCAAAAGCTAACCTGGAAACTGCGAAACAAAAAGACGATATTATTGAGATAAAAAAATACCTTTTGGAAGCTGCTTTTTTTGCAAATCAATTAAATCGAAAAGACATTGAAGCCTGGCAATATAACAATATTAGTTATTTTTCTATTGAGGAATTTAAAAAACGAACTGACTATAACACAAGAATGAGAAAAATCGAATCGATGAAACCCGGTGAAGATAAAAATGTTTATATCCAAGAAGTGAAAAAGAACTTCTTAAATGAAAAATCCTTAATAATTGATGCTGAAAAATACCTCGTAGAAGCTCAAAATATTGATAAAGAATTAGATGATGAAGCCAGAACTGCCATCATCAACAGCAATTTGCAGTTCATTAAATTTATAAAAGATTTTATTGGTGAATGATCAATAGATAAGGAGAAATCATGCAACAATTCCAAAAGAATTATTTTACACTAAGTCTGTTAATTCTGATCATTATCTCTCTCGCCTTCAATTTCGGATGTGTTAAAAAAAAGGAGAAACCCGAACACGAAGAAGGTTACGTAATGAAAAAACCGGAATATGATATTAAAGCTGAAGATAAAAGCTATACACATATTTTAGCCAGGTATGTAAGTGCTATAGTATCCGGAACCATCAAACCGACAGACCCGATAAGAGTTAAATTTGTTTCCAGTATGATCGATCCGCAGGAAGTTGGTAAAGAAGAAAAGGAAAGAGTTTTTTCATTTTCACCGTCAATTAAGGGGAAAGCCATTTGGAAAGATAGAAGAACACTGGAATTTATTCCCCACACTCCATTAAAGGAAAGACAGGTTTATACCGGTGAACTCGACATTAACAATCTTATAGAGGAAAAGGCAAAGATCAAACCTTTACGTTTCAAATTTCGGGTTGCAGGAAGAGAAATTATTCATTTTAAAGCTGATTTTATTCCACAGGATGAAAAACACGAAAAAATGAGATATAGCGGAAAGGTTGAATTCTCACTTCCTGCAAAATTAAGTGATTTGGAAAAAGCCTTTTCTTTAAAGTTAGACGGATCGATAGTTAGCATTATTTGGCAACAAGATAACGAATATACCTACCAGTTCTCATCCGAAATTATTAAAAGAGATGATACTTTAAAGAATTTTAAATTGAATATTAACAAAAAGCCCTTAAATCTATCAGAGAATTTTATCAGAGAATTTAGCCTGGAAACTCTTCATGAAATGAAAGTCATACAGGTTATGAGAAATTATGATGAGAAGAGTCCCAGTATTGAGATCGAGTTTTCAGATGAACTTGATCGTAAACAGGATATAAACGGTCTGGTTATAGTAGAACCTGATGTACGATTACAATTACAAAAATTCGGGAAAAGGATATTAGGAACAGGAAATTTTTCTTTTGGGAAAAGATACAATATTACTGTTACAAAAGGTATAAAGAATATTTTTGGAAACAAAACTAAAGAAGAATATACAAAAGAATTTTCCTTTAATGACCAGAAGCCGCAGATTATTTTCTCCCAGGATGGTGTATTCCTGCCTTCTTCAAATGAACGAAAAATACGCTTCAGAACTTTAAACCTGAGAAATGTTCATCTCACGATAAATAAAGTTTTTGAATCAAATTTATGCTTTTTCCTACAAGACCAGAAACTGGATTGTAGTAAAAACAGGAGCGATTTTAATTATTATCGGATGGACAGAGTTGGTATTGAAGTGATAAATAAAAAGCTTGAAATAGGTGAAATCCGCAATAAATGGCTGCAACACGAATTAGACCTGAGTTCTTTGATTCCTGAAAACGAAAAAGGTTTGTTCCTGGTAAGGCTTAATTTCACAAAAAAAGATACTTTATATCGTGCTGTTTCCAGCCGCAGCAGTAATCGCTACGATTATTATTCTAATCCCCGTAATAATGGATATTACTATAGACATGGAACAGTTTATAAACCTGTCGTTATCAGTGATATTGGATTAACTTATAAAAAATCGGATGAAAAACACGTAATTTATGTAAATGATGTTTTAACAACAAAGCCCTTAAACAATTGCCAGGTTATTTTAAGAACTTATCAGAACCAGGTAATTACTGAAGGTTATACAAATTCTGAAGGGAACATTGAATTCCCGATTACAAAAGAAAATGTATTCTTTATCCAAGCTTTATATAAGGGTCAACAAAGCATTGTGAAATTAAATGAAATGGCGTGGAATCTTTCAACATTTGATGTTGAGGGTGTTAGTGATATAACAAAAGGAACTCGAGCATTTATTTATACAGAACGCGGAGTTTATCGTCCCGGTGATGAAATCAATATCTCCATGATATTCCGTAATCAGGATAATACATTTCCTGAAAATCATCCGGTACAAGTAGAAATATTTAATCCGCAGAATCAAAAGATCCTTGAACGCATATTAAAAGATGGTAAGGATGGATTTTATCATTTTTCCTATACTACCCAACCAACTGATATGACAGGGAACTGGAATCTAAAGGTGAAAGCCGGAAGTAAACGATTTTCCCATAATCTAAAGATTGAAACCGTTGTTGCTGAACGCTTAAAAGTAGTTATTGAACCTGAAAAGGAACAAATTAAAGCTAAAGATGATGTATTTATAATAAACCTTCGAGCGAATTATTTATTTGGTAATCCGGCTTCAGGTCTTCAGGCAACCCTTAAAAGTACTTTATATCATAAAGATAAAAAATTTAAAAATAAGAAATATGTAAATTACATTTTTAATGATGCAACAATTGATTTCAAAGAACAAAACTACACTTTGTTCGATAATTTATTAGACGAGAATGGTTCAGTTGAGGTTCAATGGAAGGTACCTGATCTTACAAATGCCCCTTCGAGTATTATCGTAAAACTCGATGCTGAAGTTCTGGAAAAAGGGGGTAGAGGCAGTAAAAAGAAGATCTATCTACCCTTAGATCCTTTTGAGTATTATGTTGGAATTGAAAGCAGAAGTGATTCCTGGGTTAAAATAGGTAAACCAAGTAACTTCAACGTCATACTCCTGGATGATGAAGGTAATCCCCGAACAGAAGAAGAGCTTGTTGTGCGTATTTATAGGAACAATAGTTATTGGTGGTGGGAATTCGATAACAGGAATCAGGCAAGGTTGCATTTCAAATCCGATACTGAAACCGAAATGCTCAGAGAAGAAAAAATATTATCCCAGGCTAAACCTGTTGAATTTGAATTTATTCCTCAAAGATGGGGTGAATATTTGATAGAAGTATCTCACAACAAGCAAGACGGGAAAGGTCATACTGCTTCCAGGTTTTTCAATGCTTCATATTGGGGACGAACTAAAGGTGGAATGCAAAATGCCGGAGCCATTACTTTGAAAACAGATAGACCTGTTTATCATCCCGGGGAAAAAGCTGAAGTTACTTTTCCTGTCCCTTCCCAGAGTATGATCCTGGTTTCTATTGAAAAGGGTGATAAGATCATTGATTCCTACTGGTATAAACCGGGCAAGAAACAAACTACAGGAAATATTTCTATTCCAATAACCAAAGAAATGCTGCCGAATATATATTGTTCGATTTCTGTAATTCAACCACATCAGCAGACCGACAACGACCGACCCATCAGGATGTACGGGGTTATTCCCATTAATGTGGAAGATGAAAAAACAAGACGGGAAATCACTCTGAATTTACCTGAAAAATTACATCCAAACGAAAAATTTACCTGTAAAATCCAAACTGAAGACAAAACGAAAACTCAGTTCACTATTGCTGTTGTAGATGAAGGTTTGCTGAGTTTAACCGATTTCCAGACTCCTGATCCATGGAAAGAATTCTTCAAAAAAATTATTCTTGGTGTGAAAACCTATGATAATTACGGATACATTATTGGTGCGAACAAAGGTGATGTTTTTAGAATTTTCTCAATCGGTGGTGGACTTGGTTTGGAAACCTATAGAAAAGGAC
>JAUXFF010000214.1 GCA_030620155.1 Candidatus Cloacimonadota bacterium | reverse complement strand
GTCTTGTCGTTCATATCTTTTATTATTAACCGTCTTATATTCCCCTCTTTTAATAATTCCTTCACTTTGGTAATCAATTCACCCGTTGCGATTTCCACCTCTTCTTTCCATTCATGCCTTTTATCCATAATTTACTCCTTATCTTATTATTACAATCTTCTTCCTACTCTTATATCCTTCTGTTTTTAATTTATAATAATAAATACCACTTACTATTTCCCTACCCCTATCATCTCTTCCATCCCATAATATCCTATAATAACCACTATTCCGATGACCGTTTACCAGTGTCCTTATCCTTTGTCCTATTACATTATATATAACAATCTCTACATTCCCTCCTATAGGTAATGAATACATTATCTCCGTACTTGATCGGAAAGGATTGGGGAAGTTCCACCCTTGAATATATCTTATCTAATACTCTCTCCTTTATTATATCTTCCTCCTGTAATTCTTCTATAATCTGTCGATCCTAAATTCCAATTTCCAGCCTGATCCCTATAGTAAACACTAACGGCAAACAATTACCCGTGCTCCATCCTCAGTATAGTCAAACGATATGATATTCTGCTTTCCCAGTAGTGATTTAATTTCCTCATCCTTATATCTGCGAAACAACATCCCTTCCTGTTCCCCTCGAATGAACTTTAGTGTGCCATCAGGTAGAACCTCCGCTTCATCAAGGATATCTTCGTCCGTATCCGGAGGATCAAAGGTTAGTAAAATTGTTCCGCTTTCAATCAATACCCTACGAATTTCAATAATCGATGTCTGAGCACATTCAAGAGTAATGTGATCCAATGCTGCTATACAAATCACACCTAAGAAATAGTCATTAGCAAATGGGATATGGTCAAATGTTCCCTGTTTAAATATCCCGGAAAGATTATATCGTGCAAATCGTTTCTGACAAAATTCAACTGCTCCTTTGGCAATATCAATTCCATAGGTATCGTAACCATGTTGGGCTAAATAATGTGCATTACGCCCACCACCACAGCCTAAGTCAAGAACATTAGCTCCATCTTTTAAATATTTCTCACAAAAATCAGCAAGAATAGTGGCTGGCTTACTCCTGGAAAAATTATAAGTTTCCGGGTCTATTTTCTTAAAGCAATGCTCCCAGTAATTTCTTGGATCGGACATATTTCCTCCTTATATATTCATTCCCAATTTCTTTTCTATTTTTTCTTTTAATCTATTATATTTTTTTGATTCGTCAAATTTTTCATCGATTTTATAAAATTCAGATAAAATTGAATATCCATAACCTTCACTATATTTATTACCAAGTTTTTTGTAAAGTGAAACAGCATTTTCAGCCATCTCGATTCCCTCTGAAATAAAAGTATTACTTTCAATACAATTAGATTTTTCAAGTAATACTTCTGATATACCCAATAAAGATACTCCTATACCATCCCAATTTACACCCAGCCAATATCTATAAGCCTGTTTATAATATTTATATGATAAATCCAAAATATCTATTTTTTTGTCCTTATCATTAAGTAATGAAATAAGAAAATAAAATTCAGCTATATTATTACATTTATTAGCATATTCTCCTCTCATCCCCTTTTCATCTGCTATCTTTAAATATTTTAAAGACATATTTAGTCCTTCTTCTAAATATTCCTTTTTCTTGTCATTTTCGGCAACTATTTTGCTTAGATCCCTTAAACAAATCTCTAGGTTTGAGCTTCTTTCAGTCTCAGTTTCTATATCAAAATATATTTTTGCAATATTTAATTCTTTTTCAAAATAATTTACTGCTAGTAAAAGATCTTCTTCTTTTTTAGATAATTTTATACTTCTTCCGAGTCCTCCATAAACTTCCATTATAGTTTTATTATCCCCCAAGCTTTCTGATAATTTCAATAATATTTTATAAGTTTTTATCGATTTTTCTCTAAACTCCATTCCAGCAGAAAAAATTAAAAACCTATATTTCCTTGCCAGTTGTGTATATAAATTTATTTTTGATTCAACATTTGTTGTGATATTTATTTGCTTTTTTAAGGTATTGATGTAAAGAAAATCATTATTTATTTTTGAATCTATTCCCATTTTTCTCTGCATGTTATTGCATGATATAATAATTTTATCATATATATTCTTTTTTTCTTCTTCATTATCTATTACAAGGGATTGATAATATAATTCGTAGATTTCAGGAACTTCATTATTTCTGCAATATTCAATAAATTCCTGTATTTTATTTTCTTTCAGATAATCTTCCATGGCAGTAATTATTTTATTATTATCCATTTCGATTCTCTTTATCTTATTATTACAATCTTGCCCTTCGCTTTATTATTACCTTCGACTTTATAATAATATATCCCGCTTGATATATTACCCACATTCCATCTGTAGCTGTTATTCGTAAGGTTCCCTGAATTGTGTACCAACCTACCATTAATATCATAAATCCTAATTACATTACCGGAACTCAAATCACCGGAAAATGTAATTATATTCTCTCCTTCATAAATCCGGCAGGGATTGGGATAGACATTTATAACAGATTCATGAAATGTACCATTGGTAATCAACGGATGAGGATAATTATAGGGTGTATAGTTTGGTTTCTGGACATTATCAAAATAATCTCTGCCTGATTGTATGTGAGCATGACAATTATTATGTATACTAAAGTTCACATCATCTGCCCCATACTTATTATTCCATGAATAAGCCGGCTTATAATCCTGGGGTGGATATGGTGTTTCATCAGTCCACAGATATTCATCCGTAGATCGCCCAATCTGGTCCCTGCATGGATATCCGTTTGTAATTTTATACCGGTCATTTGAATCCCAATTGTTATCTGTACCACCGGATAAAATTGCTGTTACCGTGTTTGCAGTATTTGCCGTGATCTGACCTTTACTACTGTCCGATAAATTGTAAACATAAATTTCAATCAGCGAATTAACTTCCCAGTTTTGCGAAGAGTCAGTCAGAATCGCAGATCCGTTACTTCCTGTATGGATACCGGAACCACCCGATTCAAGAGGTTTGTTCCCATCCCAGGGAGAACCTCCATTGCAAAATCCGCCTTCCCCT
>JAUXFF010000065.1 GCA_030620155.1 Candidatus Cloacimonadota bacterium | reverse complement strand
CCGGAAGACCAGGACATATCAGGAAAGATCCCGTATAATCTTTCATTAAAATCAAAAACCATATCACTTATCCATACATAAGATTCAGATTCATACCAATCTTGACCTGAATTATCGGAATAATATAAATAACAATTTGCCGATACAATTAGATGTTCTTCATAATAAGCCATTGCCTCACAATTAATATAGTTAAAATACTCAACATGTTCCCAATCTAATCCATCTTCAGAAACTAATAGGCCTTCCTCACCTCCGACATAATAGTAACCATTTGTTTCACACTTTACTAAAAAGTGCGGATTCATGATCCAATAGAGTATACTGAACTCGCCAGTTTCAAAATCAAAAAGATATATTCCATCCGAATCACTTCCATCTCCCATTATTACTATGATGTCACCTGTTTCACTTTCAACCGAATGAACAGACCATACAGGTAAACCTCCATAGGAATAATTTACCCAGTCCTGTGCTTCATACATAAAGAATCCACTGGAAGCACAGATAATTTCAAAATACTCTCCAGTATCACTAAAACACATGTTTTTAGCATCAATATCCTCAGGACCAATGCTATCCCATGAATAGGTAAAACCTGAGGAAAAATAAAGTAATAAGAAAACTGAAATGATGATTTTTTTCATTTGTTCC
The DNA here is from genome assembly GCA_030620155.1 of Candidatus Cloacimonadota bacterium. GTDB lineage: Bacteria > Cloacimonadota > Cloacimonadia > Cloacimonadales > TCS61 > JAUXFF01. Next base: position 12,117 of record JAUXFF010000065.1, on the reverse strand, counting down.
TCCCTGTTAAAATTTTAAACTCACTAATTCATAACACCGAAGGTTAACGCTCAAATAAATACAATTTATTTTATATGAAACTTATTAGTTCCCGTTTGTAAAGTCGTTTTTTAAGGAATTAAGAGTCATCCTAAGCCTTTCGACCTCACTCAATACAGGCTTCACCGAAGTACTCAGTGTGACAATCGAATTTCCTACTCTACAGACAGATTCTAACTAGTTCAACAAAAAATAGTGCATAATTCAGTCCAATTTGGATTGAAATTGAAAAAAGTTTTAATTTTTAAAAAAATTTAAGTTAGAAAAGTTTAAGATAACTTTCTACTATATATTGTCCTAGAAAAACATAAATAAAAGTTCCTGCAACCAGGAAAGGACCAAAAGGGAATTCTTTCTTTAAATTATGCCTGATAATCATAAGAGTAATCAGACCTAATCCCGAAGAAAGTATAATAGTAAAAATGCTCCCCTGCAATCCACAAAAACTTCCAATCGCAGTTATATATTTTATATCTCCTCCTCCCAAACCATCTTTTTTGGTTATCGTTCTGAAGAGGAGAGCGACTATTAAAAAAATAACAAACCCAAATAGAGAACCGAATAACGAGGATTTGAAATTAACATCTGTTTGTGGAAATATAGAAAATAAAACGCCAATTACAATCAAAGGTAAAGAAAGTATATCAGGAATTATTTTATGGAAGAGGTCTATAAAAAAAATAATTAAACTTACAGATAATAACAGCAGATACTTAAAAAATATAATAGAAAATTGATTGTCATTAAGTATAAACAAAAGAAGAAAAATTACAGGAGTAATAATTTCAACAACCAGGTAAAACCAATGAATTTTAGTATTACAATTTTTACAACGTCCTTTTAAAAGAATATAGCTGAGAATAGGAATATTGTACAAAGGTTTGATTTTGTGTCCACATTGTGGACAGCAGGAAGCAGGAAATACAATTGATTTTTTAAAAGGTATCCTATATATACAAACATTAAAGAAACTTCCGAAGGAAGCTCCTACCAGAAAGATAAAGAAATAAGTTAGCGTTAGCTCAGCCAAATTCAAACCTAAAAAAAGTAGGGGTTTAAAAAATTAAACCCCTACTATTAATTTTATTTTTATTTCATTCCTGAACTAATTGCCAGACCTAATTTGAAGATCGGAAGATAAATTGTAATTATTACTGATCCAACAAATACAGCCATTATAATAATTAGAATGGGTTCAATAAGAGAAGTGAGTCTATCAATAACAGAATCAACCAGTTTTTCGAAGAATTGAGCAGCTTTTGCCAAAAGCTTATCCATATCCCCTGTTTCCTCTCCTGTCGCAATTAACTGCAACAAAGTGGGCGGAAACACTCCTGTTTTTTTAAAAGCTCCGGCAACACTATAACCCTCTCTAACCATAATTCTTGCTTTTCTCACAGCACTTTCAACTACAGCATTCTGGACAACGTTTTCCACAAGTTCGAGGGTATCCATAATGGGAACTCCTGAGGACATTAATATACTAAATGTGCGTGAGAATTTACTCATTATGGAATTATTCATAAGTGTACCTAATACAGGGAACTTAAGTATAAATTTATCCACTAAATATCTTCCTTTATCGGACAAATAGAAAAGGAAGAACGCCATCACTGCACTAAGAACTATCATAAAAGCGAAGAATACATTGTTTACGATAAAATTGCTAACAGCAATTGCTACAAGAGTAGGACCTGGTAATTCAGCATTGAAACTCTCATAAACACCGGCAAACATGGGAATTATGAAATAGAAAAGTCCCCAGACCACAATTGCTAAAAAACATAAAATAAATATAGGATATGCAAGGGCTGACCAAACTTTTCTACGTATATCTTCTATTTTTTCGAGATATTCTGCAAGTTCATCCAAAACCGTATGCAAAGTTCCCGAAATTTCACCGGCTTTAACTAGAGATACATAAAGTGGATTGAAGACTCCCGGATGTTGTTCCATGGCTTCAGATAAGCTAAATCCTTTTTTTATATCTGTTGATAGTTTTTCCAGAACCTTCTTGAATTTTTTACTTCTCTCTTCTTTTGCCAGGTTTGTAAGTGATTTTTCTATAGTTAAACCAGCAGAAAACATAGTTGCTAACTGACGTGTAAAGAACACAAGAATTTTTAATCCGACTCCTGTTCTTAATTTATAAATGCTCAGCATTACTTTGTCAAAGAGAGAGAGTTTTCCTTTAAAAGCCCCTTCACCAGTAGATTTTACCGATATTATGGTAGCGCCTTCTTTTGTGAGCTTGTCTATAGCTTCGTCCAATGTGGCAGCTTTTAATACACCTTCGGAACGTGCGCCTTTCGCATCTTTTATTACGAATTGAAATCCTGACATATAATTTCCTTTATAAAACTTTATTTACCAACTATTATTTATTCCTCAGAAATAGTAAATTTTATAATTTCTTTGATTGAGGTAATACCCTTTTTCATTTTTATCAAACCACTGGCATGTAACGTCCTCATTCCGTTCTTTAATGCTGCTTCCCGGATGATATCCTGGTTTGCACCTTCGAAAATAAGCTTTCTGATATCAGGTGTTACTTCCAGAATTTCAAAAATACCGGTTCTACCTGAATATCCTGTATTATCACAGTGAACGCATCCGGAACCTCTTTTAAATTTAATTTCTTTTGCTTCCTCTTCACTGATCCCGGCATCGAACAATTCCCCTTCGGTTGGTTTATAATCAGCTTTACAATGAGAACAAATTAATCTTACAAGTCTTTGAGCCATAACCAGGTTCAATGAAGAAGCAACAAGGTATGGAGGTATCCCAATATCCAGCATACGTGTGATTGTGGCTGCAGCATCATTTGCATGAAGGGTTGTAAACACTAAATGACCGGTCAATGAAAACTTCACAGCAATATCTGCTGTTTCTTCATCTCGTATCTCACCTATGAGTACAATATCAGGGTCCTGTCTTAACACGGAACGTAGTGCTCTGGCGAACGTTAGTCCAATTTTCGCATTAGTCTCAATTTGAGTAATACCATCTAACCTGTATTCAACCGGGTCTTCTACAGTAACAATATTTGTTTCGATATCACGGATAGATTTCAAAGCTGCATGAAGGGTAGTTGATTTTCCACAACCGGTAGGACCTGAAAGAATATTGATACCATAAGGTCTACGAATCCATTTTTTGTATATTCCAAGGTCATCCTTAGTAAAACCAAGGGTAGTAAGGCTAAATCCGAATTCACCTTTATCAAGAAGTCTCATAACGACTTTTTCACCAGTTACAGTAGGAACTATAGAGACACGCACATCAACACTCTTCATCGGTGTTCTCAAAGATATATGACCATCCTGAGGTAATCTTCTTTCAGCAATATTTAATTTCGACATAACTTTGACCAGGGACACAATACCTGTATGTAACCCGATTGGAGGAGACATAACTTCCCTTAACGCACCATCAACACGAAATCTGACCCTGGTTTCTTTGGTTAAGGGTTCAATATGAATATCTGTAGAATTTGACTTTATTGCTTCTGTAATCATTAAATTAATAAGTCTTACTACCGGGGCATCTGCCTCATCTGTCGTGTCTATTGAAATCTCTTTTTCATCTTCATCTATTGCAACAAATTCAAAACTACCCACAGCATCTTCTACCTGTGAGGTTGTTCTGATACTCTTGTAATATCTCTCTAAAGTATCGGTTAAGGTTGAATCACCTATTAACATAGGCTTAACAGGTTTATTTAAGATCCTTTTCAAACTATCGTGAATAACAATATTCTCAGGATCAGTCATTGCTACAACTATAGCATCTCCATCTTCACGAATAGCTATAACCCTGTTTTGGACTGCGAAGGGTTCAGGGATCAATTTTACAATATTAGAATCAAGATCAAGAAGTTTATCTTCATCAACAATATCGTATTCCAATTGGAGATAGAGAGCATTTAACAGATCCATCTCAGATAAATAACCAAGTTTCCGTAATGTCTCTCCAATCTTCAATCCAAAGTTGTTCTGCTTAACCAGAGCCTCTTTTACCTGTTCCTCATTAACCACACCATTATGAACAAGTATCTCTCCAATTCTTGCAAATTGAGGATTATACGTCATTAAATCTCCTTAATTTATTCTGATATTTTCTTAAGAAATTAATCTACATACCTGAACAAAATTATAGTAGTATTATTACTAACTTGAGTACCAAGAATTTGAGCTGTAACAGTACCTGTCGTTGACCCGGCACCTCCAGGTCCCGGAGGTGGACACTCATATTTTTGGTATTGAACAACTTTATAAAGTCTTCCGTGTACGCCGTCAACAACTCCGGTTAACCCGGTATATGGATCTCCGGTATCAGGAGGATATGGTTCCAGGGGTGTTCCCAGTGTTGTAAAAAATACTACCTCCTGGTTATCAATCTCGTTATTCTGTCCATCATTAACAGTTATCCGAATTTCAGTTTCTTTAGGAGATGTATCATTAGGTATGACCCAATCCAAATGTTGAGGAACAGGAACCATATCAATAACCGCAAACTGGATTGGTAAAACCAGTTCACCCGGATATGTTTCTATACCTCCAACCTCAACCATGATTTGAATAATTTCGTTTGTAAAAGCACCGTCATAGTCTAAGAATGTATAAGCAGTTCCTGGGAGTGAATCTCCCTCTACATTCTCGTTTCCTACATAGGCAGCAGCTTCAACGTAGGCGTAGGGAGGATCTTCCGGTAGAGAAAAGTAGGCTGCGGTTCCATCGTCAACCGGGTTACCCCAGCAATCCGAAATCATAGCAGCAACCTGTATTCTCCAGATACCACCGCTCATATCTATACCGGTATCGTGACCACTGATTGTAAATTGTGCTGAATTCGGAGGTCCTGCATGAACTACAATATTAGATTTTTCGGCGCTAATAACTTCACCTTCAGAATCGTACGTATAAGCTCTGACTCTTACAATGCCTGATTCCGCACCGCTATTTATGGAAACAACCGCATGACCATTAGTTGACATCGTACTATCGAAAATGCCAACATTATTTATATTTGTTCCCTCGGGATAGTTTAATAATTCAAAATGAACCATTAGATTTTCATCAACCAGGTTACCGCTCATATCTTTAAGACTTACGGATAGTTCGAAAGATTCCTGCCCACCGGTTCCCTGAACCTGGATATCAACTATTCCGAGAAAATCAAATACAATTGAGTGAACATCATCTGAAGTTACAGTAATAAAGGTAGAAGCTGTAGCGGAATCTGCTACTGCATCGATTTGTGCAATCCCTGCTTGAATTCCGGGAGAAAAAACCGTAAAAGTAGTTCCCATACTATCAGTATTCCCAAATTCCGTAACTGTACCTAAATCTGTGGTAAAAATAACTCCCACACCACTTTCAACGGGGTTATGATATGAATCTTCTACCTGGGCAATTATCGTTACAGTCTCTCCGCTGTTAGCCGCAACTACATTAGTTTCAGGGAAAAGGTATAAGAATCTGGGATTACCCGGATGGATAAGAATCCCCTGAGTTGCAATGTAACTGGAAACTTGAGCGGTCATAGTGGCAAGACCACACTGTGTCCCGGCATTTAAGATAACAGTGGCATAACCATTAGAAGTTTGTTCACTAACTATATCTCCAATCTCTATCCCATCTATGGTTTGAAAATAACCCATACTTGTTTCAAAAACTATGATCGTACCGTCAGATACAACGCCTATTTCATTCATTGCTCGTGCTTTAACTGTAGCTATCTCACCTACATCTAAATTAGCCGGAATCTGAGTAAATTCCAGGGATTCAATATTCGGAATGGAATCTATCAGAACCTGTACACTGGCTGAAACATCGGATATAAAAGCTTCAATAGTAGCTAACCCTATATCTCCGCTATCCCAGAAAGTAGTTACAGCAACACCTGAACTATCAGTAATAATATTTTTCAGAATTGAACCTATATCAGCTCTAAAAGTAACGGTCTCGCCGGTTATGGCAAAATTATCTTCATCTTTTACCAGTACTGATATCGTTGAAAAAGTAATATTATTATCAGCATAAATTAAGTCCGGTACTGCTGTCATATGTACAATTTGGTAATCAGGATAATCTAAAGTCCTTTTATCACAAGACCCAATAAATAAAAGCAGCAAGATAGATAAGAACGGGATAATTATGTATTTAAATTTTTTCATAAGAACCTCCTATTTTCTTTTTATTAATTTCCTTTCAAGTCTTTCATCAACCTCAAATTCTTCCTGGTCATCAAAACTGACAACTCGAGGTGTAATCTCGATGATAAGGTCATGATTTTCAACAATTTCATCCACATGTTGGAATAAATAACCTATAAAAGGAATATCACCAAGTAAGGGAACCTTATTTGTTTTCTTTTTAATTATAGAGCTTAAAAGACCTCCGACAACAATTCTCTGACCATCCGGTACTGTTACAGTAGTTGTAACTTTTCTTACTTTAGTTCTAGGAATTGTACCGCTGACTAATTCCATTACGGAACTTACTTCCGGTTCAATTGTCGTTGTAATCTGTCCCTCACAATTTACAGTTGGTTGTATTTTTAATTTAATACCAACCTCTTCTCTTTCAACCTGAAGATTCAAATCCCTATCAAAAACCACGAAAGGAACAATCTCACCAATATGAATTTCAGCTTCTTCACCATTTAAAGCTGTAATTCTTGTGTCAGTAAGGAGTTTTGCAGCATTATTTTCTAAAAGCCAGTCAATTGTAATATCAAAAGCTGTTAACTGTCTACTGAAATGTGCCACATCTTTCCAATCTTCCATTTTCTGGAAATATTGATCATCAGGTAATACACCAAAGTCAGATTCTCCACCATGTGGAGAAGTTAAGTCTGCCTGATCGTAATTATATGGAAGTCCAAGTCCTAAAGCAGTTACAGGATCTTCTGCTATTATTGTGGTAAGATAGTTAAGTTTAGACCAGTCGATACCATATTTCTGAGCTTCAGTAACAGAAACTTCAATAATTCGAGCTCGTATTTCGATCTGTTTTTGGGGGACATCGATCTCTTCGATCCTCTTACTTATTTCAGCAAAAGTTTCAGGATTAGCCCTAATCAGGATCGCATTTTGTCCTTCTATGGATTCCACTTCACCTGGCATAATCTCTAAAGCTTTAATTATTTTTTCTACATGCACATAATTTAAGTAGATAATATAGGTTCTTTCTCCAATTTCCTCTTCGATTCGTTCTTTATCACCTACAATAAAAGTTTTTTCACCAATTAAACGATAAGACAGGCCTATAGATTTTACAACTAAGGACAGAGCCTGTTCGATAGGAACATCTTTCAAATGGATCGTAATCTTTTTTTCTTCTGCTTCCAATTTCTCGCCTGCAGCAGTATCCATTGCAAGGACAATATTACAATTACTTAATTTTGCCAAAGTTGAAATAATATAAGATATCGTACCATCTTCAGCATCGATGCTGACTTTCGTGTTCAAAAGGTCTATATCCTCTCCAGCAGCAAATAGACTAAAACTACTAAAGAGCAATCCGGCAAATAAAATAACTACAAAAAACCTTTTGAAACTTAATTTTAATGTTTTCATCAAATCTCCTTTTGATTGTATTTTTACCAATTATATTCTCTATCTTTTTTTGATTTTTTATTCATGATCTCAACCGGTTTCGGGGGAAGTTTCTGCAATCCCAGTATTCTTTCTTTCCCTTCATAAGAATATGTGATCTCACCTTCACGGATATCAGTGATCTTACCATATGCAAAAGAGTCTCCAACTTGATAATGATTGGTCTCCCCCAAGTAAGAAATCGAAGCAATTTTATCACCCAGTTCAGAAAGCATGGTGGATTCTAAACGAACCATACTTTCAATTTTTTCTCTCCATTGTTTCTCCAGGTCTTTTTTGGTTTTAACAATTAGGTTCTGCTCCAATGGGTCTTTCGTAACGGTAAATACAAAATTCTTCCTATCCTGTATCGAATATTCAATATTCTGGATCTCCCTTAAAAGATTATCACTCAGAGCTATTTTCTTATACTTCGATTCAGCAGGGACTTTTATTATTCTTTTATAAAGATAATAATCTTTAACTCCAAAAGATATTACCAGAATAACCACCAAAGCAATAATCAAATCTTTCAAATATTTTACTTCCACTTATCCCTCCCTAACAATTTTAAATGCAGAAATTTCCAAAGTAACTTTGTAATGTGTTACCCGTTTCTCATCATATACAGCTTTTTTATCTACAGACTGGGGACGAACATCCAGGGTTTTTACTTTTATAATGTTATCAAAACTTTCCAGGTCACTAAGAAATTGTCCCATTTGTATAAATGTACAGTTCAATTCCAATGTATAAAGCTCTTCGGCATATTTCCTGCTAACTGTGGTTATAACTTTGGGAACAATGGAATGAACAGCTATTTTATAGAGATCAGCCAGGTCGGCCAGTTTCTTGACAAATGCATTAGCTTCATCTGTTGTAAATTTGTCCTCATCCGAAATACTGTTTATAATAACTTTAGAAAACTGCTGCAATTGTTCATTTAACACTTTTGCGCTATTCAATTTTTCCTGTTCAACTTTTATCCTTCTCTCAAGACGAGCAATTCTTTTTACTTTACTGCTAATTATTTCACTGCTGAAGTAAAAGAAAAGTATTGATATTAAAATCATCAGGGACAAGAGAATTAAATATTTCTGTCTCATATCAGGTCCTCCTTCTTACCAAATTCTTTCCCTACACAATCAATCTGAAAGCGCAATATCTCAATATCCTTTTCAAAATCCCGTCGCGATCTGACAAGTTTGATATCCGGGAAATCAGAACTTATCTGATCATTATTTTTTAATTTTTTCATGAAGTCGTCTATGAGGTCGAATTCTTTTTCCCGTCTATCCATTTTAGTTATACCATAGAGACTTAAAATATCATTTTTGAAAGAAAAGTGTGTTATAGCGATTTTATCAGTTGTTTGTTCTGATAAAGCAACTAATTTTTTTGCCCAGAAAATACGTTGAGTACTTATTTTTGCTAATCTTTGCAGGTCTTTAGATGAAAGATATTTACCACTAATCTGATAAGATTTTATTTCTTCTCTAATATTAGACAACAGTTCTTTCCTGTTATTTAATTTTCCTGCCAGATTATAATTCAAGAAAAGTACAAATCCGTATAAAATAGCAGTAAATATTAGAAAGCTTAACGCAGTATTTCTAAACGTCTTTTTATCAAGTTCGATTTTTCTTCTTAATTCTCCATATTTATTGAGATTGATTTTGAAATATAATTGTTTCATAGAAGCTCCTCTATTCCGGTCTCATAGCCAGCCCTAAAGCAAGTGCGAGCTGAGGGTCTTGTTTATCTTTAAATTTTTCAGGCATTTCCAGGTTAACAAAGGGATTATAAACTTCTGTCGGAATATTTAGTTGTTCTTCCATATATTCAGGAAAACCTATAAGTTTGGCGCTGCCTCCTACCAGAAGTATTTTTCTGAAATCACTGCTACCTGCTTCTTTTACATAAAACCGGAGTGACCTCTTAACCTCCGTTGCAATGTGTTCTACAGTTGATTTCTCTGTAATGTCTAATGAGATTAATGACTCCGAATCCCCTTTTTTTTCTACTTTTTTAATTCCATGCTCTTTCTTAAATTTCTCCGCTTCTTCAAAAGAAAGGTTTTTCTTTTTCATAATTTCTTTAGTGAAGCTATATCCAGCCCAGCCAATATCCCGGGCAAAGAATTTTGCTTCGGGACCATAAATTACCATATTTGTTTTATGTGCACCCACATTGAGTATGATATATATCCCCTCTTCCGCATAAGAATTAAAAGCAAAACAATTAGCAACAGATAAAGATTCGATATCAACTATTCCCGGAGCAGTACCAGCTTCTGTTAAAATTCTGGAATGCTCTGTTAATAATTCTTTAGTAGTAGCAGCAAGAAGAATATTCATATTGTTTGTCCTTTCTTCAACACTGAGGACTTGATAATCCAAAAGCATTTCTGCACCACTTATGGGAAGATGCTTTTTAGCCTCGAAAAACAAAGCTGATTCGAGTTCCTCATCCGGAAGAAAAATCGTTTTTATCTGCTTTATACTGGTGTTATCTCCTCCTATGGAAGATACAAGATGTTTGATTTTCCTGGTATGGATCTTTAAGGATTTGAACATTCCGGCTAAAACCGGAGCAAAACGGTCAGGAGATAAATCTGAAGGAGTATAATCAAGTCCCTCTGGTATGGTGGATTTGATTTCATAATTCAACAGTTTAAATCCGTCATGGATCTTTTTCAAATGAACCAATTTTATACTATGGGATCCTATGTCCAGTCCTATTGATTCTTTGAATTTTGACTCTTTCTTTTTTTTCGCCATATTACCTCACAGAATTTATTATTTATTGATTAAAAAACATTATCTTTTTTTTATTCCCCTGGTGTTTTAAAAAACCAGGTCTGTTCATCAAAAGAGCTTAATATATTAGTTCCCCATCCTCTATAAACTTGTGGATAATCAGGTGGTTGAACAAATAAAAATCGCTGATCGTAATGATAATCTTTGGCATAACCTGTACTCGGATGAGTGCCGTCATAATGGTATTCATCTATATCCCATTCATACTGGTCCGGATGATTATACGGATCAATTCCCGAGCGATGTACAAACCCCCTACGCCGTTGAGCAATGGCACCGTAAATATGCAGAGTACCTCTTTCGTATACGATATTTAGGCGATTCTCAGACCAGACCGGGTTATACCAGGGCCAATCAGTACCATAAGGTTCAGTATAATTATAATAAGGATTACCTTCACTTGCGTCAGGATATGTTGCTATATAAAAAGGATCTTCATAATTATAACCACAGGGTAAACCATCCGGTGGAGGTGCGCCGTGTAAATTAAAACCTTGTATATTGGGGGGAACATAATTGTTTATTGGATAAATATATTTATGGAAATCTATATATGTATAAAGTGTCTCCTCTAAAGTATACGGACTCAACGCAGTAAAATTGGGGGTTGAGCCGTGTGGATGCTGATATTGGAAAGTAAAAATTCCATCATGATGACATGCCATCTCACCATATAAAGCTTCATCACCTTTCCCAATAGCTGCATATGCTCCATACATATAGACATCGTCGCAGTTGTGAAATATAATATCACCTGTTTCAGGATCTTTGTGTTTATACCTGATTATTAATTTCTTTTCAGACACCAGGCCGAAATAATCCATGCGATTTAGATTACCAGGATCATCAGGTAGTGCTCCCAGTTGTGTTCCTTCATATTTAATATCTCCGACAATATAGATAGTGTCGGAACATCCCCAGGTCTGTTTCCCTGATATTTCTCCTTCTATCCAGAGTTCACAATCATTTACAAAAACGGAATGATTAATAACTGATCCACTGGGACCATTAGTCCAGAGTGTATCATAAACAGGTACATGATTGACCCAAAGTGAGTCAGCTTCTTCAAACCAGTTATTACCTGCATATACTTTTTCATTTGCTTGAGCTGCATCCGCTGGATACCAGCTGTAAACCGTAAACTCTTTAATTTCTGCCAGTTGAATATTAGCAACCATTGATGTATAACCTGACCCATCTATTTTCACATAGGCAATATCTATATTGGAATCATCGAAAAGCCAAACACCGTTTTGGCGAATGTCTTCAGCATTAGGTTCAAAGATGATGGGAGGAACTTCTTCCTGCCATGCAGGTTCCGGACCCTGGAAAATCTGATCCATAGGGGCAACTTCCGGTAAGTGTTCCCCGCCAGGATGTTTTTTGAATATTCCTGCTGTTGTAACCTGGTCATAAAAAGTTGGCCAACCATCGTTAATTCCACCTCCAGCACATTGTATCCAGATATCATCGTTACTGTGAACTTTTCCATTTAATACATCCGGACCCCAGAATTTTACGCGGGCAGCTAGGGGTCCACCGTCTTCATTTTCAGACCTTTCTATATCAGTAAAATATTGATATTGCGCTAAACTCTCATTCCTTAAAAGTCTTTCTGTCATCCTTTTAACAGGTATTTCGTTTTTAGAAACATATAAT
>JAUXFF010000151.1 GCA_030620155.1 Candidatus Cloacimonadota bacterium | reverse complement strand
CTATAACACCTGCTCTTCATACTCAATCTTTGAGAATATTTACTTTTCATCTTGACCTCCAATTAGTGACAACTTATTTTAGGACAAGACAATATTTTTATTTAATTTTTTCTTTTTTCTTTTTACTTTTTTACTTTAACTTATTATTTCTCCCTTTCTCACACTCTCCCCGTCTCTCCATCTCCTCGTCTGTCCAGTCCCGGCGTCTTGTCTGGGCGTAACAGAGTGAAGCCTGAAGCGAAGCGAAGACGGATTCCTTTTTTCTTTTTACCTTTTTCCTTGTGCCTTAATATCTCACAGTCACAAAGTCTCACAGTCCCACAGTCACATAATCACACAGTCCCACAGTCCCACAGTCACTCAGTCTCCCAGTCTCCCTTTCTCCCTTTCTCCTTCTTGTCCCGGCGTAGCTCAGCGAAGCCGGACCTCCGTCTCCCATACTACACAATATAATCATTGACTTTAGAAATATGAATAAAATGATTGCTAATAAATCAGGAACAAGGATAATTTTAAAGTGTTAAAAAAATATATAATCTTTTTCTTCATAATCGTGGGTTTTATACCTCTATTCTCAGATATCCCTCCCGGATATTACGATTCAGCTCAGGGTTTGAGTGGAGATTCTTTAAAAGCTGCTTTAAACGATATAATCCAGGACCATATTGAACATAGTTATAATGCTTTACGGGATTATATCCTTCCGGATACGGATGAAGACCCGGATAATCCGGATAACGTGATCCTGCTATATACCGGCTGGAGCAGACCCAAAGATGAATTTGGCGGTGGGGTTTCCGATTGGAATCGTGAGCATGTATGGGCAAAATCTCATGGGGATTTTGATAATGATCGCCCCTGTGGAACTGATGCTCATCATATACGTCCCACGGATGTTTCTGTGAATTCTGCCCGTAGCAATCTGGATTTCGACAATGGTGGAACGGAGTATATTGATGGTGATGGTCCCACCGGTTGTTATTGTGATGAAGATTCCTGGGAAGCTCGTGATGCTGTGAAAGGCGATGTAGCCAGAATGATATTCTACATGTCTGTTCGTTATGAGGGTGAAAATGGTGAACTTGACCTGGAAGTTGTAGATGCAGTTGAAACCTCACCAGCTCCTGAACATGGCAAACTCTCGACCCTGTATCAATGGCATCTGGATGATCCACCTGATGATTGGGAAAATTCCAGGAATGATAAAGTGTACTCCTTTCAGAACAATCGCAATCCATTTATCGACCATCCTGAATATGTAAATTATATCTGGGGAGGAGAGACACCTGAAGATATTTTTCCTCCTACAATTTCAAATGTTACAGCATTGACTTCGAATACGATACTGGTAGATTTTTCCGAAAACGTAGATGAAACAACATCCGAAACTATATCCAATTACTCAATTAATAATGGAATTGGAAATCCAGGTTCCGCTGTACAAGGCTATGAAGGGGATAATTCAAAAGTCCTGTTAACTGTAAATACACTCTCGACTGACATCACCTATACTATAACCATAAATAATGTTGAGGATTTGAATAATAACATTATTGAAGAAAATTCTCAAGCTTATTTTGAGTTTTCATATATTGTTGAATTTATAAACGAAAGCTTCGAAACTGGTTTGGGAGAATGGACAACATACAATAAAGCAAGTAATAAGGACTGGGAAAGAACCAATTATGCAGGTTCTCCTTATCCTTCTTCAGTTCCTGACGGGTCTTTTTATATGTATGTGAATAATTATTATGGAAGTGCATCTGGTAATGACTGGCTTATTTCTCCCTGTGTAAATCTTTCTTTGTACACCTCTCCAACCATGTCTTTTTATCTTTGGACAAACTACGGTGATACTATTCCGGGACTTGAGGTTAAGGCTTCTGTGGAGTATCCCGGGAGCGGTGATCCTACAAGTTCAACCTGGCAAACTGTTACTGTAGATTTACCTTTACCCGGCTCAGATACCTGGGAATGGAAAGAAGATATTGATCTTTCTGCTTATACGAATGAAACACAGCTTTATATAGCATTTCATTACATTTCTACGGGAACAGGTGCAGGCTCTACCACTGCCTGGGCTGTTGATAAATTTGTTATGAAGGGTCTTCCAGGAGGTCCTTTGCCAACACCTGAAAATGTTAATATTGTTGTGAGTGAAAGTACAATTACTATTTCCTGGGATGAAGTGACAGGTGCAACTTCATATAAAATTTATTCTTCTGCAGATCCGTATGCAAATTTTTCAAGTTGGGATTTCATTGGATCTGTTTCAGGAGTAACTCTCTGGAACGGTTCAGTTACAGGAAACAAAAGATTTTTTGTTGTCACTGCTGAACAATAAGCTTTTGTCACCCTGAGTATATCACCCTGCCTGCCAAGCCGAATCCGGCAGGTGCCGGAGAAGGCTGGTGTTCTATAAATTCCAAAACCCAAATATCCTCCGTACAGTCACTGCGTTCCTTACGGGGCAGGCAAATTACAAATAAATTCTAAATTTCAAATTCCAATCACAAAAACCGTTTTTCCTATTATTATAAAGTTTCTTCCGGATTCAACCACAAAAGTAAGAAATCCGTGAGAATCCGTATGATCCGCGTCATCCGTGTTCTATCTATGTTCTATAAATTCCAAATTTCAAATTCCAATTACAAAAACCGGTTTATAAGAAAGAAAATAAAAAAATTAACCAGGGAAATTGAAAGAGGAAAAAATCTAACCGAATCCATTGAGGGTTTGTTCTTTTTCCCTTCGGTAGTCAGACAGATAATTGCAATGGGAGAGTCCAGTTCCAACCTGGAAGAAAGTATGTTTTATATTGCTGACATATATGAGCAGGAGGTTGATTCTAAAATCGAATTCTTAACAAGTATTATAGAACCATTTATTATCATAATTCTGGGTTTGATGATTGCGATGATTATTATAAATTTATATCTCCCTATTTTTAACATAGTTAACGCAATAGGATATTAAGCAAATAGCAAAAATTAATTTTAAATTTGACAAAGAAATTCATTTATAAATATTTTGGTTTTGTAATCTTCTGATTAAAACTTGTCTATTACTTATAGACTTTGAACAAAAAAGTAAAATGAGATTTTTTTAATTTTTTTTTAATAAATTGTAAATTAGTAACCCCATCGTCCCGATGGGAATTACCCTATGTAACAAGGGCATGTGTGAAAACAGTAATCTGCCACTTTTATTAAAAAAAAACGTTATAGTAATATTTAAATAGAAGCGATTAATATTAGCTAATTTAGTTTATTTATTTTTGAGTTTTTAACAATTAAAAAATGGAGGATGTATGAAAAAGTTGGTATTTTTGTTTAGTTTTATTTTTCTCTCATCGTTGGTTTTCGCTCAAACTGATGCTTATGGTTGGGAAGATGGAGGAACTGCTTTAGGATTTTATGGAAATTGTATTTATGAGAATAGTACTGAACAAGCAAACACAGGAACTCATAGTTTAAAAATTATTGAAACACCGCTGAGTGGTACTCCACAAGTTTATGTTTGGTGGGTTTATGGATTAACTGATGGTGATATTATTGATGCAAGTTTTTATGTTTATGATATGACCCCTGCTTCAAATCCTTCTGGAAGGATTTGGGGTCATTATACAAGTGGTCCAGATATAGATTCTTATGCTGGTTCTGCAGGTGGGAATTCAACATATTCATCAGGAATTGGTTGGGAACAACTCACTCACCAATGGACTTTTGATTCTGGTGAAGGGATTAGGGATGGATTAGTAATTGAAGCAAGGATTTATAGTGTTGCTGAATTTGATAATATTTATATTGATGATGAAGCAATAACAGTTACAGCAACCGGAAGTCCTATAATCATGAATGCCGGTGATACTCCTCTTCCAGTAACTCTTTCCAACTTCACCGCTGTTGTTATTCTGAACGAATTTGTATTAATTTCCTGGACAACCGAATCCGAAAGCAATATGAACCATTTTAATCTATATCGAGATGATTTATTCATTTATCAGCAGTATGCCACCAATACCACAGAAACTGTCGTTTATGAGTTTGTAGACACAGAAATTGAAGATGGAGAAACATACAGCTATTTACTCGAAACCGTTGAATTAGATGGGTCTTCAGCCACTTATGGTCCGTATATCTTGACAGTAGTATTCGGTGAAGAAGGAGAAACTCCAGACCTGCCGGAGGTTACATTCCTTAGAAGTAATTTTCCCAATCCGTTCAATCCTTCAACAACAATTAGTTTTAACATTAAGGAAGGGGAAGTTGGTACATTATTAATTTATAATATAAAAGGACAGGTTCTCGAGTCCAGGGAATTCAGTGCTGGGATGCATGATTATGAATGGTTTGCAGATGAATATGACACAGGAATTTATTTCTATAAATTAGAATCTAACAGCCATTCTGAAGTTAAGAAAATGTTGATACTCAAATAACCTCCAAACAATAGAATAAAGGGCGGGGCTTTATTTCAACCCTTTTTATGTTTTCATAGCCGAACGATAAATATTTGTCACCCTGCCTACCAAGCCGGATCCGGCAGTTGCCGGAGAAGGCTGGAGCGTAGGTCATCCTGAGTACTTCGACTTCGCTCAGTACAGGCTTTGTCGAAGGACGAAGGACAAAGGATGACAGTTTATAAATGTATTCTAAGTCACACTTAAAGAACCTAGGTAAGATAGTTTTTCCCCTGTTGAAAAGAGTTGACTCCGGCTACCGACAGATGTATTTTGCAATGCATAATTCCCTTCCTCCATTTTTTCCTTTCTCCTTCTTGTCCCGGCGTAGCTCAGCGAAGCCGGATTCTCCATTTCTCCGTTTCTCCCGTCTCTCTTCTCTAGTTTCTTGTCATTAATCTCTTTAACCTTGATTTTTTGATATTTTTATTTATTTTTTACTTTTTGCTTTATTACTTCCCTGCTTGTTACTTTTTACTTCTTTCTTTTTCCTTTTTTCTTTCTTTAGTCACGGCGTAGTCCCGAATGTTTTCGGGACGAAGACGGATTCCTTTTTTCTTTTTACCTTTTTTCTTGTGCCTTAATATCTCACAGTCACACAGTCTCCCAGTCTCACAGTCACATAATCACACAGTCACACAGTCTCCCAGTCTCCCTTTCTCCCTTTCTCCGTTTCTTCCTTTCTCATTGAAACACAACGCTTCTACAAACTGAAAAATACATAATAAATTACAAAAAATCCGTTATTATCCGTTCACCCCGTGAAATCCTGCGAAGCAGGAACAGCAAAGCTGTTATTTCACAGGGTAAATCCGTGTTTTCCGTGTTCTATTCATAATTAGATCTTAATTCTCGAATCCAGTTTAGAGCTTAACAACCCAAAGAAATAAATCCGGCTTCATTTCATTACGCCGCGACAAGAAATCCGTGATTATCCGTCTAATCCGTTCACCCCGTGAAATCCTGCGAAGCAGGGACAGCGAAGCTGTATTTAACGGGGTGTGATCCGTGTTCTATCTATCGTTTTTATATCTTTTTTAAAAAAGTTGTTGACACTATTACATAAAATAAATGATATAGTGATTTTATATAGAAGTGATTAATATTGGTAAATTTAGTTTATTTATTTTTGAGTTTATAACAATCAAAAAAAAGGAGGGATTATAAAGAAATTGGTTTTATTTTTTAGTTTTTTGTGATAGATTAGGGTGTTAGAGATTTTCAGAATTTTATCGCTGAAAAGAATATCAACGAGCTTTGTTTTGCTTGAAACACTTGTTGAAATAAATACGTTCCAAATAATTTTCATATGTTCCCTCTAAAAAATAGGGTCGATTTCTATTTCGTTTTTTCGATAAAATAAATTACAAGTATTAAATTTAAAGATTAAATCTCAAAATTATTTAGGTAAATTAAAATCTGTATATAAGTGGATTTTAATTAAGAAGAAGAAAATAAGATAAGTTTGTTTTTAGAAAAAAATAACTGGAGGGTTTATGAAAAAAACTAAAAAGCTAATAGTTTTTATATTGCTGATTATAGGATTATCTATGAGTTCAAATCTCTTGGCTCAATGGGCATACAACATTGGTGGTACTGCTGAT
>JAUXFF010000217.1 GCA_030620155.1 Candidatus Cloacimonadota bacterium | reverse complement strand
TTGATAAATACACCGGATGCGCTTTCTGATTTTGATGTGTCAATTGCAATATCACCTGCAAATTATCCATGGGCTGTATGGCGTGAAGATATTATCGATTCAAACAGTGACACCACAAGTGAAATTTCTTACACCAAATGGAATGGTTCTGGTTGGGATATAGAAAGTTATATTTCTACTCCTGATACAAATCTTGATTGCAAACCTCAAATTGCTTTTTCTTCTAATGGTGTTCCATGGGTCGTATGGTACAAATTTCTTAAAAAAGACTATCAATGGGGAGAAATATATTACTCCAAATGGGAAGGAACAAACTGGTCAAATCCACAAGTAGTTAATACTCCCGATACACTTCAAGAAAAATATCCATCTATTGCTTTTGACGAGAATGATCTTCCCTGGGTTGTATGGTGTGGTGATAATGAATCAGGTGTTTATAATATCTATCTTGCAAAGTACAATGGAACAAGTTTTGATATGGAGGAAGAAATTGTTACTTCATCAAGTAGAGATTACTGGCCTGAAATTGCTTTTGATACTCTGGGTAATGCATGGATTGTTTATAGAAGAGGAACGGATAATATCTACTGCAGAATATATGACAAAACACTTCCCTTTGTTGAGGTTATTTATCCTAATGGTGGTGAAAATTATTCACCTGATGACACATGTGAAATTAACTGGATTGCTAACGATAATATTGATATTGACTCTGTTTCAATTTTATATTCAACTGACAATGGAAACATATGGTTTCCTGTCTCATCAGGTGAACCAAATGATTCTATCTATGAATGGATAATTCCAAGTACATATTCCGATAGTTGCTTTGTTAAGATAATTGCTTATGATAAGGGTTTTAATCAAAATGAAGATGTCAGCGATTCATGTTTTTCTATTAAACCGACAGGTGTTGCTGTAAATCATAAATTCATCTCCTGTGTTCCATATCTGGAAATAATTCCAAATCCATTTATAGGAAAAACAATAATCAAATATTCATTAGGTTCATATAATCCCAATTTAAACACACCTTACTCTTTACAAATCTGTGATATATCAGGTCGTATTATTCGTTCTTTTTCCAGATCAAAAGTTTCATCTGATAACTCTCAACATTCAATAATCTGGGATGGAACCGATGATTCAGACAGGAAAGTACCTCCGGGGATTTATTTTATACATTTTAATTCAAAAGATTTTAAGAAAATTGATAAAGCAATAATGCTTAGATAAAAGGAGGTTTAAATGTTAAATATAATTATTATTCTTTTATTAATGCCAATGCATTTGAATGACATTGGCATTAATAGAGTAATTAAAGATGAGAGCTGTAAAATAGTAAAACAAATTATTCCAATTCAATCCCCGGAAGAAAACAGAATTGAAATAAGAAATTATATGATTAATACAGATAATAGAGGTCAAATGTTATGGCAATATCCTGATGCTTCGGCAATTGCTGAAAAAGTGTCAATAACTCCTGAAGGGAAATATCTATGGGTTTTTCAGGGGCTGAATAATGAAAGATTACAATTATTTGATATAAGTTCCAGTATACCAAATTGGGATTTTTCACTTTCTCAATTTGATGATCCATATGGAAGTATTGACAGTTGGTCAGATGATTCAGACACTTTACTTGCAGCAAGTATATATGATTCGGATTATTTAGATACTCTATATGTTTATAGACCTGGATCAAACATACCAATATGGAAAAAAAGTTTTCCACCCAGTATGTGGTCGAGTCATATAAAATTTTCAGAGGACGGATCAAAATTAACTCTTGCATATTATAATAGTTATGGTTCTCCGGATATGGCATTAGTCTTTTCCTTTAATGCTCTTACAGGTGATTCTTTATGGGCTTGTGCAATACCAGAATCATCAGCTGTATATGGACTCGATGTCTCTGAAGATGGAAATATTATCTTTTTGGTAACAAGGTATAATTCTTATGTCTTTGAAGGTGGAAATTTGAGATGGTCATGTTCGAATCCTTATGAATCTTGCTGTTGTGCTATGTCTTCAGATGGGCAAATTATATGTCGTGGTGATTATTATGGTCATCTTTACACATATTCATGGAATGGTTCTTCATATCAACAAAAATGGTCTTATTATATTCCACCTACTGCCGGATATTATAATTGGGTTGGTTCTGTAGATGTATCTGAAAGTGGAAAAATAATAATAATCGGATCTCTTGAAACAATAACTACCGGTGATGCGGGAAGAGTATCGATATTTGACAGTTCAAGTGTAACACCACTGTGGGATTATTTGAACTGTGGCGGTTATGTTCCTTCCGTTTCGATTACACCTGATGGAGAAGTAGCAATAGCCGGTTCATGGGGGGATGTTTCGAATCTCTGTGATGATATTCTTGTCTTTGAACAGGATTCCGGTAACCCAATTTATTCTTACTCATCTCCGGGTTCGATTTATTCGGTTGATATTTCTAACGATGGTGAATATGCAGTGGCTGGTAGTAAAGCAGTCCATGCATCTGTAATGGGTAACGGTGGTTATGTCTATGCTATTAAAACCGATCACATTTCAGGTGTTAAAAAAGTTTATGCTAAAAACAAAGATAATTTAGTGTTTGAAGTTAATCCTAATATTTCCAAGAATAATTTTATTATTAATTATTCTGTAAGTAATAATTCCAATAGACATTTTTCTTTACGGATTTGTGATATTTCAGGTAGAATAATACGCACTTTTTTAAATTCAGAACTATCATTAGATAACTCTAAATATTCAATAGTTTGGGATGGAACCGATGATTCAGGAAGAAAAGTACTTTCCGGAGCTTATTTTATCCAGTTAATTACAGATGAATTTTCAACAGTAAGAAAGTTATTACTTATAAGATGATTATATATAAATGATGTCAAATAAAAGGAGTAACAAATGTCTAAATTTTATATATTTTGTATAATGCTTTTTTTCACATCACAAATTTTTAGTTCAACCTGGATAGTGGACACAACCGGGATTGAGGGCG
>JAUXFF010000238.1 GCA_030620155.1 Candidatus Cloacimonadota bacterium | reverse complement strand
ACTTGGGACACTGTTTATTACTCATTTTTTATTCTCCTAAATAAAAATACGCACTTAAATATCTAACGTAGTTATATTTAACACCTTTTTTAGCAACAAACTTTTGTCCATTACGCCCTTCAAAATTAAATTTGAAAAGGTTTACGTGTAAGGATTACTCAGATCAAACCTTTTCAGCGGTTTTGAGTTACTTGATTAAAAATATTCTGCAGGTTCCCCGGGTCTCACAAGCCTTTTGATAAACCGATCTTCTTATGGCTGATCGCTAACTACGATCTTAAAGAATTTCTTTTCTTCTCCTGTTAATGGATAATCATAATTCAAATCTGTAACTGTATCTATAAGATGAGTTTCATCACAAACAAAATCGGGAGAGTCTCCAGCATATATCTTGTACCAGATACCATTTATTTCCGGATAGGAATTCCCTTGAAAAGTTCCATATCCCACTTCATCCCAGTTGAGACCGATGTTACTTCCATTTTGGACAATATAAACACGTGTTTCATCCGGGGCAATGTTATCTATAGAATAACCAGAATCAACTACTGAGCAATAATATACTGATGGATCTGTTGTATGAGCGGAAACGAAGAAATAAGACAAATAATTTCCAATAGATGAGGAATCTACAAATGTTTCTGCAAGTGCTGTATATTCATCCCATTGCATTGCAGCTAGATAACTGATAAGAACCCAGATAGTGTCATTTCGGGAGAAATAAATTTTGGATATGGTTATTGCTTTGTTAATATCATTTGTGATAATGCATTCTCTATCCAGTTCAAAAGGATACATTTCCCAGAGATTATAGCCTACAATAGGGCTGATACTTCCTGATTCATCATAATAACTTTTTTGCCAGGTTACGGTTACATAATGCCCCTGGTCTTCCGGAACATCTTCTATAGATGTAATATCCGGTTCTGATAATGCCACTATTATCGTATCCTCAGCAGTATCAGAATTTATCTGTCCATATACAGTTAAGATAACAGCATATTCACCTTGTTCATTATAGACATGTAAAGGATTTTCTTCCAAACTTGTTTCTCCATCACCGAAATCCCATAAAAGAGAATCGATTGTTCCTGCTGATCGATTGATAAAGATAACTGTTAATGGAGCTACACCAATATTAGTTGAAACATCAAAAGCTGCAATCACTGCTTGCGGTTCAATTACTTCAATATAATCTAGTTTAGTCTCCGTATCTGTGCCATAAGGTCCATAAGCGGTTAGGGAAACTGAGAATGAACCGGTGTCTTGATATGTATAGGAAGGATTTATTTCATTACTTGTACTCCCATTACCAAAATTCCATAATAAACTATCTATTTCTCCAGAAGATAAATTAAAGAAATCCACATAAAGAGGAACAATTCCAAATAAAGGTTCTGCAGAGAAATTCGCATTGGGCGGAAGATGCTGTTCAAATACCGTTATATAATCTGTCTTTATCATTTCATTCGAACCACCGGGTCCTGTGACTGTTAAAGATACACTATAAGTATCCGGAACAGTGTAAACATAAACAGGATTAGGTATATTTGAAGTTCCACCTTCTTCAAAAAACCAGTGATATTCTGTAACAGGACCTGTAATATCTTGTGAGAACTGCACAACAAGAGGAGCAGAACCTTCTGTTGGAGTAGCTGTAAAATCATTTATTACAGGCGCAGCAGAACCCTGGTCATAATAGAAAGCACCCATATCTGCAATCGTTCCATCCGGGTCATAATAGGTTGAATCCGGATTACCTGCATCTATACAGGGTGAATTCTCAGTAAGATGATAATCCAAACTATCCGGATTGACAAAAAGTGGGTCCATAAATAGATTATAATATGTATCACAGGAATCTCCATTTGCATTTACTGTT
>JAUXFF010000004.1 GCA_030620155.1 Candidatus Cloacimonadota bacterium | reverse complement strand
TGATAAGCATTTTGCAATAAATAAAATTAGCAGCTCAGAACATTCTGAAGTTGAAGTGAAAGAATTAAATCAACAGGAAAAAAGACGAGAGATTGCTCGTATGCTTTCAGGATCAAAAACTGATCTGGCTTTAAAATATGCTGATGAGATATTAAAAAAAGGAGTTGAGTAAATGATAAGAATGCGCAGAAGCACAAAATATTTTGTAGTTATAATAATTTTCATAATATCGATAGGAATTGGCTTAAAGAGGTCTAATTTCTATGGAAATCTTTCTCCCCGAAAAGTTTCAGTAGATACTTCAAGAATTGACAGATTATTTAAAAATTCTTCAAATATGAAAAAAGTGGAAATGAATTATAGTGTTTCTATTAAAGGTGAAGCAATTAGAAATCTTCAGGAGATGTTTTCTGAGAATGATATATCTCCCATTTTAACTGAATATAGGAAAAATTATTTTTTAGCCTTATTTGAAATTCAAGATTCTCTATTTAAAGAAGGCATTTCAGCACTTCGTCAAATCGAAGGACTGGAAAGTGAAAACTCGCAATCCAAAGAACTTCATCTTTTTAGAATGGATATTGCAGAACATTTGAAAAATAAAGAATTGACCAGGAATCATTTACAGAGCTTAATAAGTATAAGCACAATTCCGGAAAGAGTAAAACAGTATAATATTCAACTTGAAAAAATTCAGGTAGAAATTGATAGTTTATCAAGCCAGGAGA
This sequence comes from Candidatus Cloacimonadota bacterium, assembly GCA_030620155.1. Classification (GTDB taxonomy): domain Bacteria; phylum Cloacimonadota; class Cloacimonadia; order Cloacimonadales; family TCS61; genus JAUXFF01. The sequence goes on along the minus strand of JAUXFF010000004.1, from coordinate 47,510 downwards.
CTATCTGGAAACATAATGAAGAATTTCATCTGGTCTCGGTTATTATAAAAGGGGATATTAATGATAGTAATCTTTTTTTAAACAGCGTAAAAGTATTTTTAAAAACAACCGGGCTAACCTTGATTATTTTGATTATAAGTTTACTGATTCTGTATTATATAATGATTTTAATTTTGCAATTGATGAAGGTTTTAGGAATTAAAACTTCCAAAGGTTCTTCTTCATATTACTATTATTCAAGGGATAAACCATCTAGAAAGAAAATAAAAAGAGTATATAAAGATGAAGATCAGAACAAAGAAGAGAAAAGAGAAGAAAGAAATAATGAAAGTAAGTAACCCCACCGCCCCGGTGGGAAAAATCTACCATTGGGACAATGGTGGTACATGGTAGTGTAAAAAATATTATGAAAGATAAATTGAGAGAAAAATGAGAAAAGTCGCTTGTGGATAATTCAGAAATTTATCTAAAAGGAGCAATCCGGCTTCGCTAAAGATAAGCAATCCGTCTACGCAAAGAAAAGAGAGAAGAATATTGTTACGACGTGACTATCCGGCTTCGCTTCGCTTCAGGCTTCACTTTGTTACGCCCAGACAAGACGCCGTGACTGAAGGAAGAATTTAGCTTCGATCTTCACTACGTTACGCCCCGACAAGACGTCGGGATAAAGGAGGAAATTATGCATCCTTGGATGATTTGGGTAGGAATTGGTATAATATGTATGATAATAGAAATATTTACCCCGGGATTTCTGTTTATGAGTTTTGGCATCGGAGCCATTTTAACAGGATTGGCTTCATTACTAATTAATGGGATTGGATTTCAAATATTAATATTTGCAGTTATTACTTTTATAGTATTCCTGAATTTGAGAAAATTTAGTAAGAAGTTGATTTCCCAAACTACTGAAGAAACTAATATCTTTGCCTTAAAGGATAAAGAAGGTTTGGTGATTAAAGAGATTCCCGATGATGGAAGAGGTTATGTAAAAATCGGTGGGGAAGAATGGTCTGCTGTTTCAAAGGATGGAAAAAGAATAACAGAAGGCACAAAAATAAGGGTAAGTTCATTTGAAGGAAATAAATTAATAGTAAATGTTATAGAGGAGGTATAATGACCATAGTATTTATAATTTTAGCAATTTTTGTGTTAATACTTATTTCGAAAGGTTTAGTTATAATTAAACAAGCCCAGGTTATGATAATTGAAAGATTGGGAAAGTATAACAGGACATTAGAAAGTGGATTGCACATTATCTGGCCGGTTGTTGATAAATCACGCCCGATTAACTGGCGTTTTGTCAAGACAGATTTCAAGGGTAATAAGTATGTCCAAATAAAAACGGAAACCAGAATAGACCTTCGTGAAACTGTCTATGATTTTCCACGCCAGAATGTAATTACCAGTGATAATGTTTCCATTGAAATCGATGCACTATTATATTTTCAAGTTACCGACCCTGTAAAAGCAATTTATGAAATTTTCAATCTTCCCCATGCTATTGAAAAGCTCACACAGACAACTCTTCGTAATGTGATAGGTGAATTGGACCTGGACAAGACATTGACTTCCCGTGATACGATTAATTCCAAATTACGTGATATTCTTGATGATGCAACAGATAAATGGGGAGTAAAAGTAAATCGTGTTGAATTACAGGATATTAGTCCTCCCGAAGAAATCAGGATTGCAATGGAGAAACAGATGCGCGCTGAGAGAGACCGTCGTGCAAGAATTCTGGAAGCTGAAGGTGAGAAAAGGTCTAATATTCTAATCGCTGAAGGAGATAGAGAAGCCAAAATTAAAAGAGCAGAAGGGGAAGCACAAGCAAAAGTACTTATTGCAGAAGCAGAAGCAAGAGCAATAAGGGAAGTTTCTAAAGCAGTAGAAGCTACAGGAACGGACCCTGCCCAATATTTACTGGCTGTAAAATATATTAAAGCATTCAATGAAATTGTACAAAAAGAAGATAAAACTGTCATAGTTCCTTATGAAGCTACTGCAATGCTCGGTTCTTTAAAAGCAATGGAGAAAATATTTAAGAGTTAAATTTAATAACAAGGCAAATGAGACTTATGCTGTTTATGTTTGTTCATAAATTCTAAAACTTACAAACGGTCTTAGGTCTTAGTATAGGTTGAATTAGGAGGGATAATGTCTGAAATTATAGCCGTTTATGGACGAGAGATTCTGGATTCAAGAGGAAATCCCACCATAGAAGTAGAGGTTCAACTTGAGACAGGAATTATGGGTAGAGCTGCTGTACCAAGCGGAGCCTCGACCGGAGAATATGAAGCAGTTGAGCTTAGAGATAATGATAATAATAGATATGGTGGTAAGGGAGTATTAAAAGCAGTTAAGAATGTTAATGAGCTCATAGCACCTGCAGTTATCGGTTATGTAGCACAGGATCAACCTCTGATTGATAAAATTATGATAGACCTGGATGGAACGAAAAATAAGCAGAAACTGGGAGCGAATGCTATCCTCGGGGTATCTTTAGCCTGTGCCAGAGCAGCAGCTGAAGAACAGGGCATGCCCCTATATCGTTATATCGGAGGACCAAATGCCAGGTTATTACCTGTACCTATGGCAAATGTTATAAATGGCGGAGTACATGCAGATAATAACGTTGACCTCCAGGAATTTATGATCATGCCATTAGGTGCCGGGAGTTTTAAACAGGCTCTTCAAATGAATTCTGAAGTGTTCCAGGCTTTGAAGTCTTATCTTAAAAGAGAAGGTCATAACACTGCTGTAGGAGATGAAGGAGGATTCGCACCGAATTTGAATTCAAATGAAGATGCTTTGAAAATTATAATTAAAGCTATAGATCTTGCCGGTTATAAAGCAGGTGAAGATATTTTTATAGCTTTAGACCCGGCTTCTTCGGAATTCTATAAAGAAGGAAAATATGTGCTTAACGCAGAAAATGCTAAGCTGACATCAGAAGAAATGGTGGATTACTATATTAAACTTGTAGAAAAGTATCCTATTATTTCCATAGAAGATGGCTTAGCTGAAGATGACTGGACTGGATGGAAAATAATGTATGAAAAACTGGGAAAGAAAATCCAGATTGTAGGTGATGACCTTTTTGTAACTAATGTAGAAAGATTGAAAAGGGGAATAGAAGAAAAAGCTGCTAATTCCATTCTTATAAAACTTAATCAAATCGGTTCTCTTTCTGAAACCCTGGATACAATTAAATTGGCTAAAACAGCCGGGTTTACTACAGTTATATCACATCGTAGTGGTGAAACCTGTGATTCTTTTATTGCAGATTTCTCTGTAGCAGTGAATGCAGGTCAGATTAAAACAGGTTCAATTTGCCGAAGCGAAAGGATCTGTAAATATAACCAGCTTCTTCGTATTGAAGAGGAACTCGGAGAAGTATCGAGATTTATTGGAAAAGATGTGTTTTATAACTTAAAATAATTTATGGGGGAAAATTATGAAAAAAATCTTATTGATAGTTATTCCAATATTGTTGTTAATTGGATGTTCAACAGAAGGAAATATTAAAATCGTTAATAAAACGGAACACGCATTATACTTCACTATAAAAGGGAACGATTATGTACTTAAGGGTTCGGAAGACCCGGACAATTTGCCAGAAAAAAAATCTGTTTCTATAAATACAGGGAAAAAATTCCTGTTCTGGGGTGGTGATGACAAAAAGGTTGATCTATCACTGGAAGGTGAAACATTCATGATGCAGGAAGGCGATCTGAGCGGGAACCCTACTGGTGATTATTTTACGGAAACAACACTTATTGTCCATCCTGATGAAACTACTAAAGTCCATGCTTTCCCGACTCATGCCGGTGTTAAAATTGTTAATATCTCTGATAGATTTATTAATGATCTTTCAGTTTCTAAAAATCAAGGTAACTTTATACCTATTATTTATGATATCGCACCTGGAGATTCTGCCTGGAGCAGGTTGAGCCCTTCCACAAACGATAATCCTATTACTTATGAATTCAGGGTTGTTCTTGATAATTATGAACTTTACTATTACGGACCTGTAGAGTTGTTTGTGGATGAACAATATGTGATATTGGCATATTATTAGAAATAAATATTAGAAAAAGGGACAACACATTGTGCTGTCCCTTTTATTTTTTTCACTGAGAAAGGGTATTTATTCCTCAATAACCTCAACATTAGCTCTGGGGATAGTGACCTTTTGTCCGTTTTCCAGCTTGGCTTCCAGTATTCTGACCAGGGTCTCACTTTCCACTTTTGTAAGTTTTTCCGGCAAACCGGTAACTTTTCCTATAACTCCAAAATTCGGTTGGCGAATAACCCTGATAGTTGTTCCGATTTCTAAAGTAGGCATATGTTCTTTCGGAACTTTTAATTCTTCTTCTTTAAATTTAATGGGAATAATAATTTCAGGTCTCATAACTCCGGCTCTTATCTGGGTTTTTCCGTGGATAGATGTTTTGTGACCATCAAATTTTTTGAGTAGTTCGAATGTCTTATTTGCCATTTTGATTTTCCCAAAACCCTCGGTAACGACAATTGTTATTCCAATATCTTCATGACCGGTGATTGCAACACCGATGTTATACCCGAGGAGTTTTTTCAGGTCACGATCATCAATACCCCCAGTGATGATACCCCCAACCCCTACATTTTGGGCTTTTTTAATAACATCATAAGTTACCATCGAGCCACTTACAATTATTTTATCCTTACACGAGTCATCAATTTTTTTTGCTTCAATAATTTCATCGGGAGATTCAGCAAGAACTTTTAGCTTACCGGTAGTCTCACCACCAATACCAAAAATTCCCTGAACATAGGCAGATTTGTTTTCGATAATAACTCCCTCATTTTCGATAACTTCAACGACAAGGCCGTCTATGAAAGCTTTTATTTGAACAGGGATTCTTGGTTCTCGTAATAATAATTGTCCTGTAATATTGGAAATATTTTCTACTTCGCCATCGATGGGGGATTTGATTGAAGTTTTGAATAAACCAAAGAAACCCTTACTTTCAGCAATAACCTGGCCTTTTTTTAGTTCATCACCTGCTTTTATTTTGATATATTCTTTTACAAAATTGGGTGGTACTCCTAATTTATTTGCCAGGTTAAAAGGAACAACTTTTCCCGGGAGCAAGGTTTCGGCAACCAGGTCTTCTGCTTTTACTTTATCACCTTTTTTTACTTTTACAGTACCTTTCAAAGGAAGTATTCTGTCTTTTTTCAGAACGATACTATCTGTAACCGTTAAACCGGCTGAGTATGCTTGTGCCATTTACATCCTCCATAATATTAGCCACAAGATGCACAAAAAGTGGCTATTTCAGTATTTTGTCCGGATAAGCTTTTAATTCACGCATCCATTTTTTTAGAAGAGGAACACGTTCAGATGCTTCTACCGGTATTATAAAAGGTCGTCTTCCCCTGGTATCTAAAACGATTCCAACCACACCACCATGCAATTCAGTTTCCAGTTCTTGGTTTTTACCATTACCGAGATCAAGTCCTCTACCCGGTTTCAAAATTGCTTTTGCTTTTTCACCGACACCAAGAGGAATTAATCTTATTTCACCGAATTTAATATCTTCTTCGAATACTTCACCATTGGGCAGCTCGATTTTAGCTGAAAGTGAAACTTTGTCAGGTTTGATTCTTCCAACAGGAGCAACACAGGTCCCGAGGTAGACCATACAGTCTTTATCAAAAACTTCAGTTGCAGCTTTTTCGCTGATTTCTGTAAGAACACCAAGATGCGGCATCATAAAAATACTATCTACGGCAAGTCTGGTAATACCTTCCGGTAAAAATCCATCCAGCAGCAGCATTACAGATTGGTTCCTGCGAGGAGCATGAGACATTACCCCTCCACTTCCGACAAGGAGGTCGAGGGACATCATATTTACAATTGTTTCCCCGGATAATGATTGAGCGAAAGCATCAGCAATTTCGCGTTTTTTTTGTCCGCCCTTCAGCCCCACAGCAAATTCTTTATGTTGAATAAATGCATACCTTAATGCTTCTTTGGCTATTGCCTGTTCAAGGACAAGTTCTTCTAATTCCTGTGGAATAGTAGTTGGTCTGATCATTTTGTTCTTGATCATATTCCTGAGCTCCGATTCATCTATATCAAAAGGAACCCAGCGGAGAATGTTTTCCAATCCTGCGGAAGCAAGAACATTTGAAATACTATAGCTCATTCCCAAGTTAGCACTAACGGTTCTGTTGAAGATAAATTTTTTGGTAAAAACAGAAAATATATCTGTAGTAGCTCCACCAATATCAACACCCAGGACTTCAATATTATTATGTTTTGCAATTGCCTGCATGATATTTCCTACTGCTGCGGGAGTCGGCATAATTGGTATGTTTTCCAGCTTGCCATTTATTGGTCCTACTGTCCAGGTCATTAATTTATTATAACCGGGAGCTTGAGCCATAACATGTTCCATAAAGAGGTCATGTATTTTATCCCGGGCAGGTCCCAGGTTTTCTACTTCCAGAGTTGGTCTGAGATTATCAGTGATAATAAGATCGGTTTTTTCTTCAAGTGCTTCTTTGACAATATCCCGGGCTTTATTATTCCCGGCATAGATTATAGGTAATTTATAGCTTGAACCGAGACGCGGTTTAGGGTCTGCAGCTCCAACCAACTCAGCCATTTCAGCCACATGCTTGGTAGTACCACCGTCAACACCACCTGCCATCAGGATCATATCAGGGCGAAGTTGACGAATTCTCTCTATTTTTTCGTGATTCGGGCGCTTATCGTTACTGGCAATAAGGTCCATAACTATTGCACCTGCTCCCAGGGCTGCTCTTTCTGCACTTTCACCTGTCATTTTTGCAACCACACCAGTAACCATCATTTGCAGACCTCCACCGGCACTACTGGTGGATACATACGCATTAACACCGTCGTCATTATCAGAAATAAAAATATTACCATCTTTAATAAAACTGATGCTTGAATCGTTGTACTTCAGGCGTGCCAATTCTTCCAGCTCTACTACCGCATTAATAACGCCTTTTGTAACATCATTCAATGGCTTTTCCACAGTTGTAGGAGCTTCACCACGAACTGTCTGGCGGTATTCACCATCAATATACTCAATGAGAATTGACTTTGTTGTAGTACTTCCACAGTCTGTTGCAATAATTCTCTTTAACGATTGAGTATTACCCATTCTATCCTCCTTGTTTGGGCATAGCCCCGATTTATCGGGACGAAGCATAACATTTAATTTATTTTTTTATTACTTTTTTCTTTTGAGTCTTTTTATATCCAAAAAATCTTTTTATCTTATTTATTCTTCTTTTTCGCAATATCCTTTTTTTTGCTCTTTCATCTCTATAAATTTCTTCATCAAGCTCATCAATCCTTTTCAATAAAAGTTTAACATATTCATCTTTTTCTAAAAGAGCTGCGAATTCTTCATATTCTTTAGCATTGAAAATAACTTCTGCAAAAGGAGCCACAAAGTATAAAAGCTGACTTCCAATATTATGTAAGGGTCTTAATGACTCGATCGTCATTATTGCGGGAGCAGCCATCTTCCTTTCTACAATGAATCTGGAGACTTTTTCAACTATCTCTATCGCCCTTTCAGGTGTAATTTCAACTATCATTTTATCCTTGTAACTTTAATTACTACAAAATTTGATAAATTTAGTAAAAAATCCTTAAGCCCTTGCTATTGTCAAGACATAGATTTTGTTAACATTATTATTTTTTAGAAGTTTACTGACAGCGTTAACTGTTGAACCCGTAGTGAAAACATCGTCAATAAGAAGTATATTCTTGTTTTTCAGCGGATATTTGTGATTGATTTTAAATGCATTCGAGACATTTTTTATCCTTTCAAATTTAGATAGTTTTGTTTGAGTATTAGTGAATTTTTTTCTTTTAATTAAGTTTGGAATGTATTTAAATTCTTTTTTCCGTGCGATTTCACGTGCTACGATTTCTGCCTGATTAAATCCCCTGGCCCTTTTTTTAACTTTGTGCAAAGGAACTGGCGTTATGATATCAATTTTTTCAAAGGGGCGGTATTCGGTCAGGTATTTTACACAATAGTCTCCCAAAAATTTTGCCAGGGAAGTTATCTCATTATATTTCAGATTGTGGATAAGATTTTGAATCGTTTTATTAAATCTAAATACTGATCTGGCACGATCAAAGTAAAAATTGCTTGTTTCACACGTATGACAAGTATTATTGTCTTTTTCGCTACCACAAATCAGGCAACAGTCTGTAAAAAAATCTATTTTTTTTTTACATCTTGAACATAATATGTGCTCCTTTTTTTGAAGCCTGGAATTACAACTTAAACACACTTTTGGAAAAAATAAATTTATAAATTCTGAAATCAATGTTATCATTTTTGCTCTTTGCTTCTAATTTATTTTCTAATCTAATACAATTTATTTTGCTCTTAATATTTATCAAATAATGATAGAAGAAATAGTTTTCTTTTTATGTTCGATAAATTATAGGAATATTGCTATATAATATTTATTTTTTTTTACTAATAGAGAAAATAATCTGCCTTAATATCCCATAGAGAGTATAGATTAATATCCAACCTCCAAATACAAGGAAGGAATATTTCAAAGCTGCGATAATACTCAATAAAGCGAGTAAGATGAAAAATTTAGACTCTTTTGATAATTTTGTTCGTTTCTCTATTTTTAGATATTCAATTTTACTTACCATAAGAATAGAAGAAAAGAATACGATTATTATAAAAAGTTCAGGGGAAAGAATATCTTTAAAATAATAGAAATTAAAGATTATGAAAGATGCTATTAACCCGGCAGCAGCAGGTATTGGCAGCCCGATAAATGATTTTTTTAATTCTTTTTTATTATCTTTTAAAATAAATCTGATTAGGCGATAGCCACCTGAAAAAACATAAAAAATTGCAATAATAGCGCCCCAATATTGAATTTTATACAAACCGGCTTTATAAGCTAAAAATCCCGGTACAACTCCAAAAGCAACAAAATCTGAAAGAGTATCAAATAAAGCACCAAAACGACTACTGGCATTTAAGTAACGGGCAAGTTTACCATCGAGCCCATCACATAACATAGATAATGCAATCAACCAGGAAGCGATAACAAACTCTCTCTCAAAAGTGAACTGTAAAGCAAATAGTCCGGAAATTAAACTGAAAGCAGTAAATAAGTTTGGTATTAGAATCTTAAAATTTCTCTTTCTTGTTTCCATTTAATTTTTCACTTGCGTTAAGAAGAATTTGAGATATTGTTTATCTTCTCAGCAATTATAGTTTCACCGGCAATTACTTTTTGACCCGGGTTAATGTTTATTTCATATTCTCCGGTTATATTAATCGTACATTCTGCATTGGAAGGCACAATACCAATAAGTTTTCCTGCAACCTCTGATCTTTCTTCAAATAGAGAAAAATTACGTGAATTGATATTGAATTTAATAGTATCATCATTAGAAGGAGACCTTATTTCTGCCGGATGAAAAAATGATTTTTTTATTGATATTTCGTTTCTGTCTTTATTTATTTGAGTAATTTTTCCGTTTATTGGAGAAAGTATTTGTTGTTCAATATCAGGAGGAATATTTTTCTGTATTCTATATCTTAATGATATCAAGATATATAACATTAAACCAAAAAGGGAAAAGTACTTGCTCAGGTCAATCTTCAATAAAATATTTATAGCAAAACTGACGATTATTATACCAAGTGGGATTAAGACAGCTTTTAGTTTTAAACGTTGAATTTTTATTAGATATTCAACCGGATTGTAATCGGTTATTTGTTTCATATTCCAATTTTTCCATAGATAAAATCTATGTGTTTTTTATATTTTTCCAATGAGAAAATATCATCAATTTCTTCTTGAGAAAGATAGTTCAGAATCTCATCATCGTTCAAAATGAGTTTTTTAAAGGGCTGTTTGGTTTGCCAGCATTCCATAGCATTTCTCTGTACAAGAGAATATGATTGTTCTCGAGATACTCCCTTTTTTGTTAATTCGAGTAAAATAACCTGGGAGAAAATCAAACCGTTTGTTAACTCAATATTTTTCTGCATATTTTCAGGATAAACAATCAGGTTTTCAATAAGAGGGATCATTTTATTAAGCATATAATTCATCAGTATGGTCGAGTCCGGTAAGATTATTCTTTCCACGGAGGAATGGCTTATATCTCTTTCATGCCAGAGCGCATTATTCTCCATAGCTGCTAAGGCATTACTGCGAAGAATTCTGGCAAGACCACACATTTGTTCAGATACGACAGGATTACGCTTGTGCGGCATCGCAGAAGAGCCTTTTTGTCCTTTTGAAAAGCTTTCTTCAGCTTCCAGAACTTCAGTTCGTTGCAAATGCCTGATTTCAAGAGCGATTTTTTCTAATGTGGAACCAATTACAGCCAGGGTATTCATAAATTCCGAGATTCTATCCCTTTGTATAACCTGGGTAGAAATGTTTACAGGAGTAAGGTCTAGATATTGACAGGTGATTCTTTCAATATCAGGAGAGAGATGAGCATAGTTGCCCACAGCACCTGAAATCTGTCCTACAGAGACAATATTAATAGCGTTTTTTGTTCTTTTTATATTTCGCTGCATTTCATCGAACCACAAAGCGAATTTCAGCCCGAATGTTGTTGGCTCTGCATGAATGCCGTGCGACCTACCGATACATAATGTATGTTTATATTCACGGGCTTTAATTCTCAGCACTTCGGAAAAGATCTCAAGGTCGCGTAAAATCAATTCACCCGCTTGTTTTAATTGTAAAGAAGTTGCTGTATCCAGGATATCGGAAGAAGTCATGCCGAAATGTATCCAGCGTGATGATGGACCCACATATTCGGCAATATTCATAAGAAATGCAACTACATCATGTTTAGTGGTTTTTTCAATTTCATCAATTCGTTCAACATCAAAATCAGCTTTCTCATCAATATTTTTCATGTCCTCGTCAGGGATTATACCAATTTCGTTCATTGCCTTACAGGCTGCTAATTCGACATCCAGCATGCATTGAAAGCGATTTTGTAATTCCCATATCTTTGACATTTCAGGACGACTATATCTTTTTATCATTTTTACGCCCCCTATTATCAGTGTTTTTCCGAAACCTTGCGAATTCCGGAAGTTTCAGGATAAGTCAAGTCTCCATACAACTCGAAATAATTAACTTTGCGAACAAACACAACTTAATATTTTTTCTTTCTAATCTAATATTTGTATTTCTATATATTTGTATGAAATTTTGTCAATTTGAATATTTGCTATCTCTTTTTTATATGAGAAAAAAATGATCTTTGAAGGCTCTTTAAAATATTCAAATTCCATTTTATATTGCTTATTTAGATGCTTAATATTTTCAATTAACATATATTTTGAAAAATTAAATTCAAGGCTGTCAATTGTAACTTTATTGTTTCTGATAATTTCATCTTTATAATTGTATAAGGTTTGAAGATTTATTAAGTAGTTCATGTAGGGAAATTTTTTGATAAGTTCATGTTTTGATATTTCTATAAATTCATGTTGATCAGGTATTCTCGAGATAAGGATTGAATCCAAATAAGCCGAAAAGAATGGTGTGGGATGCAAGCCCATTATACCGGCATCATAAATATCAGCGCGTAAAGCTTCTTTATTCTTTCTTATGGTGATGTTTTTTCTAAAAGAAAAGTTTTTGTAATTTGCTTCAATAATTCCATCAATGCGAAAGGTTTCCCATTTTATTAGTTGTTCAACAAGAAGTTCTTCCTTTTTGGATTGATCCAATTTAGGAAAAATAGCACAACCGGATATTAAAAAAACAATAGTGTAGATTATAAGGATTTTAATTTTCTGAGATTTCATTTTCAGAATGTTTTTTCAGCAGAATAGTGATAGCTATTATGCTGGTTATTATCATTACGGCACATAGAATTTGACCCATTGTGAAGAACCAGAATATGTATCCAAGATGAGCATCAGGTTCTCGCACGAATTCAATGAGAAATCTGAAAACTCCATAAAGAGCGATCCATATCCAGAAAACAAGACCTTGTTTTTTGATTTTTTTCAGTATTAAATATGTGATCAGAAAAAGGACTAAACCTTCAAAAAAAGCTTCATAGAGTTGAGAAGGATGTCTCGGCAAGCCATCATCAGATCCAGGGAAAATCATTCCCCAGGGTAGGTTGGTGACCCTGCCATATAATTCCGCATTTATAAAATTTCCAATCCTTCCTAAAAACAGTCCTATAGCAGCCATTGGCATTACAGGATCAGCTAATTGGTAAAATTTATAGTTGTATTTATGGCAAAAAACAAAACCCATAATAACTACCGCGATAGCACCACCGTGAAAAGACATACCACCTTCCCAAACTGTTAAAATATGTAGAGGATTAGTGATATAATAAGATAAATTATAAAATAAGATATAACCAAGGCGCCCACCAACAATCACACCTATCATTATGTAAAACAGAAAACTATCATATTTATCTTTTGTGATTTTTATATTCTTCATAGCAAATAGCTTTTTCAGGAAGATGTAACCGAGAATAAAACTTACTATGTATAGTAAACCATACCAACGTATTTCAAGAAAACCAATTTTTATTATTGTAGGATTTATTTGAGGATAAGGGATCATAGTATATCCATAATAAGTTGGATTTATTTACCCAACTCTTTCAGTTTATTATATAAAATTTCTACTAACTCTTCACTGGGGAGTTCATATTTCTTCCCTCCTTTTTTATGTTCAGGAGAGAAAATTTTAATAACCTGGGTTGGTGATCCGTTCAAACCAATATTATCTTCTTTAAGTTCCAGGTCGTCTGCAGTCCAGACTTTCAATTCTATATTTTTTGCGGTTCTTTTACCTCTAAGTGACGGAAGACGAGGGATATTGATCTCTTTTACAACAGTTATTGCTGCAGGCAAGGGCAAATCTATACGATCATAACCATCTTCCATTAAGCGTTCAACAACAATACGATTATTTTCAATAGTTTCTATTCTTTTTACAAAACAGGTTTGAGAAATATCGAGATGTGCTGCGACTCCAGGACCTACCTGTGCAGTATCTCCATCAATAGCTTGTTGACCAAAGAGAATGATATCAAAATTATCGATCTTTTTAACAGCTTCCGAAAGGGTTAGGCTTGTTGCCCATGTATCTGCTCCGGCAAATTTACGGTCTGTTAAGAGGATAATTTCGTCGACACCAAGGGCAACAGCCTCTCTCAGGGAAGTTTCTACCTGTGGAGGTCCCATGCTGATAGCTGTTATCTTTCCCCCGTATTTCTCTTTAAGCCTGACAGCTTCTTCAATAGCATAAAGATCAAATGGGTTGATTATGCTTTCTACACCTTCCCGGATTAATGTATTATTTGCAGGATCGATCTTTATATCTGTTGTATCAGGAACTTGTTTAATACATACAATAATATTCATTTTTTCCTTTTATAAGTTATAGATATATTTTTTAATTATAAAATTTTCTTATGGTATCTATAATATAATTCTGTTGGATTTGTGTAAGTTCGGGATAAACAGGAATGGAAATAACTTTATCTGCTAATTCTTCTGCTATAGGCATATTACCCATTTTATAACCAAGATAGGAAAAACATTCCTGGATATGTAAGGGTTTAGGATAATAGATAGCACAACCAATATTATTTGCTTTTAAGTGTTTGAGAAGGTCATCCCTTTTTTCTGCAATCAGTGTAAATTGATTATAAATTGAAGTTGCTTTTTCATGAATATATGGAAGTTTGATCTGTGGAATATCATTCATATTCTTATAATAATATTCAGCATTTTTTTGTCTTTCTTTTGACCAGCGTTCTAGATACGGCAGCTTTACTAAAAGGACAGCGGCTTGTATTGTATCCAATCTGCTGTTCAATCCCACCCATTTGTGGAAATATTGGGGATTTTCACCATGTATTCTCAATTGATGCAATTTATTATATAACGTTTCATTATTTGTAATACACATACCCCCGTCACCCATTGCACCTAAATTTTTACTCGGGAAAAAGGAGAGTGTGCCAATGTCTCCAAAAGAACCTGCTGTTTTGCCATCAAATTTACTGCCCAGTCCCTGGGCATCATCTTCAATAACCCTCAAATTGTATTTCCGCGCGATATCTATAATTCTGTCCATCTCAGCAGGTTGTCCGAAAAGATGAACAATTATTAAAGCTTTTGTTTTAGAAGTGATCGAAGATTCAATTTTACTTGGATCAATATTGAAAGTCCTTGGGTCAATATCTACAAAAATAGGTTTAGCACCTACCCGATGAATACAACTCACAGTGGAAAAAAAAGTAAAAGGAGTAGTAATAATTTCATCACCCTTTTCAATTTCTAATGCTTTTAGTGCTAGAACCAGTGCATCCGTACCGGAAGCACAACCTACAGCATAAGTTGTATTGCAATAATCAGAGATTTTATCTTCGAGTTTTTTTACCTGAGGACCCAAAATATATTTATGTGTAAGAAATAATTCTTCAATTGCAGTTCTTATTTCATTTAATATGGGTTTATATTGCGCATTGAGGTCTAAGAGAGGTACTTTCAAATTCAGATCCTAAGCTTCAAAGTGATTAATGATTCTTTCTAATATTTTTCCGAGATTATAATTAGGTTTAAAGTCTAAGAATTTTTTTATTTTAGAAAGGTCAGGTTTCCTTTGTCTCATGTCTTCAAAGCCTTCTTCATAAGCATCTTCATACTTAATATACTCGATTTTGGATTTACTGTTAGTCATTTTTTTAATCTTTTTTGCCAGTTCCTCGATTGAGATATCCTTGTCATTACCTATATTAAAAATTTTACCTTCGGCTTTCTTAATATTCATTAATTTTATCATTCCATCAACAACATCATCTACATCTGCAAAACAACGGGTTTGTTTGCCATCTCCATAAATCGTAAGAGGATGGTCAAGAAGAGCATTTTTAACAAACGTAGGAATAACCATACCATATTGTCCTGTTTGACGTGGGCCTACCGTATTAAAACATCTTACAATTACTACAGGGAGTTTCTTCTCCCGGTAATATGCTAAAGCCAGGAATTCGTCTATTGCTTTGGCAGAGCTATAACTCCATCTTGTAATATGAGTAGAACCAAGCAATCTATCATCTTCTTCCTTAAATGGGACATTATTGCTCTTACCGTAAATTTCCGAAGTTGAAGCTAGAAGAACTTTTTTCTTGTACCTATTGGCTAATTCAAAAACATTTTCCGTTCCGCCGATATTAGTTCTTAAAGAAAGAAGAGGGTTATCAATAATATATTTTACCCCTACTGCAGCAGCTAAATGGTATATCTGATTAACTTTAACTATTAAGTTTTCCAATACATCTTTATTTAAAACAGAGTTTATTGTATAACTGAAATTATTATTTTTAACCAAGTGACGGATATTTGAAAATTCACCGGTTGAGAGATTGTCAATAACAGATACAGAATGACCCATTTCCAAGAGTTTTTCAGCTAAATGAGAGCCAATAAATCCGGCTCCACCTGTGATTAAAATATTCATAATTTCTCCTTAATTCCCGGTTGCACTTTGGATAACGATAAAAATTGTAGCTAATTGAGAAAGGACGACAATAGTCTCTTTAGTAATTGTCCAATAATTAAGTGTGGTTTTTTCAGGGACAAAAATCATATCGCCTTCTTCAATTATCGTTTTTTTATCAGGTTTTAACCATTCTCCTGACTGGGCTTTAATAAGTCTGATTCTTCCCTTTCGGGCATTCCAGGATAGTCCTCCAGATTGCTCTATATAGAAAAGATAATTCATCCCCGGAGTGTAAGAGATAAGCCCCGGATTTTTAACATGACCGGAAACTAAAACAGTTTTTTCATTATCCGGAAAATAAATAAAATCGCCATTCTTAAGGATGATGTCGTCTTCTATGTTTTTGTTATTTATTAGATTTTCAATATCTATAGAAAATTTACCTTTCAGTTCCCGTATTTTTACTTTGAAATATTCATATTCCAGGTAAGTCATTTCAGAGACGGTCATTAATTTTAATCTTTTGAATTCGGGGTCGGGTATTTCTTCCATATCCATTCTCTGCAGAAAGGCATTGTGTAAATCCGCTTTTAGTGTAGGATTTCCGGCTTTTTCCAGAATTTTTAGAAGTGTAGTCCTGTCTTTTTCAATTGCATAAATACCTGGAAATTTCACTTCTCCTGATATTATTACACTGTTATTTTCCTGAAATTCCGGAATGGAACGAATATAAATTCTATCACCATTTACCAGGGAAATGTTGTCGTCGATATTTGGATTTGAAATTATTTTATTTAAATCTATATATATGGTTTCAAAATCGATATTGTTTTCTTTGTATCTAATGATTTCAGCTTTGTCTAATAATGCATCCTCTCGTAAACCCATGGCAAGCTCAATAATATCACTGATTCTGTCATGTTCAGCTAATTCGATTATTCCTTCTTTATTAACTGCTCCCACTATAGAAATTTGTCTGGTTACAGCTGGTACTACAATAATATCACCATCAAATAAATATGGATTTTCAGATTCATCGCCAAGAACATAAAATTTTTCTAAATCTATATGGATATTTTCGTCTTTCCTTTTTATGATAATGTTTCTTGTTGAAGATAGGGTTAACTGTGTTTCGGAAGCAGCGAACGTTGAACTGGTGATGCCTTTTTGTGGTGATGTCTGAGATTGTGATAAAGTTTGGCTAAGTGCTATATTATTTGCGAGCGAGATTACTTCAGATAATCTACTCGAAGGGAGCACCCTGTATACACCAGGGTTTTCAACTGCACCTACTACAGAGACATTATAAAAAGTTTCAACTATATTTGTTTGAGAAAATAAGAAAATCGTGTAAATGAATAAGGCGAGAAGGAAGATTTTTTTCACAATTCCTCCGATTTTTTTTTACGTTTGGAGAACGTAGATAAGGTTTTATTATATTTGGAAAAAATTGAATTGTAAATTAATGACCTGATTTCTTTTAAAATAAAATATTTCATATATTTTTTCCATATACCTGTTCTTTTCTTTAACTTTCCCCTTTTTTAAGAGGTTGAGAAAAAATCTTAAATAAAGAAATTTTGTCAATTTTTTCTTTTATTACCTAATTGTTCATTATTTTTCATTAAGAAAGAAGCGGATAATTTTTAAGCTTTTTTCGTAAAGGACCCTCTTATTGAAGATTTTTTCCCTAAAAATTGAAAATGTTATTTTAAGGTTTCCCGTACTGTCGAATTTTACAGGATAATTAAAGGTGTTAACCAGTTCATTAATTTTTTCACGGGCTGGTAATTTGCTATTGTTCAATTCGAGAATTGCTTCTCCCTTTTTAATACTGAAAGATTCTAATTCTGCTTTTTGTACGAGCATGTTAAGCTTATAGAAGATAATTGCATTTAAAGCTTGCTCCGGTATTTTTCCAAAACGATCATAAAGTTCATTTTCGAGAGTTATGAATTCTTCTTCTTTTTTGAAATTTAGCATTTTACGATAAATATTTAATCTTTCTTTTTCATTGGTTATGTAGGATTCAGGGAAATAGAAATCGCTTTCAATTTGTAACCGCTGAATTTTGACCTTGTCTTCTTGAATATCCTCTCCGGTTTTCTGTTCCTGGATATTCTTTATGGTTTGATCAAGTAATCTATTGTAATAATTGAACCCAATTGTATGAATAATACCGCTTTGTCTTGTACCAAGGAGAGAACCAACCCCTCGTATTTCCATATCACGTATGGCGATTTGATATCCGCTCCCAAGGGATTCATACTCAGTCAGCGTTTCTAATCTTTTACGGGCTTCTTCAGTTAGCTTTGAAGGTATTATCAAATAAGCATAAGCTCTCCTGTTGCTCCTGCCTGCTCTTCCACGGATTTGATACAATTGTGCTAATCCGAAAGTATCTGCCCTGTTTATAATAATAGTGTTTACATTTGGAATATCAATACCTGACTCTATTATAGTGGTTGCAATAAGAACGTCAAATCTGTGATGTGCAAAATCTAAGGTTATTGACTCTAACTGCTTTTCCGGAAGTTGTCCATGACCGACCTTAAAACTTATTCGAGGTAACAAAGCCCTTAATTCAGAAGCAATACTTTCGATTGTCTCTACCCTGTTGTGAACAAAGAAAACCTGACCACCACGATCAATTTCTCTATTAATAGCATCTTTTATTATTTCTTTATCATAAGGAACAGTAACTGTTCGTATGGGCAATCTTGCTTTCGGAGATGTGCGGATTAAAGAAAGTTCTTTTAGCTTGGATAATGCCATATACATTGTTCTGGGAATAGGAGTGGCTGACATATAAAGTGTATCTACATTCGACTTAAGTTTACGTAACTTTTCTTTATGCTGAACACCAAAACGATGTTCTTCATCTATGATTAATAAACCTAATCGCTTGAACATTATATCTTTAGAAAGCAATCTATGTGTTCCAATTGCAATGTCTATTTCACCATTATTGAGTTTCTCTACATCTTTCTTTAATTCTGTTCTTGAACGAAAACGGCTAAACATTGAAATTTCTACAGGATATTGGGCTAATCTTTCCCGGATTACAAGATAATGTTGCTCGACCAACAAGGTTGTTGGTGCCAGGAATGCTACTTGCCAACCACTTACTACAGCCTTGAAAGCAGCTCTAATTCCCACTTCGGTTTTCCCAAATCCTACATCTCCGCAGAGGAGTCGTTCCATGGGAATATCTCTCTCCATATCATCTTTGATTTCATTTATTGCTGTAATCTGGTCTGGAGTATCTTCATAGATGAAGGAATCTTCCATTTCCCTTTGCCAATTTTAATCGGTGTCAAAAGCAATTCCTTTTCTTATTATTCTTTCAGCATACAGTTTAACCAGATCTTTAGCAATCATCTCAATCTGCTTCTTGGCGCGTTTCTTGGTTTGAATCCAGCGGTTACCACCAAGTTTGTGAATAACAGGTGTTATTCCATTTTGTGAAATATATTTTGATACCAGAGAAAGTTGATAAGTTGGTATATATACTGTATCATTATCAGCATAATTCAAAGTTAAACATTCAATTACATTACCAGTTATAGTAATTTTTTTTAAACCGCCATATATTCCTATGCCATGATCTATATGTACAATATAATCTCCGGGTTTTAAAGAGTCATAATCAACTAAGGCTTCATCTTTGGAAAATCTTGCTTGACGCCTTTTTCGTTTTTACCTGCTGAATATTTCATGATCTGTATAAATCGCCAGCTTTGAATCAATTACATTAAATCCTTTTTGAAATACTCCTATAGTAAAATCAATTTGCTCTTCAAATTGCGGAAGTAGATCCCGCATACGTTTACTTTGACTGCGATTATCAGACTGAATAAATATTTTGTATCCCTTATTTAATTTATTTCTCAGTTCTTCTTCCAGGATTTCTAGTTCCCCATGCATATTCTTTTGTGAAGAGATTGTACTCTCAATTTTTTGGATGATATATGGAAAATTTTGATATGAGGATGAAAGAAAATAATTATTTGTGGTCTTTGTAATTTTTTTTATATATAAATTATTCTCGAAAATATCATCAGGATGGGAGATAAGTCTCTTCTTATTTTTAATTCCGGTTTTTTGCCATAGATCGGTTGTTTCTTCAAATATTTCTTTAATATAAGAAGAAAAAAAATGATATTCGTCCCAGAAAATTAAATGATTATCAGTATCAAAATAATCAAAGAAGGTTCCTGTTTTCGGCAAAAGTAAAAATACATCAAGCTCTATGCCTTCATAAAACCCATCTTTATGGATTTTCTCCCATAATTTATCAGTGGTATCAATGTTATGTAAGGAAAATTCGCGGGATGGAAGTAGAGTAATTTCTTCTAATTCCTCCCCGGTAGAACATTGAGAATTGATAGTGAATAATCGTAAAGATTCAATTTCATCTCCGAAAAATTCTATTCTAACAGGTTTTGAGGTATTAGGACTGAATACATCAATAATGCCACCCCTTCTGGCAACATCTCCTATTTTTGATATCTGGAATTCATTTTCATATCCCATTCCTATAAGGTTAGAAACTAATAGTTCAGGATTATATTCAGAGTTCTTTTTTATGGTAATAATATTTTTCCCGAAAATATCCGGGTGTACTATTTTTCTGAGGAAAGAACGTAATGAAACACTGAAAATTGCAGGTTTTTTAATAACTGCACGGGTTAATGTCTCTATCCTCTGAGCTCTGATCACATAGTGCGGAGATCTCTCTTCATAAGGCAGAACCTCATAGTCAGGAAGAAAATATGAGTTATCACTACCAACCAGAAGTTCAAAATCTTCTATATAATCTTCAGCCACTTTATCATCAGCTGTGATAAAAATTATATTTTTGCCGGTTTTTTCAAATGCTCTTGCGAGTAACATTGATTTTGCAGACCGATTCAGGTTATAAAAAAAAGTTCTAGATTTTTTTTCACTTATTACTGAATCGAACGTACGAATGAATTTTGATTTATCTAAAAAAGATTTAATTTGATCATAAATCATATCTTAATTTTTCCTCAGCCCGAATTTCAAATTTGAGCTATGTCCGTCAAGAATAAACCTTATGAATTCCTGTATTCATCCTAAACCCCTCAACCTTATAGAATGTTTGTTTAAGAGTTGTCCAGACACTGTTTAAACTACTGACTCATCCTGCGTAATAAAATGAAAAGATTAAAGAAATTTATCAATAATTAAAAAATTGATATATTTTTTCATTTTTTAGATTTAAATAATTCTTTAAATTTGACTTCTACGCTTCTAATATTCAGATAAATTTATATATTTACTTTTTAGTATCCTTTGTGTCTTTGCGTCTTTGTGGCTGAAAAATCTCGTTGTCCATGTAAGAAATTTCCTAAACTTAAGGTTGACATTAAAGAGTATCTATAGACATTGAGTCTTATGATCGAAGTTTCTAAACAGGCGGTAATTAAAAACTTAGAACAAATTCCTAATAGCAAGGGAATTTTTTGTTTTTCTAAACCTGAAGAAATCCTATTTATTAGAAAAGCCTCTAACCTGCGTAAGACCATTAAGAATTTCCTAATTGAGAATATTGAGGATAAAAATGTATTTCAGATGATGTCATTAACCAAAACTATTTCCTGGCTGGAAACCTTTTCTTTTTTTGAAGCTTTAGTTAACGAAAAAAAGATGATAAACAAAGAAAACCCCGAATATAATAATCTTATCAGAGATTATGAGGATTATGTGTATCTTGGAATAAATTTCCATAAAGTTCCCTACTTTAATATAACAAATGATACCCTGGAAGATCTTTACTATTTAGGACCATTCATTGACCGTTTTTTTCTGTATGATTATATTGCAACAATGGGTGAGCTTTTTCAAATGCCTGTTTGCGAAGAAGAGAATTTCCCATGTGATCGCTATAAAACAAAGAGATGTCTAGGTTACTGTTTGAAAGATTCCCGGGAAATAACAGAGCTTATTTTGAATTCCTTTTTGCATGAAGACGAAAAAATTCTAAGTCAGCTAAGCAGAACTTACGAGGAATTATATGATGATTTAGAATTTGAGAAAACTGAAATTCTGAAATTACAAAAGAAACTGATAGAAAAGTATTACAAGGTTCTGAAATTTCTTCATATAGTGAAAAATTTAACCCTGGAGTATGAAGAAAAAGGAGTTAAATATTCGATCAAAAAGGGTGTTATTGTAAAAATGAGTAAAGGTAAAGAATTTTATTATTTTGGATATCAAACTCCTGAATACAGGGAAAATGAACTCCTGGCAATAAATAAGAATCAATTAGGAGAGAGTTGGATAATTTATAATCATCTTAAAAAAAAATATTCACAAAAATTCAATAATATTTATTTGGAGTCATTTTCAAAAATAAAGAGTAAATTTAAATAAATTCGGAGTGAAATTAATGCAGAAGAAGATACTTATAGTTGATGATGAGATTGAAGTTACTGATTATTTAAAAATGGAATTGGAAGACAATTGCAAAGATTTCCAGGTTACCTGTAAAAATTCAGGTTATGAAGGTTTAAACAGGATAATGAGGGGGGATATCGATCTACTGCTAACCGATATCGCTATGCCGGATATGGATGGCTACGAACTTTATTCCCGAACTAGGGAATTAAATGAAAACCTTCCCATTATAATGATGACCGGCTTCGGGTATGACCCCAGCCATGTGGTCGTAAAATCCAAAAAAGCTGGCCTGCATGATATTATTTTTAAACCTTTTGAAATCCAAAAACTTATTGATTTAATACGAAAGAGGATATCTGCTGATAATGATTGTTAGATGAATTTTAATAAATTTTTCCTTATTATTTTTTTGCTTTTATTTAACTTACTTTATGCAAATACTGAAACCCAGACCATTACTTCAGGAAACATCAGTATAACTGCGGATAAAAAAGACCTTAAATTTGCACAGAAAATCATAGATGAAATGATTTTTGATATTGATTTTTTTCAACGAAAAATTGGTAATTACCCTGATCTGCCAGTAAAAATTGTTATTGCTTGTGATGAAGAGGATTACCTTACAAAAGCAAATACGAAATCAGATATAATTGAATTTAGCCAGGCATTTTACAGTAGAAGAAATAAAACCATTTATATTAAAGAACCGACAGAACACAGAAGCTTTGTTAAGTTACGGAAAATTTTGCTACATGAATATATACACCACTTTGTCTGGTTTTATTGGAAAAATCCACCTCTTTGGTTCAATGAAGGTATGGCAGTTTATTTTTCAAATGATCTGAGTTTAGATAGAGAATTTAATTTTATAAAAAATTATATATTAGGAAATTCTTTAAGCCTTGAACAAATGAAATATAGATATCCGGGAAATAGGATTGAATGGGAATCTTTTTATGCAAAGTCAGCAATGGCAGTTAAATATCTATTCACTAAAAGGGAAAAGGAATTTTATAAACTATGGGATAATGCCTTACCATCAAGGGATTTTAATAAGATTTTCCTGAAAAGTTTTTTATTTACTCCACAAGGTTTTTCAAAATTATTTGAAGAATATTGTAAAAGTCATTTCAAAATAGAAATTTTACTTGCCTCAACTGGAATAATTTGGGGAATATTACCTCTGGTTCTTATGATTGCATGGATCAGGAAAAAATTTATTAATAGGAAGATAAGAAGAAAATGGGAAATGGAGACAGACCTTAAACAGGATGAAGGGGAGATAATTTCTAACCCAGAAGAAATAAATTAAGTTAAATGGAGATATTGTGAAAGAGTTTGAAAAATTAGTAGAGATCATTAAAAAGCTTCGTGATCCGGAAGATGGTTGCCCTTGGGATATTAAGCAGACACATCAATCTTTGATACCCAATTTTATAGAAGAACTTTATGAGTCAATAGAAGCAATTGAAAATGGAAATTATAAACATTTGTTGGAAGAATTGGGTGATCTTCTTCTTCATATTTTAATGCAGGTGCAAATGGCAAAAGAAGAAAAAAAATTTACCCTGAAGGATGTTCTTGATAATATTAATAATAAGCTCATTAGAAGACATCCTCATGTTTTTGGAAATGCCAGAGCTAAAGATGCTGTGGATGTTAAAATGAATTGGGAGAGGATAAAGCATCAAGAAAAGAAACAAACCAGAAAATCTATAATAGATGGTATTCCCCCATCAATGCCAGCACTGATCGTGGCTCAGAGAATGCAGGAAAAGGCAGCATCAGTCGGGTTTGACTGGCCTAGCGTGGAACCTGCATTTGAAAAATTTGAAGAAGAAGTAGAGGAATTTAAATCAGCTTTTGAAAATGGTGATAAAAGTGAAATGATTAATGAGATAGGTGATATTATCTTTTCAATTGTAAATGTCGCCAGGAAACTGGGTTTCGATGCTGAAACATCTCTTAGGAGAACAATAAAAAAATTTGAAACCCGGTTTAAGAAAATCGAAGAACACCATAACAAAAATGATAAAAATATTCATGAAAGTGACTTGGAGAAATTAGATGAAATATGGAATATCGCGAAGAAAAATGAATTTTAAGAAAAATATTTTCCTGAAATTATATTTTACTGCAGGAGCCTTTTTAATAATACTTTTTATTGTTCTTTATACGAATTCACTCATGAGAAATATTAAGAAAGATGTTCAAATTGTACCGGACCTTTATTCAAAATTTATAGGGTTACCAGCAGACGTAAACCTGGAATCTTTTTTATTTGAATATTTTATGACAGAAATATTTCCCGGTATTGAATATCCTATTATCCTTGCAGATAGCTTAAAAATTCCATATTCCTGGGAAAATATTAAAGTTGAGAAAAAAAGCTTTTCCGAACTGGACTCCAAACAGCAGAAAGTCATTTTGAAAAAGATAAAAAAGTATGAGTCTCAAAAAGCAGTTATTCCTTTAAAATATAATGTTGAGTCAGATAGAATTATAAGTTATGTCTATTTTGGTGAATCAAAGACAATGAAACAATTGAGAATGATGCCTTATTTTGAGATGATTTTGGTTTTTGTTTTTATTTTACTGGGATTTAATGTCTGGAGAAGTATAAAAAGGAATGAAGAAAATATGGTCTGGGTGGGATTAGCAAAAGAGACAGCTCACCAGTTCGGGTCTCCATTATCCTCTTTAATGGGTTGGCGTGATTTGTTGGAAATGAAGATTAAAGATGATAATTCTGAAGTGGCTAAGATGTTAAATTATATGAAGACAGATATACAAAGATTGAATAAAATAGCTTCTCGATTCGGGAAAGTTGGTTCTTCCATTACCCATCAACCTACGGATTTACATAATATTATACAGGAGACCTTAGATTACTTCAACCGCAGGATCCCAAGCTATTCCCAAAAAATAAAATTAAGCTTTGTAAGTAAAATAGAAGGGAAAAAAATAAATATTGATCCCGATTTGATTAAATGGAGTTTAGAAAACCTGATAAAAAATAGTCTGGATTCAATGAAAAATAATAACGGAGAGATTGTGATTTCAGCTTTCAGCTATAAAGGTCAAACCTATATACAGGTCAAGGATGATGGTTTAGGTATTCCCAAATCAATGTTTAAGCGAATATTTTATCCCGGAATCACCAATAAAGAAAGAGGTTGGGGTTTAGGACTAAGCTTAGTAAAACGTATTATAGAAGAATATCATCATGGGAAAATAAGAGTATCGGAAAGCGAAATTAATATGGGTACCACATTCGAAATTATATTGCCGGAGGTTTAAATGTTTGTATTATCACGTGAAGAAATGTACTTTCTGGATAAATATACAATTGAGAAAATCGGTATTCCCGGTAAGGAATTAATGGAAAAAGCAGGTAGGGGCTGTAGCGAATTTATTCAAAAAAAGATACTGTTAACCGGAAATAAAGTCGCACTGTTCTGTGGCAGTGGGAATAATGGTGGAGATGGTTTCGTCATTGCGAGGTATCTGAGAAATTGGAATTATGTTCCTGTTATTTTTTTAGTTGGAAACACAGATAAAATGAGCCCTGAAACCTTAGAAAATTTTAATAAGTGTAAGAGATTGAGTATTACAATTCATTATGTAGAAGATTTTAATATATGGAAAGATCTAGATGTTAATCTGGTTGAATTTGATCTGATAGTTGATGCAATTTTTGGTGTTGGCTTTAAAGGTGTTATGCAGGGTTGGCTAATAGACTTAGTAAAAGATATCAATAAAATCCGAAAAACAGTTGTTTCAGTTGATATCTCTAGCGGAACCGACGCAAATACCGGACGCGCTGAAATTGCCGTAAAAGCTGATTATACACTTACAATGGCAGCATTTAAATATGGTCATTTTCTGGGGAAAGGAAGAGAAAATAGTGGAAAAACTATTGTTATTGATATAGGAATACCGGAAAAGACGTATAAGAAATTTCCTCCTAAAGCAAGGTTAATTACGGAAAAGAATGTTCTCTACCCTGAAAGATCTTTGTTCAGCCATAAGGGAGATTACGGGAAGATAGGCATTATTGCCGGCTCATCCGGTTTTTCGGGCGCAGCAATTATGGCTTGCCGCTCTGCCTTAAGAGCAGGTGCAGGATTGATTAAACTTTATCATCCCAAAGGTATGGAAACTATCTTTGAAACCCAGCTTCTGGAAGTAATGACCCACTCTGTACCTGAAGATAGTTCAGGTAATATTGATTTTGAACAATTCAGTCAAACACTTTCTGAACTGGATGCAATTTTAATCGGACCTGGAATCGGAACTTCCGAAAAAATGAAAAATCTCCTGGAAAAAATTTTAAGAAATTGGGGTAAATCACTTATTCTGGATGCAGATGCTATAAATATTTTAGCTGAAAATCAAGCTATGCTTAATTTTATTTCCGGTAGATTGTTAACTCCTCATATTGGTGAGTTTGCCCGGTTGATTAAAAAGAGTATAAAAGACATTATTAATGATCCGGTAAAAGAACTGGAAGAATTTAATCAAAAATATAAATCTTCAGTTCTTCTGAAAAGTGCAACAACCGTCTTTTCAGATGGGAAGGAACTGATATTCGATATTTCCGGTAATGACGGACTTTCCACTGGAGGTAGCGGGGATGTTTTAGCAGGAATTATTATTTCGTTTTCAGGTCAGGGAATGTCCTTTAAAGATTCAGCTGCATCTGCCTCCTATTTACTTGGTAAAACCGCTGAAAAATTAGCTGAGATCAGAAAACCAGCTTCCATTATTCCTTCCGATATAATCGAAGAATTATTTAAGTATTGACAAAAAAACAGGCAGAAGAGTAAAAAAGCCAAAAAAGTTTTAACATCAAATTAAAAACCAATGGGATAAAATCCAAATCTGGTTGCTTTTACAGTACTTCTTTTGAGGTAAAACTGGCAAGGTAATATAAAACTACATCTTTTTCCATTAAAGTCTCTCTACATCCGATATTTAACCTTTGAACTGACAAATAAAGTGTGTTGCTGGATGGTATTGAAGCGAATATATGGATAATGTAACGTATATAAAGAACATCATTGTATTTATTGCAACTTTAAGTGTATTATATGTAGCTTTTATATGTAGTTTTGAAAGAAGGTGTATCTACTCCTATTTCTTGAAGCTGTTCTTTTCTAATTGAAAAAACCGATACTCAATTATAATTAAAAAGGGCAGAAATTAATCTGCCCTTGAAATCCTTATTTCAGCAGCAACATTTTGTTCACTGATTCGGATTTACCATCAACTTTTAATTTATAAAAGTAAATTCCTGAACTAACTAATTTTCCATTAGAATCTTTACTGTCCCATATTAATTCATGTATTCCTTTTTCAAATTTACTGTCAGCCAGAGTTTTAACTTTTTGACCCTTGATGTTATAGATTGAAAGATTAACTTTGCTTTCTTTAGTGATAGAGAAGGAAATAGCAGTATTTGGATTGAATGGGTTCGGATAGTTATTTAATGTTATATTTGGTATCTCTTCTACTATTAAATCTGAATCTATATATCTTCCTTTGGCTATAAAAATATATTCATTTTCTTTGAACATAGAATTTTGAATTTCAAAAATCATATTTATTCCTTCTCCTTGAGAAAAAACAAAATGATTATCATCATCATGGATGAGTTCCGATGAAATATCATGATTTCCTAAAATAGATGTAGCTTCTACAACATTACAAACATTTATTTCAATCTCATTATCATCCCTCAGGCTGTTTTCTATAAATGCAATATCATAAATCATGATATCAGTATAAGGTTTAATTACAACATTTCCTGATTCGGAATATAATACCTCCAATGGTATTTCAGAATATGTTGTGTTAAGATATTCATAATTACCTACTACATCAAAAATACTTAGACTATCACGAATATCATCATGACCAATTTTTGTATGGCTTTTTCCATCATACGAATCCCTGCCATCAAATATTAAACTTGTTAACTCAAGATATACTTCGTCTGAAGTAAATTCGTATTCATCGAGTGAAATATAAAGTGAATCACCGGAATATAGAACAAAACTACTATCTCTACTTGTATCCACAGATAATCTTTGTTTCGAATGAAAGTTAAAAATATCTCCTTTATTCGTTATTCCTATTTCAGAACCGGGTAAATGACCAACAGATATTAAATGAACATTGTCTATATAATTCATATTATCTTGATCTTCATATATTTTCAGTTCAACTAAACTATTTTCTTCAAAATCATGATTCAGTAATATATAATCCCATGAATCTGCTTCTTGATTTTCTGAAAGAGGTATAATGTTATTCTTGATTTTACCATCCACATAAAGAGTTGGACATCCATCCCCTAATTCTGTTGTTGGGAAAAGTAGATGTAACATACCATACGCACTAGTCATCATACCTTCAAAAAAACTATCATTTGTATTTGTTAAACAAAAGTAAACATCTGTAATGATTTCAATGTACACTTCACCCTCATAACCCCATTCACCATAATCATTTCCAAAAACAGTATCATATGATGGGATAGTAACATACGCAACACCAAAATTAAAAGTAGCATATCCTTCCTGTACAAGATCATGAGTCGAACCACTGGAATCAGTTAACCTGATAGTGTAATTATCACCGTAATTAATTAAAAAAGGATTACTATAAGGTGCATTGAATTTGAAATAATACTGGTATCCATAATATAAAAAAGTTGTGTAATGACCATTACGAATAGGATAGATACAGTCATCACCAATAGAAATTAAAATTGGAAAAGGTGGATCATTAGAGGCATTATATGAAACATTCATATTCATATCTTCTTCTGTTACATCATCGATTGTTATGGATATCGGTGAAGTATCATCATCATCAAGAACAATTCTTCCGGCATATTTCAATGCCGGGATATATTTATTAGTTCCTGATAAATTTACTGTTTTATTATTCCAATCACCAATAATAGAACCATTTTGTTCTATAGTTATTGCAATTTGATTATCTTTATTGTTATAACTGAAATAAAATACTGCCAGCTCTTTATTCGTATCATCTGATACAGGATCAAAATAACTATAAAAATAAGCTTCACAATCATTATGACCGGGGTCTGTTATATGGAGATGATCCCATTCCGCCAAAATAGTACTACAAAAACCATCAACATACCGGTCTTTGGCAGGATTATTATCATTCCGGGGATCAAATGGCCAATCATATGAATAATAATAAATTTGAGACATAAAATCAGGTTCCTGTAATAAATAATACGAATAATCTTGCCAGAACTCTGAAGCATGATATTCATTCCAATATCCATCACTATCATACCAATAATTCTTACAATGATTATTAACACCATAATTGTTATCAGAATGCAACATCCATGGAAACCCATAAACCGACCATTTAAATGAGGTCTCATAAAAAGCATTATTTACAATAACTTCTCCATTTGAACTACTTTGAATGTTTATACCTGGGTGTGTTGCTTTATTTCGGAAAATCAAATTTCTTGGTCCATTACCTCCGTGTGCATCATCGAAATAAACGAATTTACCTATGTTTCCTTCAAAAAGATTTTCACTTGGACCAGAAGTACCTGGAGTAGAATGACCATGAAAGCACATATCACTTGCCGGTAAATTTGTTGTACCTTCCGAATCTGCTTCTCGTGAATAATTATAACCAAAGACATTGTGTTGTGCATCTGAAGAAACAATCATAGCATGTCTTAATAATCTAAAAATATTATTCTCAACTAAACATTTGTTTGAACCATTATTTATGGTGACACCATAACCATTCCCACCACCACTTCTATGGATAGATTTATTTATATAACATCCCCTGACTTCTATATGATCACTCCCTGAGCTGATAGAAATATGATGCCTTGGTGCATGATAACTGTGAATACCACTGATCCAAATATACGAAGAACCTGATATCAAAAAATTATTCCCTGCATAATTAACCATACTTGCTGGGTTGGTTTCTTCGTGATAAATTTGATTATCTGTTCTCGTTAATTTAAAATCTTCAAAACCTATGTAACTATGATTTGAAGATACTGTAAAACAGTTTAGATATCTCCATTTGTTTACTGAATAAGGTTCTGGAACCGTAAATAAGTAATGATAATAATCGTAATCCATTACGAAGTGAAGTGTCGTCACTTCCGCTCCCTCACCTTTGAATACCACATTATCGCGGTTAATTTCTATTGTCTCATCAAACTCATACTCACCAGGCGGGAAGTAGAAGAGGAGAGATTTGCCTAAATAGTCTTCTTCCAATTCATCTCGAACAATTCTGTTTAGTTTTTGTGTAAGATTATCACCTTCTACATCATCCAAATCAGTTGTTACATTAATAAAAACTTCCATTTCCAAACCACCAAAAGTCCGAAGAGAATCTAAACAACCTGCATTTTGCCATGGTAAAACCATCTCAGTAGAATCCAACCAGGATTGCTCATAAGCAGGTAAACGAGTTGATGGAATATTTGTTCCAATTTGGGCAAATAAACTTGCCGTGTAAATTATAACTACCAATAAAACTAAAATATTCTTTTTCATTTCACTTTTTTCCTTAATTTGTTATTAGATTTTTACTTTTGGGATTTGTAATATATCTGCTAATATAAACAATTGATTCACAATCTTGTGAGAAAATTGGTGACTTACCACCAGTAAGTTTTTCAGTGTCTTCGGATATTAAAATAAAAATATAAATATCTCCAGAAGAATCAAATTCATCTGAAAATAAAACTGAATTAAACATTGACAAGAAAGGATAAAAGACATCACCAATAATAACAGTCTCTTCAGTCTCTAGAGAATTAGCAACCCAAACATTAGGGGAAAACTGCAACAAAACGAAGTAATCTTCATTCACATCAAAATATCCACCATTCAAGGTGTTAATATTTTCAGCAATATCCTCTGTTATTTGGGTTGCTATTTCTACTTTTTTTAAAATAGCTAACGATCTGCTTGTACGTTGAGTGAAATATATACATTCAGAATCAATTGAGTAGCATACATCACCTAAAAAATTATTTGTAGTATATAGTGTGTCTTTTTCCAAATTTTCAACATTAAAATTTATTATCATATTTAACTCATTACTATTTGATGAATAGCAAAGACAATCTTCAGTTTTTGAAAATTTAGGATAAAATTCATCAAAGAAAACAGTATTTGAGATATTTGTAATAATACAGTTAGACACATCAATATTATATACTTCTCTATTATTTCTTTCCTGTACATTAAAAGCAATATATTCACCATTATAGGAGATACTTGGTTTGACTTTATCAATCACATCCAATTCCCCACTAATCTTAACATTCTCAGTCCCATCAATATTCACTGTGTAAAGGCTATTATCAGCAAGATATAGAATTTTGTCGGAATTTGGAATAAACTGCACATTGTCGCAATTATCCACATCTATCACTTTCTGCTTGTTACTTCCGTCTGCATCCATAATGTAGATGGCGTCCTGGTAGATGGGTTCATATTCATCCTCATAATGTTCGCCACACCCGAAAAATAGTAGGATTAAAATTATTATCATACAAATTATTGGTAAAATTAATTTGTTTTTCATCTTTATACCTCCGTTTTAATTTTTTAATATTTCACCCTCTTCCGAAGCACACTTTATGATATGCTTTGGAAGAGAGTGGTTTGCTTCAATTTGCTTTAAACAACCGGCATTTTGCCAAGGTAAAACCATCTCAGTTGAATCCCACCAGGATTGCTCATAAGCAGGTAAACGAGTTGATGGGATATGGGTTCCAATTTGAGCAAATAAGTTCACTGAGTAAGTTATAACTGCAATTAAAATTAAAACATTTTTCTTCATTTTTATCTCCTTAATTTGTTATTAAATTTCTTCTTCTTGGATTAATTTCATATTTCCCGATATAAACTATCCGGGTACCATCTTTCGAAAATCTTGGATAAAATCCATTTTCTGATAGCATTGTATTATCAGAACCATCCAGTTTAATTGAATATATATCACCATTGTTACTTTGAGAACTTGTACAAAAAATTACTGTATCTTGAAATATTTGATACCTATAACCATCTACTAATTCATTAGTTTGATTTAAGGAATAGTCATATTTAATTATTGTATTATAGTGAAAAAGTAATTGATTATACATAATTGATAAATCCATTGTGCTTAAACCACAATATGATACAAAGGTATTATTCCCATTTTCAAGAGAATTATATTCAAAAACAGAATAATAGTCATAAATTGTGAATAGGATATCATTGACCCAATCGTAGATAGGTTTTTTGAAACCATGATCACCCTCAATTTCCCTTACATAAAGTGTATCGATTTCAAAAGTTGTTGTATTCATCATACTAATTGTACTGTAGTTTATTTCATTCTCGTTAAAATATGTAACATATAGCAGATATTCCTGGTCTTGATATTGGATAAAAGTAGCATCTTTTTCACTTACATTAGCTGTTATTGTTAAATTTGTTATTCCTGAACCAATTGGGTCAACCATATATAGATCATAGGTATAGTCACGAGAATCATCGAAAGCCCAAAGTACAATTTTGCTTCCATCATCAGATATTGATGGTAAATCTCGTTTTATTTTTAATTCACCACTAATTTGTGTAATCTCTGATCCGTCAGTATTTACAGTATATAAGCTTCCTGTATTAGTTCCATCTGTTCTTCTAAGCATATAAAGCAGCTTATCAGAATCAGGGACAAATTGCACATTGCAACATCCGTCCACATCAATAACTTTCTGTTTGTTACTTCCGTCTGCATCCATAATGTAGATGGCGTCCTGGTAGATGGGTTCATAATCATCATCATAATGTTCGCCACACCCGAAAAACAGTAGGGTTAAAATTATAACCGTACAAATAATTGGTAAAATTAATTTGTTTTTCATCTTTATACCTCCGTTTTTAAAATTTGTTTAATCTAATGTAATAGTAATTTTCATAATATTTAATCAACAATTTCTTCATTTGAAAAAAATATCTAAATTCCGTATCAATAATTTGTCTACTGAATTTAGTTTCTATAGTAAGAATGTTTTTTATTTAGAAATTTTTTAGATATATCCTGTCAAGAAATTTTTATTAGATCGAAATATATAACATTTCCGAACTGAATTTTCTGAAAATATGAGTTTACAAAATTATCTTTATTTATTCTTTTACTCTAAAAACATTTTAAAAGAGAGGGTCAATTAATGAAACACTGTTTAGAAGTAATTTTTATAATATTTATGATATTTACCGGGCTTTTTTGTACAGTCATAAATATTCCGGATGATTATTTACAAATCCAGGATGGAATCCTGGCAGCAAGCAATGGTGATACAATTTTGGTTGAACCAGACATTTATTTTGAAAATATTGATTTTTCAGGAAAAAATATATTAGTAACATCTCTATATTTGCTAACGCAAAATATTCTGGATATAGAAAGCACAGTTATTGATGGAGGAATGAACGATTCCGTAGTAAAATTTACAAATAGTGAAGATTCGTCAGCAGTTATAATGGGATTTACAATATTAAATGGTTCTACAGTTATGGGTGGAGGTATTTATTGCAATGCATCAAATCCCACAATTAAATATAATATTATCAGAGATAATACAGCTAATTTTGGGGGAGGAGTTTTAGCCAGTAATTCCAATCCGAACATAATAAATAATACTATTGTTAATAATTCCGGATATGGAATTAGGTGCATAAATTCACAGGTTTTCTTAAAGAATTGTATTGTAACTAGCAATAATCCTGATCAGATAATGCAGTCCAGCGGGAATGTTTTTGTTAATTATAGTGATATACAGGGTAGTTGGGATGGTTTAGGTAATATTGATGAGGATCCTCTATTCCTGGATCCAGTTAATTCTATCTATCAATTACAGGAATTGTCTCCCTGTGTTAATACCGGAGATCCTCATTATTACATTGATCCTGACGGGACCAGATCTGATATGGGAGCATTGTTTTCAATCAATGATGCTGTTGAGCTTTATGCAGATTTTTTATCTGATGTAACTACAGGTTCAGCACCTTTAACAGTAAATTTTTATGATTATTCCGAAGCATTCAACACTGAAATAAGTTCCTGGTTGTGGGATTTTGGTGATGATGAAACTTCCAACAATCCTGATCCTGTACATACCTATTTAGAACCCGGGCTCTATAATGTAAGTTTAACCATAGAGGATAATCTAGGCAATTCTGAGACTATAACAAAATCTGATTATCTAATCATAACTGCAGAGGAGTATACAGGCACTGTTTGGCATATTTCCACTGACGGATCTAATATAATAGGTAATGGATCATCAGAATACCCATTTGCTACTATTCAGCACGGTATGGAAATAGCTGTTGAGGGAGATACAATACTAATTCATCCCGGTACTTACTATGAATGCCTTGTTTTTACTGATAAGAATTTAACGTTAAGTAGTTTATTTTTATTTACTCAAGACGAAAACTATATCCAGGAAACTGTTATTGATGGATCTCAAGAAGGCAGTGTTTTATCATTTTATGAACCTATCGATTCTACCTGTGTTATTTCCGGTCTTACGATTACCTACGGCTACAATACTTATGGAGGAGGAATATACTGCGATAGTGCACATCCTTGTTTGGATTATCTTATCATTTCAGATAATACTGCTTATAATGAAAGTTTACATTCACGAGGAGGAGGTATTTACTGCATAAATTCAAATATTAAAATTTCAAATTGTGTTATTGATAATAATATATGTCTGGGAGTAATTTACTTGCAGGGAGGTGGTATATTTATTAGTCAGGGAAATCCAGTTTTAATAAATGTTACTGTTTCCAATAATAATGCTGATTATGGGGCTGGTATTTATTTTGAAAACTCTTCTCCCATAATATCCGATTCAAAAATATTTAATAATTATGCATTTCATGACGGTGGTGGAATAGGATGTAACAATGAATCCTATACTATAATCAACAATACCTTGATTTATAACAATCTCGCAGTGGGATACGGAGGAGGAATAACGTGTCGGAACAATTCTTTTGTTATTATGGCAAATAATACAATATCTGGTAATATCACATATCATGGTGGTGGTTCTGTCTATCTTTATGATAATAGTACTTGTGCGATAGTTAATTCAATATTATGGGATAATGAACCTGAGGAAATTTACTTCTATCATACAAACAATCCTAACCTGTTTTATAGTGCTTATTCAGATATAATGGGTGGTTTTGAAGGTATTGTAACTAACGACAATGGAACAGTAGAATGGCTTGAAGGTAATATTGTAGAAGATCCTCTCTTTGTTTGTGCTGATAGTGCCAATTATTTCCTACAAGCAGAATCACCCTGTATAGATGCAGGTATAAGTTATTATGAATTAGAAGATAATACAATACTGGTTGATCTAGCTCCACAAGATTATTATGGGATTGCACCTGATATGGGTGCCCTGGAATGGTTTGAAACAAGTAATGAGGAAAATGTTATTAATAATACCATTAATATAATTTATAATTTTCCCAATCCCTTCAATCCGGAAACCACCATTTCTTTTTCAGTAACACAAAACGCTGTGTCCGGCTCAGACGGATCCTCATTTGTGAATCTTGCAATATTCAACGTCAAGGGACAAAAAGTAAAAACATTATTGAACGAACATCTAATTAAAGGAACTCATTCTGTAGTATGGAATGGTACAGACTCAAATAATAAACCTGTCAGTTCAGGAATCTATTTCTACAAAATATCATCCGTAAATGAATCGGTAATGAAAAAAATGTTGCTTCTCAAGTAACCTTCGGAACGGTTGCCATGGTGCATATCATGGGTTGTCGGTCTTCTTGCGTTTCTTGCTTGTCCGACGTAGCTTTAGCAGAGTCGGGACCTTCCGAACGGTTACAATGACAACTAAGTGAATGTCGTTTCGACTCGTCATTCCCCCGATACGGTTTACCCCGTAGGGTTTTTACCAACTGGGGTCATTCTTCCCTACAGGGTAAATTTACGAGTCGATACTCAAGCTCTACCTGTGTTCAATCAATGCGGGCAGAGACACTTTTTCTTGACCTTTGTAATGGTTAAATAGAGATTTGTCTCATCCTTAAAGTCAGGGAATGTCCTTTAAAAATTCAGCAATATCTGCCTCCTATTTACTTGGTAAAACCGCTGAAAAATTAGCAGAAATCAGGAAACCAGCTTCCATTATTCCTTCCGACATAATTGAAGAATTATTTAAATATTGACAAAAAAACAGGCAGAATAGTAAAAAAGACCAAGAAAGTTTTAACATCAAATTAAAAACCAATGGAATAAAATCCACATCTGGTTGAATAAGTTTGTAAACTTTAAATGTTTGTAATATCATAAGCGTATAATCCGCCAGCGCGGACAAGTTTATGCATTCAAAGAATTAAGATGAAAGTATCAATTAATATTTTCATCCTTTAAAAATACTTCGATAACATCCTGTTTATAAAGGAGAATTAAAAAATCATTTTCTACTACTAAATTGGAGGATACAATTAATGAAAAAATTCATTATTCTATTATATGTTTTTTTTAAACTACATTCCTTGTCTGCTCAGAATGTAGTTATCAATGAAGTGATGTATGACCCATCAGGAAGTGATTCCGGTTATGAATGGATTGAGCTTTATAATCCCACTTTATCAACGGTTAATTTGATGAATTGGAAGATCCAGAAGGCTGGTACCAGTTTTAGTAACGTATTTACATTTTCTGAGATTATAATTGGTCCCGGAAGTTTCCTTTTAATAGGAGAAACCAATATAGAAAACGCAGATATAATTACGACACTTGGTTTTCAAAATGGTGGTTCTGCTACTGATGGGATAAGACTTGTTTCAGCAGATGAGTTATATACTGATACGGTTTTATACGATTCACCAAATTCTAATGATCTGGAGGATGATACAGGCAATATTGGAGATACTTTTGCTCCTGACGTGTCAGGAGGTAACACACTTGCCAGGAAAAAAGATGGGGAAGATACGGATAATTGTGAGATTGACTGGTTTGAATGTTCAAATCCAACACCTGGGGAACAGAATTTTTATCCTATAGATCTGGCTGTAGATAGCCTTGAAATTGCGCAATTTGAAGGAATTTATTGGGTAAATATCTGGATTGAAAATTTATCCACAGAGTATGTGCATAACTCTGCATCATCAGTCCAAATCGCAGTAAATGAGGGCTTTTGGGCAGAGTTCGATCTTCCTGAAATCTATCCTGGAGAAATTATAAATGTTAACATTGAACTGGGCTCATTTGAACAAGGAATTTATATGGTTGGGGTAAACCTTAACTATTTTTATGACATAGAGTTAGACAATAATTCCAGTAACTCTTCCTTTTTAGTTGGCTCTTCTCCAATAGTATTCAATGAAATCATGTTCAAACCTGAAGAAGACGCTCCTGAGTGGGTTGAGTTATATAATTATTCGGAATGTGGATATTATGTGGATAACTTTGTAATTTTCGATGCATCTGGGGGAGAAATCAGGTTTTCGGGAGAGATAGAATCCCTTGACTATCTGGTTGTCACTGAAAGTAAAGAATTACTTCTGGGAAAATACCCATCTGCTCCAGTAGATAAAATCATTACTGCAGAATCCTGGACAGCTTTAAATAATACGGATGAAATTCTGGAACTGGTTGATATATATGGGACTGATTATGAAACTATAGAATATACAGGCGAAGATTCCCAAACCGATGTTTCGCTTGAAAGGATTAATCCGTATTTGCTTTCTGAGCTTTGTAATTGGGGTTACTCCATCAGGGGAGCTACACCTGGGCAAAGAAATAGTATTTATGTTGTTTATCTACCTGAAAATGTAAAACTTTCTGTAAAGCCCAATCCTTTTTCTCCAACCAGAGGGGAGAGAACCATTTTAAGTTTTAAACTACCTGAAAAATTAAGTACAGTTACAATGCGTGTCTTCGATCTTAAAGGAAGAATGATAAAAAGACTGGTAGATCAAACCACCCAGGCAGCAGAAGGTGAAATTATCTGGGATGGAAAAGATGATACTAAAAAATTTTTGCCGATAGGGATTTATTTAGTTTTTATGGAAGCAACTTCTTTGGAATCAGAGAAAGTGTACTCTCAAACAGAAACAATAATAATTGGAAAATAAGGAGATATACAATGTATGGAAAAACTATTTCATATGCTATTCAGGGAATAGATGCACAGCAGATCACAGTTGAAGCTGATATAAAGGGGGGATTATTCAAGTTCTCTATTGTCGGTTTGCCATCTAATTCGGTAAAAGAAAGTCGCGATCGAGTATCTGCAGCGATAAAGAATTCCGGCTATCGTTTTCCCACCCATAATTACACGGTAAACCTGGCACCTGCCGATATCAAGAAAGAAGGTGTAGCATTAGACTTACCTACAGCCTTAGCTTTGATTTCTGCATCTAACCAGATGAAATCGAGTATTTTGGAAAGATATGCTTTGATAGGTGAACTGTCATTGGACGGTAATCTTCGTCCAATCAGGGGGGTCTTACCTATTGCTGTGTCAGTTTGGAAAGATAAGCTGGATGGTTTGATATTACCTTATGAAAATGCCAAGGAAGCAGCAATTATTGACGGATTAAATGTTTATCCGGTTACTTGTTTGAATGAAGCTGTTAATTTCATGGAAAATAAGATAGAGATTCAACCTTTCAAGGTAGATAAAAAGAAGATCTTTTCACAATTAAATAAGAGTGCACTAGATATGTTTGATGTTAAGGGGCAGTTTCATGTGAAAAGAGCATTGGAAGTGGCTGCAGCCGGGGGGCACAATGTTCTGATGATAGGTCCACCGGGTTCAGGTAAAACTATGCTGGCAAGAAGAATTCCTACCATATTATCTGAATTGACCCTGGAAGAATCATTGGAAACAACTAAGATACATTCAGTAGCAGGTTTGATTATCAGTAAGAAAGGAGTTGTTACGAGCAGACCTTTCCGTTCTCCACATCATACAATAAGTGATGTAGCTCTAATAGGTGGTGGCAGCTATCCTAAGCCGGGAGAAGTATCACTTTCTCACAACGGTGTCCTTTTTCTAGATGAGCTTCCCGAGTTTAAGAAATCCGTTCTGGAAGTTCTGCGACAGCCATTGGAAGATGAAATCGTGACTATTTCCAGGGCAACACAAAGCCTTGAATTCCCTGCTAAATTCATGATGGTTGCTTCAATGAATCCCTGCCCATGTGGATATTATGGTAGCAATATCGAAGGACATTCCTGTCTGTGCACGATCTCTAATATTCAAAGATACCGCTCAAAAATCTCAGGACCATTGCTGGACAGGATTGATATTCATGTAGAAGTTCCGGCGGTAAAGTACGAGGAATTGAGTGCATTACCTACAGGAGAAAAATCGGAAGATATCAGAAAAAGAGTTAACGAATCCAGGAATATCCAATTGAAGAGATTCGAGAAAGAAAAAATATTCAGTAATTCTCAAATGAATCCTAAACTGATAAGAAAATATTGCGAATTGGATTCCGAAAGCAAAGACCTTCTCAGGATGGCAATGGATAAAATGGGACTCTCAGCCCGTGCGTATGATCGTATACTTAAAGTAAGCAGGACAATTGCAGATCTGGAAATAAATGAAAAAATAAAAGCAAGTCATATAAGTGAAGCTGTGCAATATCGCAGTCTGGACAGGAAGTTCTGGGAATAAATTATAAATCTTATCTATCAACAAATTGAAATTTTTATATAACAAACTGAATACAAAAGAAAGATCGAACCACAAATTTGATAAATTAAAAAGTTATAATTTTCTTTTTTATATCGTGGTTCAGAAATAAAATACCGCTATTTAGATCTAATTTTTGCAGGATCTTCTTTTTAGCTTCAAACGTGTCTTTCCTGTTTATATCATAAGCGGATGTTACAGATAAATGTTTATGCGCTTCCAGGGGGATTATATCACCGGCATAGTAAGCCAGTTTATTTTCGCTTTCAATTCTTACAACCTGCATTCCTTCAGAGTGTCCTTCAACCAGTTCGAGTTTTATTTCCGGAGTTAATTGATAGTCTCCGGATATAAGTTTATAATTATTGGAGGCTTCAAGGAGAGAAATATCATCTTTAAAATTATAAGAAGCCTTATTCAGTTCATCCGGATTTTTTGCTGTTTCCCATTCCTTTTTCTGAATAATATGAAGAGCGTTAGGAAATGTGAGTTTTTTTTCTCCTTTAAAAATGGAAGTTATTCCACCAGCATGGTCGAAATGAAGATGAGTTAGAATCACAACATGAATATCTTCTTTTTTCAACCCTTTTTTGCTCAGATTTTCCAGAAGTTCAAAATTGGAAGGATTATATATTTTTCTAATTTTGGGAGTTATTTTATTTCCAACACCTGTATCTACAAGTATATTTTCTTTACTGGTTTGCATGAGAAGTAAATTCAGAGCTAATTTTATACGGTTCTTATTATCAGTTTCTAAAAATTTTCGCCAGATTGTTTGTGGCAGAACTCCCATAGCGGCTCCACCATCTGCCCAGAGAGTACCTGCTGAGATTAAGGAACAGGTAATATTTCCAATATTAATTTGTTCTCTCACTTCCATGTCTGGTTTTATTCCTGCCTGCTGGCAGAATAACAACCCTTTTAAATTCACCTTCACCAACAGTTTTGGTTTTTACTTTGCTGTCTTTTTCAATAAATTGATGAACTATCCTTCTGTTAGCAGCATGAAGAGGTTCTAATGTAATACTTTTACCGTTTTTCTTAACTTTTTCAGAGATATTTTTTACTTTTGAGATCAGAGCTTCTTTTCTTCTGTTTCTGTATCCATTTACATCCACTCTGACGATTAAGTGTTTCTTTTCCTGCTTATTTGTCATTTGATTCAGAATGTACTGAATACTGTTTAAGAGTTTGGCCTCTTTTCCTATAATGAATCCCGGGTCTTTAGTTCCCAGTATTTCAACAGTGTATGCATTATCATTAAATGATACTTTTATTTCAAGGTAACTCACATTCAGTCTGTTAAGAAGACCTTCAGCAAGGGTTTTTATGTTTTCGGAAATATCAGGCAGATAAAATTTTACTTTTGCTGGTTTATTGTTGAACATACCAAAAATACCGCTGGAACCTTCTTCTATAACTTCAAATTTAAAATTATCCAGTTTCAGATTAAATTCTTTCATAAAATCTTCTGTGATTCTGGAAGCAGATTTACCTTGTCTTTCGATGATTTTCATTTGTAAACCTCAACTAAGTTTTTTCTTAATAAAATACTGTTGAATAGAACCGATAATTGAGAAAACAGTCCAGTAAAGTACTAAACCTGAAGAAAGAGATTTGAAAATAAAGAACATCAAGACAGGCATTAAGTACATCATCATTTTTTGACTTTGTTGAGCTGCCTGTTGTTTCTCATCCATTTCAGCTAACTTACCTTTGGAAGGAGACATTAATTTCTGCTGTACAAACATAAATATTGCCATAGCAATCGGTAAAATAAACAGATGGTCTGGTTCCGAAAGGTCGGGCAGCCATAAGAAATTGCTTTGCCTTAAATCGATAGAGTAGCGTACAACAGGATAAATTGCAAAGATTACAGGCATTTGTAATAACATCGGAAGACATCCGCCCAAGGGACTGACCCCGTGCTCCTTGTATAATTTCTTCAATTCCAGATTCATAGTCCTGGGGTCGCTTTTGTATTTAGCTTGAATTTCTTTCATCAATGGACTGATCTTCTGCATTTTTTGGGTGGATTCGAAACTCTTATGTGTCAGGGGATATAAAATTATTTTCAGTAAGACTGCTACGATAATAATAATGAGACCATAGCTGGAAGTAACATTTCTTAAAATTTTAAAAGTCCAGGCAAAGAAACTGCTGATCGGTCTTAGAACCTCAATAAAAGGACCTTCAAGAACCTTTTCAAATCCGGGTTTGAAACTTACTAAATTTGTATTAATTAAAGGACCGAAATATAAACTATATCCGTGTTTGAAATTGATTCGAGACGCAGAAACACCTAATTTCAATGCGGGACTGTTGTTATTATTAAAACTTATAATTTTGTTTACATCAATCAATTCATGAGGATAAATTCCCATAACAAAATATTTAGAACGAACTGCTGCCCAGTCAATTTTACCAAATATTTCCTTTTTATTTTTTAGCTTTGACAAGGAAAATTTTTCGATCTCATTATTAATTTGAGTGAAGACCTTGTAGTCTCTGAGTTTTTCTTTCGGATGTTTTTTAATATATTCTTCAGAGTCTGCAATACCACTGTCTAAAGCCAATTGATAACTTGTTATATTTTCAAATCCTTCTATGTTAAGATTAAAATCTAAATTATACTCATCGGTTAATGTAAATATTTTTTCGATAGTACCTTTTTCTGTTTGTAGTAAGAAGAACACCTTTTCTTTATTTTCTGATATATGATATTGAAAAACCTGGTTTGATAGATTGATAATATTTTCATCTTGAGTTTCTAATTGGATATTTAAGAGGTTCTGGTCTTGGGGAATCAAATTTACGAAATTTTCATGGTCAGAGAGAAAGAATTTTTTAAGGAGTACTGAATTAATCAATCCTCCCTTATTACTGAAGGTGAATATAACATAATCGTTCTCTATTGTTATATCATTTTCAATATCTGTTTCTAATTCACTTGTAATGAGAATATTATCAGTTAAAGTCTCTGTTTCAGGAATGTCTTCTTTTACTTCTTCTTTTTTCTCAACTTCAGTTGGAATAGGTTCTTGGGTAGAGACAGGTTGTGGT
The DNA here is from genome assembly GCA_030620155.1 of Candidatus Cloacimonadota bacterium. Lineage (GTDB taxonomy): Bacteria > Cloacimonadota > Cloacimonadia > Cloacimonadales > TCS61 > JAUXFF01. Next base: position 4,687 of record JAUXFF010000004.1, on the reverse strand, counting down.
TGTTTCTGTTTTTTCCAGATAAGTTCATTACTGATCCAGAAAACTACCATGATTAAAATCAATGCTAAAATTGTCTTTTTATCCATCAATAACTCCTTATTATGGAAGAGGGTCGTATCCACCCTTGTGAAAGGGGTGACATTTTAAGATTCTGACAAGTGATAATTTTAATGCTTTAAAGAAATTATATTTCTTAAAAGCCTGCTGTGAATATTGACTGCAAGTCGGAGTGAAACGACAGGAAGGAGGAAGTAAAGGTGATATAATCTTATTATAAAACCTTATTATTAATAAAGCAGTTTTATTCAGTATCCTCATGAATGTTGTATTTTTAAAAATATCTCTGTTAAATCTTCTTTAATTTCCTGCCAATTAGCGGAGCCAGCTTCGAGTTTTGCTTTGATTATAATGTTTTTACTTACTGGCTTAATTTCCGAATTCTCTTTAATAAATGCTTTTATACGCCTTTTCACTTTGTTTCGCACAACAGCATTTCCGACTTTTTTACTAACAACGATCCCGACACTTAATGAATCTACTGAAATTTCTTTCTGAATAAGAAAAATAAAGAGATTACCTTTGAGTATTTTACAATTTTCATAAACTCTCTGGTAGTCTCTATTTGAGGTAATAAATTTCATTTAATCGCAGACGGTTAAGCGAGTTCTCCGTTTTGCTCTTCGTCTGGCTAATATTTTTCTTCCTGCCTTCGTAGACATGCGTAAACGAAAGCCGTGCTTATTTCGCCGTTTTCTATTGTGAGGTTGATAAGTCCTTTTCATCAAAATCTCCTTCCCAATGACTTCATCTTTATATCTTCATAAATCATTATTTCATACCTTATTAGAGATAAGGCTGGAACAAACTGAAATTGGTGTCTTGACTGTCAAGGATTATTTAATTTTTAGAATTGTATTTAAATGAGATAATTAAGCCACAAATTAAACCTGTTAAATAGACTTTATAGATTTTTTTTAATGAAGATTTTTTGGAATTTTACTCGGTAAATACTCTACGATCTCTTTTTGAAATAAAAATAATCAGGTTTAAAATTAAGGTTAAGATAGTTACATAAAGTATTGCGTAAACCACAGGATCCGGCTTATTAAACAGGAAAGCAATTAAAGGTGAGAATAATATAAAGAACACAGGGGTTGTACCCAGTCTGTGGATAATATAGGCAATTAAAGCAGCAGGCACAATGCTTATCAGGAATTCAATAGGAATAAAATAGATAAATATCCCTACTACAGAACCTGCTCCTTTTCCTCCATAAAAATTATAATAAATTGGAAAACAGTGCCCTATGATTCCGAAAGAGGCTGCAACCACTGTGTGAAAAGTATCCAGACCCCAAGCTTGTGCGACAAGAACAATGAGGAGAGTTTTGAAACAATCCAATAAACCAACAAGAATTCCCATTAATGAACTTACATTAAGGAAAACATTAAAAGCTCCGGCGTTTTTTACACGCAGATTGCGAATATCTTTTCCTGTCATTTTCTTCGTGATAATGTAACCGAAAGAAATCGACCCAATAAAATACGCAATAATTGCCAAAATAATTGTCTTATAAATTTCCATAATTCTTTTCCTTTTTATAATATAAATGTTGCTACCCAGGCACCTGGTCCTACGTGAACAGCCTCACATAATCTTGGATAACCATGTATCATTTTTCTAAATTTAAGACTAATTTTTATCTGTCTATCTAAATCTACAATTTCGGGAGAATTATTGTCCTCAAGATGTAATATTACAATTGACTTTATACTATCTACTTCATTTTGTATCATTTTTTGTTTAACATTTTCAATAATTATTCTATTTGCAGCCTGGTAAGTTCTTCCTTTTCCTACAGGTAGAAATCCCGAATCTGCTTCATCTCCAAACAATCCTACTACAGGTATTATTCTTAGTATAGAACCCATTAATGATTTTGCTCTACCGATTCTTCCACCTCTGTAAAGAAAATTAAGATCAGGCAGACATAAATAAGTAAAAGTGTTCTTAATATTGTTTTTCAATTCTTTTATAATTTCATTTATATCCTTTGTAGTTTTTATCAACTCTATTAACATAAGAAGATTTAAACCTATCCCTGAAACAACTTGTTTGGTATCAATATTAATAATTGGGATAATATCCTGATATTCTTTTCTTACTATTTCCGCCATCTGGTAAGTTGCAGCAGACAAATTGCAGCTCATTAGTAAATTAATGATAATATCGAACTTATCTTTATTAGCCTCAATAACTTCAACTAAATCTTCCTTAACCAGGGCTTGTGTGTGTACTGTTACTTTTTCCTTCCTTAAACGATCGATTAAATATCGGGCTGTATATTCTTGACTTTCGCGATATTCCTTGTCATCAATTATTACAGGATATTTAAGGATTTCTACATTTTTATAGTTTATCTGTTCATTTGCAATACCAAGATTATCCGCAGTAATAACCAGGATTTTCTTTTTCATTACTTATCCCCCTTATTCAAAAGTAATATAATAATTAAATTTATTTTGACCTCCATAATAAGTTTCAAAGCTAATATTCCGGAAAGTAGATTGCATCAGGTAAAGAATCTCACTCTTATTTTTCCCCATTTCAGCACAATAAAGACTTATCAGTGATTCTTCTCCTTTAAGTTTATTAATAGATTGTATCAAAATATCTTGGATATTTTTTGAAGAGAGAATAATCTTATTATTATAAATTGTAAAAAAGTCTCCTTTTTCCATAAAGATAAGATCTTCATTGAAACTTCTTGTTGCCCGGGCAATTTTACAGAATTTAACGTTATCAAGGTTATCTCTCATAATATTTGCGTTCTGCATCACATCAAAAGAATCCGAATAATTATACATCATGCTTATAAGTTGGATGATGCTGCCGGTTTCAATTAATTCAATATTGCTTTTACACAAAGTAATAGCGGATTTAAGGCTGGGCAGGATATCAGTATTATCTGCCGCAATTATGACATTTTTCGCTCTGGTCTTAATTATGGCGTTCTGAACCTGATTTACAGAAGGTTTAACTTTCTTATAAATAAGTATGTCTGTTGCTCCCAATCCTTTTAAAATTTCTGCAAAACCATCACCATTCACAATGAAAAGAACAGCATTATCCTTATCATAATAAGCTTTATCCTGAGAGGTAAGATTATGATGTTGTTTTTTCATATCATCTACTTTAGTGAAAGTGATCTTTCCCCATGCCTCACATAATTTAAGAAGTGATTTTGGTTTATTAGTATGAATATGGATTTTATAGATATCTTCAGATTCAATTATAATCAAACTGTCACCCCAATTATTTAATTGAGATTTTAAATTTTGTTTATTAATATGGTTAGCTTCCATGATGAATTCTGTGCAGTATCTATACTGAATATTGGAACTCCAGGATTCTACAAGGTCTTCACTCTTTTGGATTATTGCTTTGGCAATTTTTATATTATCTTTTTTTTGTACAAGGTTGTTGAACATTTTAATAATATTGGATAATGTGAAATTGGTGATGCTTTTGGGTTGGTAATTAAGTATAATTGTCTTAAACAGCTTATTCCGTTTTCCGGATTTCTTTCGAGTTACAAAAGAGCGCACATATTTACTGATCAATAAAATATTAGCGGTAGTCATTAGAGGTTTTATTATGCTGCGGTTATATTCTAATTCTAAAGCCACTCCCTTTATTAAAACTAGAAAACCCATTGCTCCGGAATCAACAACACCTGCTTTTTTTAAGATTGGAAGCATTTCTGGAGTTTTTTCCAATGTTTTTTCTAAAATTGGGATAATTTTTTTTATAATACTAAATGGAGTGGAATTTTTTTCTCTTGTAAATTTCTCAAAATAGTTTGCAAACACTTTCATCATTGTCAACATAGTACCTTCACAAGGAGAAGGCGTTTCTTTATAAGCTAATTCGTAACCAAGTCTGAAGGCTGCTGATAATTCTGAGTTGGAAATATTATTTAAATGGTCCGACTGCTTAACTGATTCGGCAATACCTTTACAGAAAAGAGCAAGAATAACACCTGAACATCCTCTACTATTAAGGATCATACCATTGGCAAAATTCATTAAATATTCCCGAATGCAGAGAGTTTCAATATCTTTCTTTTTCAGACTGTTTAAAGCTGTTTGAATTGTAAGTGTCATATTTAGTCCTGTATCACCATCCGGAACGGGGAATACATTAAGGTCGTTGATAGTATTCTTCTCTCTGGAAAGAAGATTATAAGCATTGTGTAAAATTTTATCTGTCTGAAAGGCAGTTAATGACACTTTTCCTACAAATTATTAAAAACGTTATGCTACATCAATAATGTCTTTCAAGGGTTTTTAAAATCAGAATAATTTCCCCTTTTTCTCGGGGAAATTGTTTGGAACTAAGATTACTTTATTAAAATGACTGAGTTTAGTTTTTTTTCTCCGGACAGCTTGTTTCATGATTCTTTTCCCCAAATTATCCCCTTCTTAGTTTTTTTATTCGAAATGTTTTATATAACACCTTCTTCTCTTGTGCTGTCTCTTTTCAAAAAGTTTCCATTGAGCTTGAACCCTGGTGTTACTTTCCAGTTCCGGGTTTGATTCTGCCTTGGTGATATTGTTTTTAATATAGGTTTTGTGAAGCTCATTAAACAAAAGGGAATTCAAACCTTTACCTTGAAGGTCCTGTC
>JAUXFF010000232.1 GCA_030620155.1 Candidatus Cloacimonadota bacterium | reverse complement strand
CAGGGAGAAAATGCCAGTGCTCTCATTATTAAAATGGGTGGAAAAATCAATGCAACAGGAACAGCCACCGAACCTATTATATTTACCGGTCTCGGAGATGGTAGAGAAGGTAACATTAATGAATCAATTCAAGGACTTTGGGGAGGAATTATTATTCTTGGTAAAGCTGAAACCAATAATACAATTGCTAAAAGAATTGAAGGAATACCGGAATCATATAATGCATACTACGGATATGATAATAATGCCGGTGCAGATAATAACGACAATTCCGGTACATTAACCTATGTTTCTGTTCGTCACGGTGGAACCGACATTGGAGCCGCTAATGAAATCAATGGTATTTCACTTGGTGCTGTTGGTGCAGGAACTACATTTAATTACATTGAAGTTGTATCAAATAAAGATGATGGAATTGAATTCTTTGGTGGCGTGCCTCAAATTAGCCATGCTTTGGTTGCTCTTGTTGGTGATGATTCTTATGATTATGATGAAGGTTACAGTGGCAAGGGACAATTCTGGGTAGCTTTGCAGGATGAAAATACGGGAGACCGTCTCGCTGAACAAGATGGTGGAACCGGTGATGATGAAGAAAATCCACCTTTTGCACAACCAACTATTTATAATGCAACTTATATTGGACATGGATTCGGTAACTATGTTATTTTTCGTGATAATGCTGCCGGAACCTATGCTAACTCAATTTTCGCTAATGGTGAAAAAGGAATCAGAATAGAATATCGTAGTGACAAACACAGTTCCTACAACTGGTTAACCGATGCTGCACCTGAAGCAACATTAATGATAAAAAATTCTTTATTCAGTAATATTGCCGGAAATGACCCTGCAAAGCAAATATATGCTAAAGCTGAAGAGGGTGATCTACCAGCAAATCATGCAGAAGTAACAGGTAATTTATTCAACAACAATGAAAACTATATTGAGAATTTGGCAATTGAGATAACAAATCCAATACCGGCTACTGCATCAACTCATCCAACAACTGCTATTCCGGCAGATCCTTTCTTTACTAATGTTGATTACCATGGAGCATTTCAACCAGGTGGTTCAAATTGGGCTGAAGGTTGGACATTGATGTTCAAAGCAGGCAAATAATTATTGAGTCCAGTCTAAAAACACATAAACGATGGAATATTGGAATATTGGAATATTGGAAAACCCCATCATTCCACTATTCCATTTTTCCATTATTCCTTGTTATTATATAAAAATGACTTTATATACTGCACTCATTATTAATACAGATTTTCTCATAATATTATAAGCTGACAGTTTTTCCACTGTCAGCTTATTTAGTTGAAAAACTCAAAAGATAATTTTTATAAACAAATAATATAACAAAATGATCAGGCGAATTAATTTTCTGATTATCATACTTTTAATTACTTCTTTAAGTAGCCTGGCGAAAAATAGTTTTATAAGAGGTAAGATAATTGATAATGAAACCGGTGAAACTCTTATTGGTGTTACTGTAATGGTTGTGGGAACTAATACAGGAACTATTAGTGATTTTGATGGAAATTATAGTCTATCGTTGAATCCGGGGGTATATTCAATCAGGGTTTCATATATTTCATATCAGTCACAAACCCGTAATGATATTGAAGTGGAAGAAGGTAATGTTACTATAGCTAATTTTAATTTGGATGAAGAAATAACTCAGTTAAATGAGGTGGTTGTTACAGCCAAAGCCGTGAGATATACTGAAGCCTCTTTACAATTAATGCAAAAAAAATCTGCTTCGATGTTAGATGGAATTTCTGCCAAACAAATCACTCGTCTTGGAGATAATGATGCTGCTTCAGCTTTAAAACGTGTTACCGGAGTTTCAGTACAGGATGACAAATATGTGTTTGTTCGTGGACTGGGTGACAGATATACCAAAATTACATTAAACGGTGCAGATATTCCGGCGTTGGATCCGGAAAAAAACACTGTTCAAATGGATATTTTCCCGAGTAACATTATTGAGAATATAATTGTCCGTAAGACATTTACGCCTGATATGCCTGGTGAATCTACCGGAGGCCATATTGATATTACAACAAAAGACTTTCCTGAAAAATTCACAATGCAATTTTCTGCTTCTTTTGGTTATAATCCTCATGCTAATTTAAATAAAGATTTTCTGACTTATGAAGGAGGTAATACTGATTGGCTTGGAATGGACGATGGAACAAGGGATATTCCATGTATAGCGAGAGAATATTTGAATCGCTACGGATAT
>JAUXFF010000108.1 GCA_030620155.1 Candidatus Cloacimonadota bacterium | reverse complement strand
TGGTGTTACTTTCCAGTTCCGGGTTTGATTCTGCCTTGGTGATATTGTTTTTAATATAGGTTTTGTGAAGCTCATTAAACAAAAGGGAATTCAAACCTTTACCTTGAAGGTCCTGTCTAACTGCCACGAGGAATAGATCAATCCGATCATTTTTTCTCATAGCTTTTAATATATGTAAGAATCCAAATGGGAAAATTCTGCCTTTTGCTTTTTGAAGTGCTTTAGACAAAGAAGGTATAGAGATGCCAAAGGCAGCAACCCTTTTTTGTTCATCAAGAATAATGGACACAAAATCTGGACGAACATATCCTAAATACTGTTTTACATATTTATCTATTTGTTTTTCTGTTAAAGGAACAAAACCATAAAGTGAATCGTATGCTTGATTTAAGACATGAAATATTTCTTTTGCATAGAGTAGAACATCTTTCCTCTTTTTAGTTTTAACAACAGTAAGTTTTTTCTTTTTTTTTACAATTTCTGCGATCCGTTCGATTTTTTCAGGAATTTTTTCAGGAATTTTTATCTCGAATTCTATCCAATCCACATCTTTTTTATATCCGTATTTCTCAATATGTTCAGGATAATAAGGATAATTGTATATAGTAGCGATTGTGCCGAGTTCTTCAAATCCTTCAATTAACATTCCTTCGGGATCCAGGTCGGTAAAACCAAGAGGTCCGTGTATAGCTTCCATACCCTTTTGTTTAGCCCAATTCTCAACAGTTTTGAATAGAGCTGCAGATACACTTTCGTCATCTATAAAATCAACCCAGCCAAAACGGGCATATTTATTATTCCATTTTTCAAAGTAGCGATTGTTAATTATTCCAGCTATCCTTCCGACAACTTTTCTGTCTTTATATGCTAACCAATATGTTGCCTCACAATGGCTAAAAGCCGGATTTTTATGCTTTTGCAAGGTTCCCATTTCATCGAATTGTAATAGCGGGATCCAGTACTTGTGTCCTGAATAAAGGGTACGGGGAAACGATACGAACTTTTTCAGCTCGCACTTGCTAACTACTTCTTTGATTATAATGTCCATTTTATTAATTAAAGATAACCTGTTTCCTCTCAGGTCCTACTGAGATGATAGAGATTTTCACTTTTAATAACACTTCAATTCGGGTTATATATTTTTTAGCATTTTCAGGTAAACGCCTGTAATCTGTTACCTGAGAAATATCCTCTTTCCAACCTGGAAGTTCGATATAGACTGGTTTTACTATGCTAAGTTGATTTATATTGTTTGGAAATTCTCCTAGTATTTTGTCAGAAATCTGGTATTTTGTGCAGATTTTAATTGATTCGAACCCGGAAAGTACATCTAATAGGGTTAAGGCAATTTCATCAATTCCATTTATCATTGCAGTGTATTTTGCAGCAACTGCATCAAACCAACCACATCTTCGAGGTCTACCTGTGGTTGAGCCGTATTCGTTCCCCTTCTGCCGAATCTGATCTCCTGTGTCATCTTTTAATTCAGTTGGAAAAGGTCCTTCCCCTACTCTGGTAAAATAACTTTTATAAACACCGATAATTTTATTTATTTTCCTCGGATCGAATCCGCAACCTATAGGGATACCTCCGGAAATAGTATGAGAAGAGGTTACAAAAGGATATGAACCATAGATAATATCAAGTAAAGAACCCTGGGCGCCTTCAAAAAGAATTTTCTTGTTGTTTGCTTTATTTATAAGATAAGGAATTTGTTTTTCATATTGTTTTAATGTTTCACCAGCTTCTAATAATTTTTCCAGGGATGAATCCATATTTTTAATTTTTATATTGTGATATTCATAGATGTTTTCTAAACGATTTCTCAAATAATCTTCATCAAAAAGATCGGAGAACATAATTCCGACTCTTGCAATCAGGTCTGAATAGCAGGGACCTATTCCCCTTTTTGTAGTACCGATTTTGGTGTGGGAACTTTTACTTTCATTCTTAATATCCTGATCCTTGTGAAGCGGTAAAACTATACTTGCCTTTGGATCAATGAAAAACCTGCCCTGGAAGGATATACCTTTTGCTTTAAGATCGTTTATTTCTTTAATTAATTCAAAAGGATCAATAGCCACTCCGCTTGCCAGGACACAAATTTTTTGAGGATGTATTATTCCCGATGGAACAAGATGGAAAATATATTTCTGACCATTTAATTGAATGGTATGACCTGCATTATTCCCGCCTTGAAATCTTATGATGATGTCTGAATTTTCTGCAAGCACATCAACTATTTTTGCTTTTCCCTCATCACCCCAGACACAACCTAATACGGCAGTAGAAAACATTACATTGCTCCTTTAATTTGAATACTGTATAACTATTTTTATCTTGGAAAACTGTCAACAAATCAATTAATCTAAAAAATTATTGACGTTAATAGGATAAATCAAATTATGTTTGTATTTGAAAATTAGAAGGGAAGTGATGAAAAAAATCAGGGTTATAATCGCAAAACCGGGATTGGATGGGCATGATCGTGGAGCAAAATATATAGCCCGTATATTAAGAGATGCTGGAATGGAAGTAATTTATACTGGAATCAGACAAACCCCGGAGCAAATAGTAAATGCTGCCATCCAAGAAGATGTAGATGCTGTCGGGCTCAGCTTACTTTCAGGGGCTCATAATTTCCTGTTTCCTCGAGTTGCTGAATTGTTAAAAGAGAAGGGTGGTAATGATATTTTACTTTTCGGGGGCGGTGTAATTCCTGAAGAGGACATTGATTTTTTAAAATCAAATGGCTTCAAAGCTATATTTACACCAGGGACCACAGCAGAAGAAGTTATTAATTTTATTAGTAATAATTTTAGAGAATGAGTTATGAAAAAGAACCGAATATTTACTAATGATAAAGAAAATATCAGTTTAGAAATATCTGAAGATAGTCTATCAGCTTATCTAACTATAAAAGAAAGCAGTAAGTTCATTAATGAAAAAGAAATTCTTGATATCTTAAAAAAAGCAGGTATTAAAAAAGGTTTTAATAGAGCAAGAGAATTTCTTAATCTGAATCTTATAAAAAAAGAATTCGATAAACCTTTTTTAATAGCCCTTAGAACGGACATTGAGGATATGGACACATCCTATCTATTTGATACGGGAAGGTCTTATGATCCTGATAATTTCATTAGTGTTTTTGAACTTTCAGACGTAGAAGTTGTAAAAAAAGATGGTGCTTTGGCACAGATGATATTTTCCAATTCTAAAGGTGAAGAAACCTTATATGATATATTTGGAAATGAGATAGATTTGAAAGAAGTACGAAGCCATAGTATTAATAACTTTCTGGGGAAGAATGTATATTTTTCACCTGAAAAAAATCAAATTTTAGCGGAAACATCAGGATATCCCTATGTTGATTCACAGGAAAAAATAAATGTTGAATCTGATTTTGAACTCAATGAGAGTTTCAGTAAAGTGTCTCTTGATATAAAAGGAAATTTTATAATAAATGGTAATATTAATCAATCAAAAATATATGTTGATGGAAATTTAAAAGTTAATGGTAATATTAAAAATTGTCTTAAATATGGGCTGTTTGTTAATGGAGATGTTGAGTTTAAATCAGCAGAAAACTCAAAAATTGCCTGTAAAGGTAAAATGGTTTTTAACAAAAACGCAAGATTTTGTGTTTTATCTTCTGATGAAGAAATAATTGGTGGAGAAGACAGTTTGTTGATTGGCGGACTGACCCAGAGTGGAAAGTCAATAGAAATAACCAACATTGGCAGCTCATTATCTGTACCAACAGAAGTTGAAATTACTATTGCTCCATACTTGAAAGAAAGAATGATCAATTTAACAGGCACTATAAATGATTTGAAGAAAAATCAAAAGGTGGATACTGATAAAATCTCGGAAATTTCCGGGAGCATTAAGAATTTTGAAAAAGAAATAGAAGATAAAATGGATTTATATTTCCGCGGTGGAGTTGAAGAATATTACATAAAAGCAAGGGAAAAAGTATTTGCTGATACCAGAATAAGGATTTTAAATAAAACCAGGATACTTTCAAAAGAGATGAGTGAAATAATATTGTCTTTAAAAAAAGGTGAGTTAAATATAAATGGTGGTTGACAAAAAATATAATACTTAATTTTTTGAAATTAGAGGAACTTAAGGATGTGTATATTGTGATGCGAACTAAAGTGAAAATTGCGATTAAAGTAATTATTTATTATAAATAAAGCATTTATCATACATGGTAAATGCTTTTTTTGTTTTTATGGAATCTTTATAATTATCCTGGAGCATTAATGATAAAAGAAATTGAAATTCTAGTTGAAATGCAAAAAAGAGATGACATAATTAGTGAGAAGGATATACTTACTGAAACTTTACCTCGGGAATTAAACAGCCTTATAAAAAATCTTGAGGAAGCTGACTTGGTTCAGGAAAATACTAAAAATGATCTCGATGAGAACTTGACGGCACAGAAACTTAAGGAACTGGATATAAATGATAATAATGAACACATTGAAAAGTATAAAAACCAGCTTCTTACTATTAAAACTAATAAAGAATATAAAGCATTAAATAGTGAGGTGAGCCATCTGGAAACAAAAAACTCACAAATTGATGATGAACTTATAGTTTTAATGGAAGAAGAGACAGTTTTAAGAGACAATTTGAAAGAAGCTGAAATTAAGCAGAAATATGCAGAAGAGCAACTAAAAGCAAACGAAGAAAAATTGAAAAGAAAAATTGAACAGGTTAAGAAAGATATAGAAGAAATTAGAAAAAAAAGAAATGAATTAGCTCGAAATTTATCGAGACAATTAGTAAAAAGATATGGTGCTTTAATAAGAAATAAAGGTAAAAAAGCAGTTGTTTTTAATATAAAAAACGCATGTAGTGGATGTGGTTATACCATACGCCCCCAACTTATCATTGAAATAAGAGAAGGCAATAAGATTGTAAGTTGCGAAAATTGTGGACGTATGCTGGTTAGTGAATCAAAAGATTAGTAATTTTTTGTCAGAGAAGATAAAATGTCCGCCCAGTACCTATTTAGGAGTGCAACAACTGTGTTTTTGAATTTGTATTACAGTGGATAATGCACTCCCAAATAGGTACTGGAAGGAAAGTCCGAACACCATAGGGCAGGATACTTCCTAACGGGAAGTCTTGGTAACAGGGAGATAGCTCCACAGAAATAAACTACCCCGCCCCTATTGGGGAAATCTAAATTATATGACTTCCCCAATAGGGCGAGGAAAAGGTGAAATGGCGGTGTAAGAGACCACCAGGTCCTGGTGTGAATCAGGATGCTCGGAATGCCTTATCCGGTGCAATGCCAAGTAGAAGAACGAGAATTGGCCCGATTCGTTAAGTTCTTGGGTGGGCAGCTAAAATCGGTTCGGCTTTTATCGAATCTCAGTTGAGAATAGCAATATCCGATTTAGAGAAATGGACATTATGCTGTTTGTTAGACAGCATACAGAATTCGGCTTAATATCTTCTTTGACAATTTTTTGAGACTTTACATAGTTACGTTTGAGTTAGAAATATTTTTTAATTTATCATCGTATTAAAAGTAAAAGGAAAAATAAATGAAGAAAAGATGGGGAATATCAGAATCATTATCAGAAGAGCAACAGCTTCTTAAGAAAGAGATAACTTTAAAAATTAAGTGTCCTGATTTGATTGCAGAATTGCTTATTAGAAAGGGAATTTCAGACCTGGATGAAATCGAGAAATTTTTTAATCCCAGGCTGGAAGACACTTTTGATTCATTCTTATTTAAAGATATGGAAAAAGCTGTTGATAAAATAATCAAAGTAATTCAAGATAAGAAACGAATTACTATCTACGGTGATTATGATGTTGATGGAACTACCTCAACTTCACTTCTGTATTTAGGATTAAAAAAATTAAATGCCGTAGTTGACTATTATATACCTCATAGAATGATTGATGGTTATGGACTTTCCTTAATTGGTATTGACCAATTAGTCGAGAATGGAACTAAATTGATTATCAGTGTTGATTGCGGTATTAATGCAATAGAAGAGATTGAACAGATAAACAAGCTGGGGGTTGATATCATTGTAACGGATCATCATAATCCTAAAGATGTACTCCCTGATGCCTATGCGATTATTAATCCCAAGATAAATGGTTGCGGGTATCCGTTTAAGGATCTTGCAGGAGTAGGGGTTGCATATAAATTACTAATGGCAGTATACCGGAAATTGAATGTAGATTCCGATGAATTTGTGGATAAGTATGTTGATTTAGTCGCCTTGGGAACTATTGCAGACATTGTCTCGTTAACAGGTGAGAACAGAATATTTGCCAGTGTTGGACTTGAAAGGCTGGTAAAAAAGCAAAATATTGGTTTGAATGCATTGATTAATATTGCAGGGTTATCACATAAAGAGCTGAATTCATCTGATATTGTTTTTGGTATAGCTCCCAGAATAAATGCAGCAGGGAGGATGGGTAGTGCTCTTCGGGCAGTTGAATTAATGGTTGCGGTTAATGAGGCGAGAAGTGTTGAATTAGCCCAGATTATTGAAAGGGAAAATTCACTCCGACAGCAGATAGATCAAAAGACATTTCAAGAAGCTTGTGAAATCATTGAAAAAAAATATAAAGATCTGGATGAAACGAGTTGTATAATCGTTACTTCTGATGACTGGCATCCGGGAGTTATCGGGATTGTGGCTTCAAAATTAGTGGAAAAATATTATCGTCCTACAATTATGATTTCCTTTAAAGATGGTATAGGAAGTGGCTCAGGTAGAAGTATTTCCGGATTCGATCTTTTTGAAGCACTGTCTTCAGTTGAAGAATATCTGGAGACTTTTGGCGGGCATAAATATGCTGCTGGTCTGTCTATTTTAATTGAGTATATTGATGTAGTTGAAAACAGATTGAACAAATTTGTAAAAGAACATATTACAAAAGAACAACTTATCCCACCACTTAAGATAGAAAACAAACTTGAACTTTATGAAATTAACGAACATTTATTGGAATGGTTGAATAAATTTGCTCCTTTTGGTCCCGGTAATATGAGACCTACTTTCTATACTGAAGATGTAATGATAGTGGGTTTCCCATATAATGTCGGCAAGAATCACCTGAAACTTAAAGTAATGAAAGATGGATGTACATTGGATTTAATAGGGTTCAACCTGGGAGATTTTTTGCCATTCTTAAAAAAGGGTTTATTGATTGTTATCGCTTATTCTCTGGAATTTAATACCTGGCAGGGAAGGACCACAATACAGGGAAAACTTAAGGATATACATTTTGCTGAAAAAAATTAATATTTTTTTTATTCTGATTCTTATAAGCTGTTCCGAAATAAATATCCAACAATTTAGTAAGAGAACACCGGAAGATATGAACCTGCTATATAAAATAACTCTTGATTTTGTACCTCAGAAATGTATATTTTCAGCTCTGGATAGAACTTCTTATATATGGGAAAAGAACACCAGCAGTGTTCATATATATAAGGATTTAAAGAAAATAAATATAATTGGCGGCATGGGTTTTGAGAAAAATAATTTTTATAAATTAACAGATATAGCCCTTTCTCCTGATGGGAAGCTTTTAGCTTTAGATAGTTTCCAGAAAAAAGTCAAAAAATTTGATTCTGAAGGAAAATGGATTACAGAATTTAATTTGGAAAATACAAGTGACCCAATTTTGCTCGATATTTCTATTGACGAAACATTTTATATATTTGATAATAATAAGAAAGAGATTGTAGTTTCAAAGATTTTTAGTGATAATGAACCGGATTCTTTTGGTAAGTTTCAGTTGAATAATCCTTCTCAAATTTGTATTTCGAAAAATAACAGGATACAGGTTTATGATGAAGCTGAGAAGAAAACGTTTATTTTTAATACAATGGGACAATGTATAGAAGAACTGGAAGGATATTTTCTTTATAATTATAATCAAAAATTTAAATTATCAACTTATTTCATTGAACATTGTGCCAGCGGCAGGAAATTTGCGGTTTCAATAAATCCGTGGGAAAGTTTTTATATAAAAAATAACTATTTTATTTTAGTTTCCGATTCCGAAGTATGGGTAACGGAATTTATTTATGAAATGGATTAAAAACAAAGAATATTATTATCTTTATAAATCAGCTGGTGCAGGTATTCTCCTTGGTCTCAGTCGGCTGCCAATCAGCCTTGGATTTCTTGTTTTTTTCGGTCTTATACCATTAATATCTTTTTTTAATAAAAAACAATCATTTAAAAAATGTCTTTTTGCAGGGATACTGTTCAGTACTTCCTATACGGCTGTTAGTTTGCACTGGATTTCGCTGGTAACAATCCCAGGGTTTATTGGATTGTTTATATTATTTGGAATTTATTTTTTTCTACTTTTCTTTTTAATTAATACAATCTGGAATTTTTTCCCAAAATTTAAATATTTTACTTTCATATCATTTTGGATTTCATTTGAGTATTTACAGAACTTTGGAGAATTCAGGTTCCCCTGGTACAATCTTGGATATTCATTGGCTGACTATCTGGCTTTGATTCAAATTGGTGAAATAGGAGGGATATATTTAATTTCCATATTAATTATTATAGTGAATATTTTAATTTATGGATA
>JAUXFF010000138.1 GCA_030620155.1 Candidatus Cloacimonadota bacterium | reverse complement strand
ATCCTCAGTTCCTGGCTTTTCCGTATGTTCCACCGCAATTCGTAAAAGATGAAAAGTCAGTGTCAGAAATAAGATTGAAAGTACTTGATCAATTCGAATTAGAAATGGATAAAGTTTTTTTGAAAGATAATAAACTGTCAGGGTTTGATAAAATAGCCGACTTAACAGTTAAATATATGTTTAAAGACCTTGATTCTTATTATAATGGCAGGTGCTTTGCTTTTCCTGACCTTGTGGCAAGAGATACTATCAGAAACGAACTGGCAAAAAGTATAAAGAAACATAAACACAGAGAAATCTTTCTGGTTGCTCATTCCATGGGATCTATTATTGCCTATGATACTTTAACCCAGGTTGTTCCTGAAGTTAAAATTAATACTTTTGTAACAGTCGGCTCCCCTTTGGGAATTCCTGTAATAATGAAAAAAATCCTCTCTGAACAGCATCAGGAAGTTAACCGTAATGTGAAAGTTCCGACTCCGGAAAATATAAAACGTGCCTGGTATAATCTCTCTGATTTGGAAGATAAAATAGCAGTAAATTACAACTTGGCTGATGATTATTCAGAGAATTCAAAAGGTGTTAAACCTCAGGATTTTGTGGTTCATAACAACTATACTTTCGATAATAATAGGAACCCGCATAAAATTTATGGATATCTGAGGACACCGGAACTAGCAGAAGTTTTATCTAGATTCTTAAACGAGTTCTCTTCTTAACGATCAAACGTTTTTTCTTTTTAATAAGCTGAAAACAGGTACAAGTAGGAGAGAGGATAACATTCCTATAGAACAAGCTTGGGGAACTTTCCTTGGTCCCCATAAAAAAAACAGGAATACACAGATTGCCAGGCTGATTACAGAACTTGCGATAGCTCCGATTTTATTCACTTTCCTGTTGAACATTCCCCAGATAAACGGACCCAAGAAAACAGAGGCGATAGCACCCCAGGAGATGGCAAGAATTGTAACAATAACTGCAGGTTTAAGAAAAGCAATTATCATGGAAAGTATAATAAAAAACACACTTCCAATTCTCATCAATCTTATTAGGATTTTATCTTTTGCTTCTTTGTTTATAAAGCCTTTATATATGTCTTTAGTGATTGTGGCACTGGATATGAGAACAAGAGCAGCGAGAGTGGATTTTGAAGCAGAGAGGATCATTAATAGGATGATGACAGATAATGCTACAGGAATAACAGTTGCAAGTAATTCAGGCATTAACATATCAAATATTGGAGAACCATTTATAAAAGCTTCAGGATGGGTTTCTGGGTGTATGAAGATCCTTGTTAAAGCACCTGTGAAATAAGCTGTTCCTGTTACTATGATAGCGAAAATTGTTGAGACAACCATCCCGATTTTAACTGACCTGGTATCTTTAATGGAATAGAACTTATGAATCAGTTGTGGCATGGCAAAGGGAGCGATACTGGTCAGGCAAATCAATGATAATAATGCCCAGATCCCGGGTGGTCCTACCGGAGATACTAATTTCGGGTTTATTGTTTTTAAACTAAGAATAATATTATCCATACCGCCGGCTTTATTTATGGTGCTGTGAAGGAGAATAAATACACCAACGATCATAATAATACCAAACACTACGTCTAACATAGCCATTGATTTATATCCGCCAAGTACGAGATAAATACCTGTTAAACAGCCCATAAACAACAATGCATATGTATATGATATGTGAAAATTGGTTTCAAAAAGATAGCTCAGACCCATAAAAACAGCAGCGGTATAGGGTATAAAGAAGATAAAAATAGCAATTGAAGTATATAATTTCAGGAAAGAAGAATCATATCTCGCTTCCAGGAATTCCGGCATAGTATGTACTTTATATTCAAGAGCCATCTTTTTGATATTATTTCCTAAAAGAAGCCATACTCCCAGGACTCCGATAAAACTGTTCCCAACTGCAATCCAGAGACTGGAAAGACCGAATCCCCAGCCGAGTTTACCAGCAAATCCGATAAAGAGAACAGCGGAAAAATAGGCTGTTCCGTAAGAAAATGCCGTCATCCAGGGTCCTATCTTACCCCCACCAAGCAGAAAATCATTGAATGATTTTGTTTTTTTATGACCAATAATACCAATTGTAATGATAAGCAATGAATAAGCAGCTATGGTGATAAATTTAGCAATCATGAACCTCTCCTAATTATTTATTAAGAGTTTTCATTGTTTCTTTAGCAATCATTAATTCCTCATTTGTAGGAATTTTCAGAACTTTCACTTTGGAATCTTTGTTTTGAAGTTCAAGAATTCCATCAACAAATTGATAATTTACAGTTTCATTGAGTTGAATTCCCAGATAATCCATGTCTTTACATACAAGTGAACGAAGTATAGGCATGTTTTCTCCTACTCCACCGGTAAATATCAAAATATCCAACCCATTCATTGCAGCAGTATACGAACCTATATATTTTTTGATACGGTATGCATATACTTCATGAGCACGAATTGCATCCGGATTTTTTTTCTTTAATATCTCATCTTCTATTACCCGCATGTCGTTGCTCAAAGTAGATAAGCCAATCATTCCACTTTTTTTATTAAGAGTTACGTTAACTTCATCAACGCTCATCCTCAATTCTTTCATCATATAAATGGGAATTGCAGGATCAATATCACCACTGCGTGTTCCCATTACAAGTCCTTCAAGAGGAGTGAATCCCATTGACGTATCAATTGATTTTCCCCCTTCAATTGCTGTAATAGAAGAACCATTTCCAATATGACAGGAGATTATTTTCAAGTCTTTAATATTTTTATTATAATATTCAGCAGCAATCTGACTTACGTATTTGTGTGAAGTACCATGAAACCCATATCTTCTGATTTTATGTTTTGTATAAAAGCAGTAAGGAATCGCATAAAGATATGCCCTGGAAGGTATAGTCTGATGATAGGCAGTATCAAACACTCCACACTGAGGAACTCCGGGAAGGTATTTGCTTATTGCTTCAATTCCTAAAATATTAGCAGGATTATGTAAGGGGGCAAGAGCGGCACACTTTCTCATTATTTCCACAACATGATCATCAATTATTACCGAACCCGAATAATATTCCCCTGCATGTACAAGTCTGTGCCCTACAGCATCGATTTCTTTTTTATTATGGATTGGCCCATGTTCTTTGTCCATAAGTGATTTAAGAATTGTTAGTATTGCTTCTTCGTGGTCGTCAATTTGTACAGGTTCTTTTTTCTTAGTATATTCCTTAGATTTATAGGTTATTAATGAAATATCTTCACCAATTTTTTCTACAACTCCCTTAGCAAGAACTTCTTCCCTTTCCAAGTCAATAAATTGAAATTTTACTGATGAACTTCCGCAATTTATAGTTAATATTTTCATTAATACCCTAGTTTTTTATTTATTTATTTCTAATTATTATTATTAAAATCAAAATCCGGGAAGATTTTTATTATTTCTTCTTTTGCATTTTCTATTGAGTCAGAAGCATGTACAGCATTTCTTGTTATTGTTTCTCCATATATTCTTCTTATTGTTTCCGGTTTTGATTTGTGATAGTCTGTAGTTCCAATAATTTTTCTCAGTTCTAAAACTGCATTTTTTCTGCTTAAGACAGCAGCCACAATTTTTCCGGAAGTCATGAATTTTATGAGTTTATCATAAAAATCCTTACCCTTATGAATTTCATAAAATCGTTCTGCAAGTTCCAAATCCATTTTAAACATTTTTAAACGCTCAATTATAAAATCGTCATCTTCAACAATTTGCAGGATAGCGCCAACATGATTTTTTGCTGTAGAATCAGGCTTTATAAGAAGAAGAGTATAATATCCCATAATTTTCCTCTATTCATTTTTTTTCAAAAGACAGTCATAATGAAATTTTGACAATTTATTTCTATCCTGAGATAGAATTTATGGTATCCATCAATTCGGTTCTTATATCCTTAACATCCTCAAAAACAATTCTTGTTATACATGAAATTAAAGGTATTAAGAGATTGAATATTGCCAGTTTCTGGATGGTTTTTGCCATGGATACTCCTTCTACTTCCATTCCAACTTTTTTAAGAGCTTTCTCTCTGGAATAACCCTGAGCAAGATATTTTCCGAATTTTCTATTTCTGCTGTTTTCGGAAATGCAGGTTGTAATTAGATCACCCATACCGGCAATACCATAAACAGTTGAGGTTTGTACTCCCAAAAATTTCATTACCGTCTCAAATTCCCGGAGCCCATAAGTCATAATAAGACCATAAATGTTTGTTTTGAATCCAAGACCATCAGCAATACCAATTGCAATTGCAATAAGACCTTTCATGGATGCTGCCAGCTCAGTTCCCTTTACATCTCTACTGAATTCAAATTTTAATAAATCGTTTTCTAAAACCTTTTGAAGCATTAAAAGCAAGGTAACATCCTGGGATGCTAAAACAGCTTTAGCCGGCAATCCCTCTGCTAATTCTCTTGAAATAGTAGGACCTGAAAGATTGGCGAATTTTACTTTTGGTAGCTTAGAACATATTGTTTCTCCAATTGTCATTAGAGTAGAGTGTTTTACACCTTTTGAAGCATTGAGTATAATACAATCTGACACCCCATTTTTTATAAAATCATCAGACAGAGATAAAATTTTTCGGGAAGGGATTGCGATAATGACTATATCATCTTTGTCTATTTTCCGACTGAATTTTTTTTCCACTTTGATATTTTTTGATAGTTTAACTCCAGGCAAAAAAAGTTTATTTTCATGATTCTTATTTATTTCTTCAGCTTCCTTTTCATTTATTGTCCATAAATAAACAGTATTCTTTTTGGATAAGATTAAAGCAAGTGTTGTTCCCCAGTTTCCAGAACCAATAATTATGATCTTTCCAGTATAGTTTTTAGATTTACTTTTATTCGCCATATCTCCTCCTGAACCCCCAATCGCATACAAACTCAAAAAAGAGTATTCATAAGTAAAGTATTTTTTATAAAAAGGTCTGAAATTATTTCAATATTTGCATTCTTCTATTAAATAAAAAAATAACCCTGACTTTGTAATAAAAAATGGTGGGTGATACTAGATTTGAACTAGTGACCTCTACGATGTCAACGTAGCACTCTAACCAACTGAGCTAATCACCCACGCAGGGTTAAACTTTTTTTTACAGGTTTCAATGTCAAGTATTTAACAGAACAAATCCAAATGAAATTCTTCATTTTTTTAAATAATTATCAAGCTTAATCATTTAATATTTTATTAGCGTTTATAAGCGATTTGAACGATCTTAAACCCAAATAATGCAGTAGAGGTTTTACTCCTCGCTCCCAAGCCTTTAGCATACTGTATAGTGTGCCCTGCTTGGGAATGATGCGAGGTTTCCAAGCTGGGGCTCCACGCGATGCCGCATGGCTGTCGTG
The DNA here is from genome assembly GCA_030620155.1 of Candidatus Cloacimonadota bacterium. Lineage (GTDB taxonomy): Bacteria > Cloacimonadota > Cloacimonadia > Cloacimonadales > TCS61 > JAUXFF01. The sequence continues at coordinate 1,354 of JAUXFF010000138.1, read as the reverse complement.
GAAACCAGAAGTTAGGGTGATGGGTTAATACTCAATAAATTCTTTACAAATAAGATTGATCTTTTGCGGAATCAATTCAATTTTGAAATTATAAGGATCTTTAAGTCTCGGTAATTCTCCGTCGTAGTAAATTGGCAGTTTTTTTTCGGTTTTGATTTCTATGATTTTAGCTTGTTTAATTTCAACTTCCGGGTAATTAATATGTTTACCGGTTAAAACCGTAGGAAGCAGTTTTAATAATCTGAATAACTTTACTTTATCAATAATGCAGATGTCGAAAATACCATCGTTGACTTTTGCATCCGGTGTTAGTAAGAATCCTCCTCCTGTAGAAAAACCGTTACCAAAACTGACCAAAAGGACAGGTTTATCTATCAGGACACCATCTATGATTAATTTGAAATTATAGGATTTAAGGTTGATCAAAGCCATCATCAAGGCTACCAAATATCTTGGCAATCCATTAAGAAGCCGGAGTTTGCAGGCATTTGCGGCAACTTTGGCATCAAAGCCGATACCGAAAGCATTGATAAAATACTGATCCTCTATTTTGCCAACATCAACCGGAAGAACATATTTTTTTTCTAAAATTTTTATAGACTTATCTATTTTATGAGGGAAATGTAAATTTCTGGCAAAGTCATTCCCTCCACCTTTAGGAACGATTCCAAAGATTACGTCCTCAGCTTTTCCTGATAGCATAATTCCGGTTATAATTTCATTTATTGTTCCATCACCACCCACTGCAACTATTTTCCTGAATCCTTTCTTAATATAATCCCTGGCAATTTTTGTTGCATGTTTAGGTGCTTTTGTCAGTTCAATTTCAAAATCAAATTTATGTCTGTTCAATGTGTTTACCAGGGTATTAATCTTTTTCCCGGTTTTTCCCTGACCTGCAGTTGAATTTACTATGAATAGCCAGGTGTCTACTTTTTTTTTCAGTATTTTTTTAGTATATTTCATAAATCCTCACTTCTAATACTATATTTTTCACTACATTGTAGGTCCACTGTTATAGTTAGTAATTCCCGTCAAGACGATGGGATTACTTTCTTTTCACAGCGTATCACCACTGTCCTAGTGGTTTTTGTTTCCCATCGGGACGATGGGATTACTTTCTTTTCACAGTGTATCATCACTGTCCCAGTGGTTTTTGTTTCCCACCGGGACGGTGGGGTTACTTTCTTTTCACAATGTATCACCATTGTCTCAATGGTTCTTGTTTCCCATCGGGACGATGGGGCTACAACACTAATTTTTTCTTTCATATTTTTTAATTGTTTGGAGTTATTTTCTGTATTTTGTTCTTTTATGAAAGTTCCGTTTTTCTAAGATTAATACAAATTCTCCT
>JAUXFF010000057.1 GCA_030620155.1 Candidatus Cloacimonadota bacterium | reverse complement strand
TGATCCCGATTTTCGATATTATGTGTGCCGGTTAGACGGAGTAGTGTTTCTGTTATTTTTTTTGAATCTTTATTCACGACCCCCACGATAATATTTCCCAGATAATCCTGATGTTTCGGCAGCAAAGTTCCCATCATTCCGAAATCGAGGAAACAAGTAATATTATCTTTCAGGATCAGGATATTTCCCGGATGAGGATCAGCGTGGAAAAACCCGTGTTCAAATATTTGTTTCAGGACAAGATCACAACCTTGTGCTGCAACAAGCAAAGGGTCAATTTCCGCTTCTCTCAAAGCTTTCAAGTTTGATACTTTGATGCCGTCGATAAATTCCATTGTCAGGATTTTTTTCATGGAATAATCTTTATAAATTTCAGGAATATATATAGTCATATCGGTTTGGAAATTCCTTCCGAACCTCTCGATGTGCGAAGCTTCAATATTAAAATCAATTTCTTTACGGATAGAGCGTTCAAATTCTTTTACTATTTCGACCGGATTCAGTATATCCATTTCCTTTATGTGTTTTTCCATTAACAGAGAAAGATGAAACATTATTTCCAGGTCTGTTTCGATGATTTTTTGAATTCCGGAACGCTGCACTTTAACCGCAACATTTTCTCCGCTTTTTAATTCTGCTTGATGAACTTGCGCAATAGAAGCTGAAGCAACAGGATTTTTTTGGAAATTGTTAAAAAGCTCTGAAATCGGCTTTCCCAGTTCCTGCTCGATCATTTTTTCTGCTTCTTCATTCGGCATTGGAGGAACTGAATCCTGAAGTTTTTCAAGTTCAATTAGCAGAGGTTCCGGTAAAATATCCGGACGATTGCTCATAATTTGACCGAATTTGATAAAGGTCGGACCCAACTCCTCCAGAACCATCCTAATTCTTTCCCAACGCGATAAAGAAGTTGTTTTTTTAACTTTTCTATTGGGGATGAACTTCTTACCAAAATCAAGGTATTTTTCAATTTGAGAACTGGTGATCAAATCACCGAAACCGTGTTTAAAAAGTATGGTTATGATTTCCCGATAACGGTTTATATGACGATAGGTACGCCCGATCAATCCGATTTTTCGTATCATTCTTTACCTTTTTCTGCTCTCAAATTTTCCAGTTTTTTGATTCGTTTTTCTAGTCTATTCAAATCTTCGCGGGTTGGAACATCTAATTTTTCCAAAGCAATTTTTACGAATTTCTGAACCTCTGCTTCCAAATTATTTTTTGCTTTTTCTGATTGTTTGAGCAGATCCTGCACTAATCTTTTTCCTTCTTCAGCGCTAAGTTTACTTTCTTCCGAGATTTTCTTTCCTAATTCTTCGATTTTGTCTTTGGTCATCGAAGCGATGCCAATTCCAGTTAGAATTGTTTTTTTCAATAGATCAAACATTTTTATCCTCCTTTTTAGTTTGTTATTTCTTACCTTTTATACTACTCGGGATTTTATGTAAAGTCTTTTTTGTAGTAACAACTGCTTTGTGACTTGTTTCTTTGATCCCTTTAATCACACTTCCGGAAGTAGATCCTATAAAATCAACGGATCCATCTTTTATTTTATTAATACCATTCCAGGCAAGATCAATTCGATATGATAGTATCCTGGTCACGCTGGTTGGATCATACACTTTTAGAAGAGCATAAAGTATAACAGGATTGAATAATTTAGGTGAAAATGACAGATAACGACCTTCCCACGAAGTTGGACCGAATTGTCTCTTAAATTTATAAAGTGGTTTGAATCTATGAAAATATCCCAGGCGGTTAAACGCTAATTTCAAAGCAAGTTTGATTATACGACTATGATTCGGATCATCAACATGTTCGTATGATAAAGGAGCTGTACCAAGAGTTGCCATTGTGAATCCTTGTTCCTTTAATATACGAAAAGACTCTGTAAACAATAACTGCGGCATTCCATTCAGAGTCTTTTCTTTGCGCCGCATCACATCGAAGTAAATACCGTTTCTTGTATAAACAGGAGTACAGACTACAAATGCTTCAACTTTGTTATCCAAAAGTGCCAGGAAATATTTCCTATCTTTCGGATTATCAAGAGCAGGTTCTCCTATCAGGAAAGAGAATTCTCCCGAGCCTTTGAATTTTTGCCAGATAGCAGAAAGTTCTTCCATATCTTTTTCCCATTCCGGTTGTCTCTCCAAAAGCGGATGATATTCCACAACAGATAAACCTTGCTTTTTCGCTTGATTAATATTTTTACGCAAACCTCTAAACTTGCTTCCTTCCAACGAAAATTTTTCTAAATCAAAAATCGGTTCTTCGCCTATTTTGATCATACCGAAGCCCATATCTTCGAGAATATCTTTGCAACGCTCTGTAATAGACTGGAAACAACAGTGTAATTTTCGTTCTTTACAGAAAGATCTGAATTCAGTTACAAATAAGTGAATATTGGAAGGATCGCAAACCGGATCACCTGCAGCCATTGCCACATTTGCTTTGACAACATAAGCGATCACTCCATCGATACCGGAAGAGGAAAAGAAATATGATTTATCACTGCGCAGGATGTTGTATGATTGGGAATGATAACCATAGCGTTTTAGTAATTCTTCAATTTGAGCGGTTTCATTTTCCTTACACATTATATAATCCTCTTTTTGTTTTTCGATTCGTAAGAGAAACGATGAATCGAGAAAGATAAAATGAAAAATTAAACAAATTCAAAATTATTAAAAAGTTGAATTATTTTACCTCTTATTATTTGTAATTCAATTTTAACTTTACCCCAATCACTGTAGTAATAACCAGCTTGTATCTCTTCTGATGTTCCATCTTTAAAAAGTATTGTAAAATACCAATAACCTAAACTTCTAAATTCTTTAGATCTTATACTTTTCAATTCACCGATACTTTCGATTTTTGAAAGGTCGATTTCTTCACCATCAGGGAGAATATAAATTTTTGCCATATTTTCCTCCAAGATTTGTAAATAGTATTAAATTTGATTGTTGACATCCTTAAATCTTGAATCTATTTTTATAGCTTAAAATATCTCCAAAATTTTCATTTGCTATATTTATGTATAGTCCTTCCGATTTAGAAAAAAGTATACCATTATTATCATACATTTTGCTCTTTGTAATAACTTTTCTTCCTTTTATAGATTCAACCCACGCTTCAATAATTGCAATGGTTTTGAGAGGAAACATCTTTTTATATTTGACTGTCAATTTTGCAGAAACAACTGTTTGCCCTGCGATCCAGGCAGCAAATCCCATTGCTTCATCAAGTACTGCTGCTATACATCCACCGTGAGCATATCCGGGAGGTCCTTGCGTTGCAGAGCCAAAAAATATTTTAGCAAAAAATCTATTATCACTTTCTCGAACAAAATATCTTACAGTTAGTCTTTCTTCGGAATTATCACCCATCAAAAAAGAACGTCCATCACCGTAGGTTACAGGTAAATCCAACTCTTTCCATTCCGGTTCACCTTTTAGTTGGAGTAGGTTTAAAACTGAAGTTTGCATTTAATGACACTCCTTAATTGAATTATTTATAGGAAATATATAGTTTAAATTCTTTCAAGTTGACTAATATTGTCTTCCTTTTTAAAATATTGTTCCAGTTCTTGTTTTGAAAAATGAAGCAGGTGTTTAGTGGATTTTACAACATAAGCGATAGCTCCCTCAAACCCGGCAGAAGAATAGAAATATGATTTATCATTGCGTAGGATATTGTATGACTGAGAATGATAGCCATATTTTTTTAACAATTCCTGCACACGAACGGCTTCATTTTCTTTGCTCATTATATTATTCTCATTTTATCTTAAATAATCATAATTGGACTATCCCACAAATGTTATAATCAATATTACTAATCCAATTAAACCCAGAATATAACCGGTTAAGCAAAATAAATTTGTTGGCAATTCAGAGCATTCTTTCAGCCAGTTTTTTACTTTTTCTGGAATAATTGTTATAATAACACCGCAAACAAAAAACATAGAAAAAATTATTATCAATATAATTCTTGAAAATATCATAAAGATTTTAAAAACTCACCTTTGCTTTAAAATAAATATCATCACTATCTTTCATCTTTCCGAAAGTAGAAGAATCTTTTCCGTCGATAATATGTGCTCCAAAAACGATTTCGATATTATCATAAGGATAATAAGTAATTTCCGGTGAAAAGATAACTGCATAATTATCTTTGAAATTATCAAAATCTTTTATCTCAAAGCCACAGTTTACAGGCATAATTTTTACTTTATCTTCAAAGATCTTTTTTTCCAAACCGAACATCAAATAATCTTCTAAATTATCATCTCCTCGTTCGTGAATAAAACCATGCAAATATTGAGCGTTAACATAAATACCGTTTGTAAAAGTATAATCTCCACCCAAAACATATTTGATGTAAGGTTCATCATCGAGAGCAATTGATTCCTGGATTCCCATACCTAATGCCGAAAGGTCAGTAGAGAGTATTATTTTTTCAGGGAAGAAGATAGCTGATTCACCCCAAACTCCAACATCACCAAGACTGCCTGCAAAATCAGCCCCGATAACCTGCATTTGCGGATAGACCATTTCTGCAGAAATATCAACGGTTCCGAATGTATCTATAGGTGTGAATGACGCTTTGTTTATCAATGGAAGATCGTCTCGATCATAAACATAACTCAACGAAAAATCATAATTGAATAAGTTTCCAGAGAATTTTGCTCCTCCAACCGAATTCTCTTTAAGATTGTTTTCAGGCATAATAATTTTATCCGAATAATTTCTTAAAATAATTCCTTCAGGCAGATCAAAAGAAGGAGATAAGGCTGCTGCCCAATCTCCGGCGGGTAGAACAGCAGGTGTAAATTTCGGAATGAAAACAGCAGATAATTCATAATCACCGAGATAATATGTTGCTTTCAAACCATCGGAACCTAAATGTCTTCCGAAATCCCACATATCTTCCAGGTCGTCAGGATTTAGATTGTCCGTAGGATTTAATTTGTCGGCAGTTCCCCAGGCAATGCGTTGTCTTCCGATCCTTACATCGAGATCTTTCAAAATCAAACCATAAATATCTAAATAGGCTTCCTTAAAATAAAGATTTGTGGAAGTTATTTTTTCTTTATCGTATAAATCGGAACTTGCCTGTATGTTTGAATTTCCAATTGTTCTTAACCAAACTTCAGAGTAAAAATGAGTGTTAGTAGAAGGATATGCTTCTAACTGTAAATCAAGCCTGTATTCGTGCCAGGAAAAATCATGTTCACCTTTTATAAGCGCACGATTATCGGTTTGGAAATATCCGCTCCAATCAATTCCGAATTCTGCATATAAAAGTGAAAAACCTGGAATTATTAAGACAATAATTATTAAGTTGCATTTTTTCATATCCCTAATTCCTCTCAATTATTTTTTAAGATTCCTTTTTGTAAATTTGTCATCTGAAAAACCGGAATCAAATTTGACTTCTTCAAAAATCATTTTTGTTGTATGTTTTGCTTTCAAGTCTTGCATTTTGCTTTCTCTGGCAATCCAATATTCATCGATTTTTTCGATTTTATCTCTGGTCATTATTTTAAAAAGTTTGTCTCCTTTGTTGTAATGCTCGATTTTTACGATATAGAAATTGTCTTCTCTTATCCACATAATTAACTTTGAGTAATCTGTTTTTAGTCCTTCTTTTGGAATGAGTTGAAGAACAAAAAGGCTGTCTTCTTTTCTTAAAAATTCAGGTTCATATTTATCGGAATATCGAACTGCTTCCATATCTTCATAAGTAAAATCTGTTCCTGCAAATTTTGTATTTTTCACATGAGAAGCAATTCTTCTAATCTTTTTAAATGCCGGTAAATAAAGATACATCACATCATCCGGTAAAGAAAGAAATGCAATTCCTTTCTGGTCTGCGGGTGAGAGAAATTTTACCATTCTTTTGTCACTTCCCTTTTGTAGCATACTCATTTCACGAGTTTTTTCTTTGCCCTTTTTATCAGTCAAAATAAGTTTCACTTTCAAATCCTGATCTTTTGGTGCATTAACGACTGCATCTACATTTTTGAGAATGTCTTCTGCAGTGGGTGTTTGAGCATAAATACTTACACATATCCAAATCAAAAGCATTGTAATGGTTATTGTCTTTTTTTTCATTTTGATTCCTCCGTTTTTATTTTTCTATTAAAACTGATTTAGCAGCTTTATATCCTTTTTCGATTATTTCTTTTGCTTTGTAAAATTCGAACATATTTACGCTACCAACATCCGGTTCAATCAAAACATCAGGTTTGGATAATTCTATAGATTGCTTTATCATTTTTTCTTGAGCTATCTTAATCGATTGATTGAATATTTTTTTCATCCCCGGCAAATCTTCTTTCTCTTTGTGCTTAATGAAATTCCTTATCCATTTATGATCTATTATCAAGTCTTCGAGTTTTTTTTGCAGAACAGGAATGATTTCTAGAGGTTTCTCCAAATCTATTTTATTGGGTCTCTTTTTTTCATGTTTAATGTCCGGCATGTTTTTTGACGACAAAACATTAACCGCAATAATATGATCTGCTCCCATTCTACGAGCTACATCAATTGGAACAGGGTTAACAAGTCCGCCATCAACGAGAACAATATTATTCCATATTACCGGTTGAAAGATAATAGGGATTGAAATGCTGGCACGAATTGCTTCTACTAAATCGCCTTTATTAAAATGGATTTCCTGTCCCGTGATTATATCGGTTGCTACTGCTGTAAACGGAATTTGCAGATTCTCTATCTTTTTGTTACCTAATTTTGATGTTAAAAATTCCTGAACTTTTGAACCTGTAACCAAACCTGATTTTCCAAATCCGGGTGAAAAAAGCTTTGCCGTGGATGTTAGATCGGTTTCCAAAGCAATATCTTCAAGTTCTTTGATGCTCAATCCGCTTGCATAAGCTCCTCCGATTAAAGCTCCGATACTTGCACCGGCAATAAAATCAATTTTTATTTCCATTTCTTCCAAAAATTTTATTACACCAATATGAGATAACCCTTTTGCACCACCACAGCCAAGAACAAGACCCACTTTTTTCTTTTTAAAGTGCCTCATTAATTTGTTTTTCCATTCCATAATTATTTCCTCATTTTTTTTCTTTGAAATTATTCACTTTCTGCTTTATATTTGCTTTGATATTTATGGCTCGTCTCAACGCCATATGTTTCAAGTCTCCAATGAAGGAAGCGTGTGTGATCAAAAGAAGTGAAGGCAAAAATGTGATGGAGGCAGCAGCGCTGATCAACATTGTTAGAGCGATCAACCAGCCGAATCTCTGCATCGGTACAATGCTTCCCAATAATAATGTAAGGAAACCGAACATTACGGAAAAAGCATTTATTATGATAGCTCTTCCTGTTGTTTGAAGTGTGGTTTCAAGAGCGTTTTCCACGCTGTTTTTCTTACCGATCTCAGAGTGAAAACGATTATTGAAATGTATAGTATAATCTATCCCAATTCCCACGGCAACGCTTCCGATCATTACGGTAGCAGCATCTAAAGGAATTTTGAGAATCCACATAATTGCAAAATTGAAAAGAACAGTCAATATTATCGGCAAAATAGAAATCAAACCGCCGATAAATGATCTGAATTGAATTGCCAGCAAAATAAATACAAGTCCAATCGCAAAAAGAAGGCTGTATGTCTGGCTGGAAACAATATTGCTGTCGATATCTCTATAAATTATTGGCATACCTGTTTGCTGTAAATTGAGAGAAATTGGTGTGAGTTGATTATCTTTATTTATGTTTTTAAATTTTGCACTGGAAATGAAAATTTGAGTATCATTAATTTCCCAGATATCACCGATAAGATTTTTATGAAAATCGGAATTTTGCTGAATATCTTTTGAAAATAATGGTGCTATTTCTTTAATTAGATTATTCACATTATTCCATTTAATTTCATTATTGATGATAGATACAATAGACATCGCTGCATAATCCAGCATTTCAGGATCATCTTCATAATATGAATAAGGAACAACTTTCTTTAATTGAAAAATTATCTCTTTTTCAGAATAATTAGAATTATTCTTTGTATAGTTAATAAGCGATTTTACAACTTTTTTTCGTACTCTCTCCGACTCGATCAACAAATCACTATCTTCATCATTAAAATAGTCTGTAAATTTTTTGTTTAGATTGGAAGCCGGAATTTTTTGTTTAATTGAATTATCTTGATTTAGATATTTCTGCAGGATTTTTTCCAAAGCATTTCTATCACTTATTTCAATATCATATTGAATTGCATCATAATAAATCATATTCGAAATATTTTCTGCTCTTTCTTTGCTTATTTCCTTTAAATTAGAATTTGCTTTTGTTAGATCTATAGTTAGCATATCAGAATTAATTTTTTCGGAAATAAATTTATCTATTTCATCGGTTACAAGATTAACTTTTCCTGTATTTACAGTTCCCAGTTTTGCCTGAATTAATCCTTCATCATTTTTAGAATTGATCAGTTGTGGAAGAATTTCGTTTCCTTCTAAAAAGAACCAGAGATTTGCCACACCTTCTCGTGTGTCCGGAATGCAGTAACGGTCATTCATCACATCGTTCATTTCACAGATCAGATCGGCAATAGATTGCGGACTGTGCACATCCGGCACACTTTTCAGGTATTTTTCCAATTTTATCATTTCTTTTAATACGGCAGGTTCCTGCAAATCACCTTTTACTAAAATCTGGATAGGAATGGAACCACCGAGTTTAGATTCCATCATATCTTCTGCCTGACGAATTTCACTATCCTTCTTAAAGTAATCCACCATATTTACTTCTCTGTTAATTTTAAAGAGCGAGAAGATTCCGATAGCAAGAATAAGGAAACCGATAATTAGAATAGCAATTCTTCTTTTTAGAATTAATCCGCTTAAACCTGTCATAAAGCGATTCATTAAAGTCGGCTCAAGAGATTCCTTCTTTGCTTTGATTTTGGGAGCAGACATAAATGATAGTAGAGCAGGCAAAAAAGTGATGGCAACAATATAAGCGAACATAACTCCAATTGCCGTGAAAATTCCAAACTCTTTGATAATCGTCAGATTAGAAACTAAAAATGCTAAAAAACCTATGGATGTGGTCAATCCTGCCAGAAAAATTGGAACACCAACTTCGCTTATCGTGTCTTTGATAGCTTCTATTTTATTATCACCTTTTCGGATATCTTCTAAATATTTGTTTACCAGGTGAATTCCATAAGCACTGCCGATAGCAAGTAACAAAATGGGCATTCCGTCAGAAGCGATCGTAAGTTTGATTCCAAGCAAAGACATTAATCCCAAACCCCAGGTTGTGCTGATGATCACAGTTGCGAGTGGTAAAACAACACCACGCTTGCTGCGGAAACTTATTGCTAAAGTTATAACAAGTAAAAGTAGAACTACTGGAAGCAATTTTATGACATCGGAATTAATAACATCTGTCAGGAAGATCATCTGGAAAGGAATGCCGGCAAAATATAGTTTTTCATTTCCTTCTGTGGATAGAACAAATTCTTTCATTTCTCGTCCGGTTGCGATTCTATCTACATCATCTTTTAACCTTGCGATTATAACTGCAATGGTTCCATCATCCGAAATGATATTTCCACGATACATTTCTTTGGATAATGTATAATTTTTAATTTTTCCCAATTCATCTTTTTTAGTTGAAATATTATGCTCATCGATTAATTTCCCGACTTCCAATCCATCTTCTATTTTCTTGATATCTATAACATCAGTAAGGCTGGTCACATAAGATATTTCCGACATTTCCTTGAATTTCTGTGTTATCTTATTTATCCGGTTTAGGGTGTTAGGATTAAAAACATCGTCTGTTTCCAAAGCGACCATTGCCAGAGAATTACCACCGAATTTATCTCCAACTTCATTAAATAAAACCACATTCGGATCGTCCTGCGGTAAGTATTCCAGGATGTCACTGCTGATTTCCAGTTTTCCTAATTGCAATGCCATAAATATCGTAATGATAATAGTTCCAATTATTATCGGAACACGATATTTCAGTACCAATTCTGCGAATTTTCTCATACTTTTTTTCTCCTACTATTTCTTATTTAATTTAATGTGTCTCACAATTATTGCGGTTAATCATAAAGATTAAACGAAATTAATATCACATAATTTGCTATTTAACTTTTTTAATAAACAATTAACACCTGCAATTATTGTAATTAATCCAATAATTTCTCCAGTTCGATATATTATGAGTAGTTCTGTTGATCTTTTCATACTTTTATTCTCCTATAATATTTTCCTCTATATTTTCTACAGTGTATTCAAAATTATCTAAATTGTTTTTTATACCTGTAGAACTATGATAATAGACAGGTTTACCATCATATATCTTCGGTAGGTCTTCCGTTTTGAAGGTAAAGGAATTACTCATATCCGAAGCAAAACGAGCAGGCCATCCGGTAACTTTTGCACAATATGTTGAATAGACTATATAGTTTGTCACTTCATACCAAGCTATAATATCAGCAAGAGCAACATATTCTTCTCCGAATTTTTCTTGTCCTTTTTCAATGGCATTGTCTATTGCAGCTTGAAAATCTAAGTTTGGAGTAAATTTCAAAAATGAACCACAATAGTCTTCACCTTCAACTCGCTCTGAAGCGTAAATTAATTCCCTGCCCTGGTCATTGTAACTGTCAGGTACGGAAACAAAATTTTTCTCAGTGCAACCTGCAATTATGAACACTATTAAAAGTGAAACAAAGACTGTAATTGGACATCCTTTCATAAAATCTCCTTAATTGAGATATGGTTGTGTAACATTATTTACCCAACAACATATCTAACTTGTTATATTTAGCTGAGTTATGAAAGAATATGAAATCTCCCCCTAAAATTGGTGAATTTTTGCATTCAAAATGTGGGTAACTCGTTAAGAAATTTGTCCACAATCCACGCCTTTGGAGCGACAATGTGAATCGCTCAATTGTAGTCGTGGTGTGGAATGTGGGCAATATTTTCGAGCTTATCCACAGTTTAATCCTGCAATATTCAACCAATTTTCTCATGCTTTGAAAAGCATTTTTTCTTTCATAATCTTTCATAAATTATGATACACTACCTGAGATATTAAAATAATTTTTCATTATCATTTCCCTGATTCAGAAGTAAAATAATCTCATTTTTTATCATCAATGTATATTTCTTAATTGCTTCCCTATTGGAATTAGAAAAGTCTGTTACAATTGGTTTTCCTATTTTTGCTATTATTTTATAAGGACGGGGGATTGTTTTACCTAAAGGTAAAGCCTTATTGGAATTAATTATCGCAACCGGTACTACCATTGTTTTTGTTTTAAATGCTATAAAACTGGTGCCATCTTTAAATTCCTGTAATTTCCCTTCTTTACTAATTTTTCCAGCTGGAGATATTAACAAATTTTTACCGTTGTTAATTTCCCTTATAATATATTTAATTGAATTATGGCATATTGTATCACCTTTTATGGGGATACCATTAACAAGATATAGAAGTAATCTTGGAATTATTTTATTAAAAAAATCTGCTTTGTATGCTACTATTGATTTCTTATTTGCTACAGCAATGATTATAAATAAATCTAAAAAACTGAAATGATTTACTGCATAAATATATTGCTTTTTATTATCTATTTTTCCCATTTCTTGAATAGAAAATCTATGGTAAGATAATAAATATATTTTTATAATTTGTCTTACAATCCAATAAATCATTTTTCTTTCACCAATTTAAAATTATTGAACCCCATGTATATCCATCTCCCAATTAAAATCGTTATACATTACTACAATTGATACAGTTCGATAATGTCAATATTTTCTAAATCATCTCCTTTACTTATATGGATAGTTTGTGGAATCGTAATGCCTAAAAGTGTATCAGCCACGCCATAATAGCCAACTCTATCTGTATCCGGATCAAAAATAATATTATTATTGGCATCATCAATTGCTGCTACATAGTAATCTCCCGCACTTACTGCAACCATTGTATAATTTCCATTAGAATTTGTTATCATTCCATTGGAAAGTGAAATACCCTGGGTTACTTCATCCCCTGTTTCTAATAGTATGACCGAGGCACCCGAAACAGCTTCTCCATCATTGCTTACGTTCCCTGAAATAGTTGTAGTTACTGCTTTCACAACATCGTCACAACCGGACATTGTGATAACTATCAAAGCTGCTAATACCAAAAATCTTTTTTTCATTTTAATCACCCTTTTTTTGTTTAAAATAGCTCTGCTTGCTCTTTTAATGCTTCAATGTTGATCCTGAGAGGAGACAGATACAAGCAAAATTCCATCTCTGGTTTTTTATGGCTCAATCCGACTTTCGCAAAGGATTTGGGGGTAAAAGTTGAGTGGTCATAGACCCACCCCTACTCTTCGCGATCTGACAACGACGCCAAGGAAAAGGGGAGGAATCTATAACCGGGAACAGGACTATCAAGAAGCTCCTTCGGTTGAAAGATCTGAAGGTTGTGGGTTTTGCCTTCAGGGGCTGGAACCAGCTGTTCATTACCGTGAAGCCCCACAAGAATGATTGCCGGTGTCCGGAGTGTGGCCGGTGGGGGCAAATCATACGTAAGCGATCTATAAACCCCACCCCGACTGGATCGGAGGAGCGTCCCGCGCCAGCGCCGTCGCGATGCCCTCAGGGGAGCAGCAGCGCGGAAGCAAGCACGCGATCTGCTCGACACTAGTTGCCTTTGGCAATTCACGGAAGACGTAGCATAGGTATTGGAGCGGTTCGAGCCCCTGCGCCTTGGCCGTCTCGATCAAGCTATAGAGGTTCGCTCCGGCCTCGGCTCCGCGCACGGTGTCATAAAACAGCCAGTTCCGGCGCCCGACACAGAACGGGCGAATCGCATTCTCCACCAAGTTGTTGTCGATCTCCAGGCAACCGTTTTCCAGATACCGGATCAAGTACTTCCACCGACCCGAAAGATACATCAGTGCCCGGCCGGTGAGACTCCGTGAGGGATCGTAGTCGAACAAGATCACCGAGTTCTCTGCTGTTCCCCCACGCTGGGCCCACAGGTAGGATTGGCTATGTGCCGGTTTCCCCAGTTCCTTGAGTACTTGGCAGCGTGTTTCGTCGCGCGGGATAGATTGATCCCGATGCGCTCGAGCATCTTCGATTGCCGGTAGAGCGGCAGGGCATCCGCATACTTCAAGACCGTCACATGTGCCAACAAGCTTGGCGCCGCCACGCTCTTGGGGATCGGTTGGGGCGGTAGCGGCGCAATCTTCACCCCGTTTTCGCACCGGGGACAGGCATACTTGTACCGCACGTGGCGCAGGACACGCATCGTGGCCGGGATGTAACTGAGCTGCTCGCTCGTCTCCTCCATGCCGTCAATGGCCTTGCGCATATCGACCGGCTCGCGACAAAGGTAGACCTTCGGCAGCGCATGACTCGGCCGCATCATGGCAGTGCCGCCAGCAGAGAGAGCAGACGGGCATCGGGCATCGCATGGACCGACGATCCGACCTCAAGCGTGACCCCATTGGGAAAACAGTCCGCGTCCCGGTGATCAAAGCCGGCGGCTTTGCTGCGGCCACGCGGGCAGCGATGAAGCCCAGCTCCGCGGGCCGGCTGTGCCGAAGCGTCCGTGCCGGCTTCTTCGTGAGTTGCTTGGAATCGTTGCTCTGCATCGCTTATTGCCCTCCTTTCTCTGGAGTGCAATCTCGGTCA
>JAUXFF010000112.1 GCA_030620155.1 Candidatus Cloacimonadota bacterium | reverse complement strand
CTTAACGTAATTTATATTATGCCTATTTTTAAGAAAAAGAATGCACTTCAAGTTATAATAATTTTCTATTTGTCCACGATGTAAAAAATTAATATTATGTAGAATCTCTTTGCAACTACTTCTTAACGGCTTTCTTGTGTTTTATTTTATTGTTTTTCAATGGGATACCTTGAGAACTACTGTTGGTTTTCGGGGGATGAGTGGTAGTTCTACTACTTTAAGAAGGTCCCTTAAGCTCTCTCAAAATTGAAATCAATAATAAAAAAGCTCCCTGAAAACCAGAGAGCTTAATTATTTCTTGTAATAAGTATTTAACCCAGATAATACAGTAGAAATTTTTAAATAGCAGCATTATTTTATGTGTGAGTGAATTACAAAATTGTTTCTGAATATCTTTATGATATGCAGATCCCGAATGCTTTCGGGACTAACCCATCACCCTATACTCTTGTATCCAAGCCTTTAGCATACTGTATAGTGTGCCCAGCTTGGATACACATAGGTTAATAATAAGATGAAAAAGGTTACCAAGCTGGGGCTTGGTAACCAGAATACTTTATTAAACCTCTACTACATTATCTGGATTTATACTATCAAAGAAGCAAATTTATCAATTATTTTACTTTTGCTAACCAGACCTATAATCTGTACTTCAACATTCCCTTTATTGAAAATCAATAATGTTGGAATTGACATTACCTTATAATTAGAAGCTATTATAGGGCTTTCGTCGATATTAACATTCACTACCTTAATTTTCCCTTCAAAATCATCTGCAATTTCTTCAACTGTAGAATTTATGGCTTTGCAAGGTCCACACCAGGGAGCCCACAAATCAACTAATACCGGAATTTCCGATTTCAACACTTCCTCTTCAAAATTCTCATGATTAATTTCTTTTACACTCATAATAACCTACTTAATTATTGCCAACAAATCTGATTTGGAAATGATAAGATATTTCTTATTCTCAATTTCAACTTCAGTACCACCGTATTTCCCATAAAGTACCCTATCGCCAACCTTAACCATTTTTTTGAGATCTTCGTCTGTACCTACTGCTATTACCTCTCCAATCTGAGGTTTTTCTTTTGCAGTATCAGGAATAATAATACCACCAACACTCTTCTCTTCTAATTCTTTTGATTCGATAACTACACGATCTTCAAGTGGTTTCAACTTCATTTTGATTCCTCCTATAATTTATTTTTTTTCTCTCATATATTAATCTATTTTCATTTTTTAGCAAACCCTTTTTTAGAGTGCCAACTTTTTACGTCAAGTAAAAATTTAAATGTTTTGTAGCAAAGCCTGAGGAACTATTTAACCGCCCTGGTTAATCAACCAAGGTATGCACCATGGCTAGCGGGAGCAGTCTATAAAGGATAAATTTATTTAATGTTTTTTTTGATTACTTCAATGAATTTATCGATTTCAATCAGTTCCTGTTGTCCATTTTCCATATTTTTGAGAATAATTTTTTTCTGTGATAATTCATCTTGCCCTAAGATCAATGAGAATTTAGCTTTACTTTTATCAGCGGCTTTCATCTGAGCTTTTAAGGATTCCTTATCTGGGGCATTTTCTGCGGAAACTTCTGCTTTTCTGACTTTTGCTATCAAAGAAATCCCGGCTTTTTTTGCTTCTTCGCCTAAGGTAACGAAAAAAACATCCGGAGTTTGTTGTTTTCCAAAACTAAGATTCTCATTTTCCATAGAAAATATCAATCTTTCAAAACCACCGGCAAAACCTACTCCCGGGATATCCCTCCCTCCGAATTGTTCTATTAACCCGTCATACCTTCCACCACCCAGCAAGGCATCCTGAGCACCAAGGTCATTATTAATATACTCAAAAGCCGTTTTATTATAATAATCCAAACCTCTAACGATCCTCGGATTTATTTTATATGGAATTTCTAAAATATTCAAATAATTCTGCACCTGTTCAAATTCTTGTTTGCATTCTTCATCCAGATAGTCCAGCATGGAAGGAGCGTTTTGAGTTATCTTTTTACAACCGGGAACTTTACAATCCAATAGTCTCTTAGGATTTTTCCTAATACGTGTTTTACAGTCAGGACATAAACTATCAAGAAATGGAGTAAAATAGTTTACTAAAGCATTATCATAAATTTTCGTACAGTTTTTACATCCTATACTGTTAATCTCCAGCACGAAATTTTTTAACCCAAGTTTCTTAAGAAAATCGTATCCAACTGCTATAACCTCAGCATCAATATAGGGATCATTACTGCCAATATTTTCTATACCATACTGATAAAATTGACGATAACGTCCCTTTTGGGGTCTGTCATATCTGAACATTGGGCCGAGATAATAGAGTTTAGAGCTGTTATCTTTTTTATCCAGGTTGTTTTCCACAAAAGAACGTACAACCGGAGCCGTTCCTTCGGGTCTTAAGGCCAACAAACGACCTTTCCTGTCTTTAAATCTATACATTTCCTTTTGAACAATATCAGTGCTGTCACCCACACTTCGTTCAAAAAGTTCTTCAACCTCAAATATTGGTGTAACTATCTCCCTGTAATTATAGTAATCTGCAATTTTCCTGAAGATTTCTGTAACATACTGCCATTTATAACTTTCCTCAGGAAGAATATCAAATGTACCACGGGGTATATTATATTTAGAACTCAATTCATCTCCTAAAAAATTAAAAATTTGTGTGCACCTGTATTCGATACTTATTTCGAATAAAAAACCAAACAGTTAGCTCAAATCAAGTAGACCAACGGCACATCATAAATTCTGTTTATTGCTGCTTCCTTCCGGACCTGACAAAGTTCGCAGTTTACAATTGCGTTGGGCTTGATTCTCAACACCACTTATTTGCTTTTACAGGAAAATCAGCATTCTCCTACAGGGATTCAGCCCTGCTGTAGCGGATTGCAGGTTACAAGGCACCGCTATCTCCCCACCTAGCACACAAAAGCATATTTTTGAGGTTATAATTTTATGTCAAGTTTTGCTAAAAACTGTTAATATTTCTATAACCTGTTATATACCAGTAAATTAAATTATTCACATAAACGAATAACAATAATCAATTTATAATTCGTTGTAAAATAAGAAGATACATCAGAATGAGATAAGAATACACAACTTATCCACTAGTTATCCACATAGAAATTTGATCGTATCTACCAAAATATAAGAACTTATCTTCCTATAAAAATAAAAGGTTATTTCATACTGAAAAATAACATGGATTTCATGTGGATAAACCCCGATAATGCAGTAGAGGTTTTACTCCTCGTTCCCAATCCCCTGCTTGGGAACGATGCGAGGTTTCCAAGCTGGGCACACTATACAGTATGCTAAAGGCTTGGAAACCACAGGCTGTTGACAAAGTACAATTGACTAGTATGTTATGTAGAACTTTGATTTAAATGAAATTGTCATGGTGAGCCCTTCGTCCTTCGACTACGCTCAGGATGACACAAGCTCAGGGTGACATATATCGTTCTGCATCTTATAACAAGATTGCTGGCAAACCAAGGTTTGTCAGCAATCGCCCTCGACCTAGCAGGTCGAGTTACAAATTATATTATTGTTGTTTTTTAAATACAATCCCTGAATTCAGACTTAGAAGAATAATCAAGAGGATAATACTGAGTTTAAGTCCTAAAATCGGGAACATAACAATACTGAAAATAATTCCACCGAATGTCGCTCCAATGCTATCTATAAAATAAAATGAGCTGCTGCTTTTTATTTTTTCTTTTCTGTATTTAATATTCAATAAATCGGATAAAATCATACCTTCAATAAAAGCAAAAGTAAAATTCATAAGAAAATAAACCCAACCTGGTAAATTTGTTTCGAAAATGATAAATAAAAACAGACTGAATACAATATTAAAAATAAAAAGAGAATATAATGGGAGTTTTGAATTTTTTCCAAGTAAAAACCCTAAGGTCAGTCCGGCTATAAAAGTTGTAGTAAAAAGGAAGATTAAAAGATAAACAATTCCAAAATGCATCTGAAACAGGTTCAATAAAATTAACTGCATCACAAAATTTACTAGACTTACGGAAAAAATATTGAAATCTGTCTTAAAGCTGTAAGAATGGCTTAATATTGTTGCTGAAAAACTAAATAAAAGAATCAGGATCAATAATCCAATGCAGGTTATTATAATGTTTCCTTGTATCCATTCGACAAATTTACCTGCTTTGAAATTTAATAATCTGGTCCAGAGCATTATGGTGGAAAGATATGCTACAGGTTTTGATATCCTGTTAATCTGAGATTCCTGAGATTTAATTGCAGAAAGGATCTGGTTAACACGAAGTTTATTACATTTTTCAAAAATTACAGCTTCATTAAACCAGGTCTTATCTTTATCTTTCATTCTTTTATAAAGTGTTTCTATATCATTGCTTATATAATTTCCATCACTTCCGATATATATGTTTTTCATAGACGGAACTAAAATCACATTATGGAAAACTTTTTGGAATGTATTATATATACTGGCATTCATTATAGTGATCTCTTTGGTCATAAAATTTGTACCGCTTTGAACTGTTATTGCAGAAATTGAAGTATCCGATAAAGTATGAGTCTTGAGTAATGAAAAGAAATCTAATGTATAATAACGGTTCAGATTCAGGGAAGATGGATCTGGTAAATCCACAAATATTATATCATAAGTATTTTTACTTTTTTTTAAATAATGAAGAGCATCTGCTTTGATGAAATTGATTTTTGGGTTTTTAAGTTGCTTACTTTGTTTAAGGATATTAATTTCCAATTCGATATAATCAATACAGTCAACTGAATCATATTCCAGGATTTCTTCAATATAACCGTTTAAAAGCCCACCAATAAGAAGTATTTTTTTTGGTTGCGGATGCTGCAGCATCACAAAATTGACCATCTGCTGAGAAAGCATTTCATTTTGAGTATTAGCGAATAATTCACCATTCCAATAATAATTTTTTTGCTGCTTATCTTGTGTAACATCCAATCTTCCGAATTTGGAGTCCTTTGAAAATAGAAGGTTCTGGGGTATATAGCGTTTGGCATAATGATTATAAAAAAAACTCCCGGATAAAAATGCTAGGATTATATATATTATTATTGGAATTAAGATTATCTTTTTCTTGGAATTGATAGTAAGTAAAATTAAAATCTTTGCACTGAGTAATATCAGAATTGTAAAATGTGCCAAAAAACTAATATAAATAACAAAAACAATTCCTCCGATGATCACACCTATACACTCAAAAATATATCCTGTGTGTACTGGTTGTTTTGTATTTTTCAGTTGTTTACATAAAATAGGGAAGAGGAAACCCAAAATTAGACAACCGGGTGCTAAAACAATAAAAGCCAGGATGAATAAAACAGGAATATTGATCAACTGCCCGGAAATTACAGTTAGATGATTGATAAGCAAGCGAATAGAAAGAAATTGGATTGGAATTAAAACACTCAAACAAAAAAAGCTTATTTGAGTTATTGATGACAAATTAGCCTTTTGTAAGAATTTTCCTGCAATTAAACTTCCCAGAGCAATAAGTGCTAACCAGAGAGATAAATAAATGGAAAAAACGATTTCATTGCCATTTACTTCTATCAGTAATTCCCTTAAGATAATGGTCTGTGAGATTATAGATACAAATCCCAGAAGTAAAAAAAATAAATGGGTTTTTCTGATTTGTATCATCTTTATTATCCTTACAATTTCATTTTTACCACATTATAGTCTTATTTCTATTTACTGACAAGCATTATTCAAATTCACCGGAAATTTTATAATTACAGAATTCACATTTACCATCTTTGATATGAATGGATCTTATTAAATATCCTGAGCGATCTATAATTTTTTTCCCACAATTTGGACAATAAGTATCTTCTGCGATTTCAGCAACATTACCGATATAAACATATTTTAATCCTTCTTCCAAGGCGATATTATAAGCCATTTCCAGAGTTTTAACAGGAGTTGGGGGTCTATTGGTTAGTTTGAAATTAGGATGGAACCTGGAAAAATGTACTGGGTATTCGCTCCCCAGATTGTCAATTATCCATTTACACATGTCACGGATTTCATCCGGGTCATCGTTTGCATCCGGAATAACCAGGTTTGTTATCTCAAAGAACATTCCTTCTTCTTTGGCTATTTTTAACGTGTTTAACACAGGTTCTAAAAAACCGGTTGTGTAAGTTGAATAAAATTCTTCAGAATATCCTTTTAAATCAATATTGGCGGCATCAATATATTTTGCCAGTTCCCTAAAAGGTTCTTCATTTATATAACCACAAGTAACCAAAACTGTTTTTAAGTCATTTTTCTTTGCTAATTTTGCAATATCGTACATATATTCATAAAATATTGTGGGTTCGGTATATGTAAACGCTATACTTTCACATTCATATTGAATTGCCAGGTCCACAATTTGCTGTGGCTCTACATAATCAGCTTGAACCTCTTCAGGTCTGGTTTGAGATATTGTCCAGTTCTGACAAAAATTGCATTTTAAATTGCACCCTACAGTGGCTAAGGAAAGTATTCTTGAGCCCGGATAAAAGTGATATAATGGTTTTTTCTCAATTGGGTCAACATGAATTGTTATAGGACGGTTATAAACCAGTGTATAAAGTTTCCCATCAATGTTTTGCCTTACTCCACATATCCCGGTTTCATTTTTTCTTAGAACACAATAATTAGGACACAGGTCGCAGCGCACGACATTATTTTTCAATTGTTCATAAAATCGCGCTTCATAGAGAACTTCCGGGATTTTTTCACCTGCAATAATTATTATTGAAATTATTATTATAAAGAATAAGATAAAAATATTTTTCATAAAGATATGAAAATTTGATTAATTTGCTTGTCAATAAAATTCAGATTCCTGAGTAATGAAAAAAAAAAATGTTTCTGCCAACTCTCTTCTTCTAAAGCTTTCTGATGAATTTACTCAAGTTTTTCAGCAACTCAGAAAGGCTTTAACATTACAATTATTAAAGCTAAAGACATTTCCTCATCGATAAAGTTTTGCCGTTTAACGTTAAATACATCAATTCTAATGTTTCTTGTTTTCTCTCTATTTCACCAATTTACTTTTAGCTTTCCTGCTTAGAGGTAGTTCTGTTTTGACTTTATCATTCATGATCACAATATATTTATTCATCGAGAGTTTAAGTATTTCCTGGATATGATCTAAATTCACAAAACTTGAGCGATGAACTCGCACAAAATTTTGTGAAAAATCTATTTCAAGCTCATTCAGAGATGTATTCAAAATGTATTTTTTATCATAAGTATAGAGAAAAGTATATTTTTCTTCTGCTTTAAAGAAATAAATATCTTTATGTTTAATAAATAAAATTTTTGCACCGACTTTCACTTGAAATAGGTCTTTTTGGGGGTGAGTCAAATTATTAAGCATTTTCATAATATTTTCATTAAACTGCTCATTTTTTTGATAAAACTGGTTTAATTTGGAAATTGCCTGGTTTAACCTTTCCGGAGAAATAGGTTTTAGCAGGTAATCTATGGAATTAGTTTCAAAAGCTTGTAGAGCATATTCATCATAAGCAGTGGTGAAAATGATAATGGGAAGTTTTTCTATTTTTTCCAGAACTTCAAAGCCATTCATACCCGGCATTTGAATATCAAGGAAAATCAGATCAGGATTAAGTTTATTAATTAATTCCAGTGCTTTATTACCATTTTCCGCTTCTGCAATTATTTGAATATTTTGCTCGTGTTTCGTTAATAATTTTTTTAATCGCTCGCGGGCAAGCTGTTCATCTTCAATTATTATTGTTCGAAATATCATTTTCTTTTCCTGTAAATTTTATATACGGTATTTTGATATGTATTTTTACACCGTTCTCATTATTTATATTGAATTGATGTTGTTTTTTAAATTGAAGTTCGAGAATATTTTGTACTGCGTTCAAACCAAATCCAATTGTTTTCGGATAATCAGGAAATCCTTTTCCATTATCTTCGATAAAAATTTCAATATTATTATTTTTTAATTTCGCCTTTATAAATATTTCTCCTCCTTCAAGCATAGGGGAAACACCATGTTTTATACTGTTTTCGACTAAGGTCTGTAAAAGAAGGGGTGGAATCGAAGCAGTTTCACATTCCGGTTCGAACTCGATCTTAAATCGTAATCGTTCCGCAAAACGGATTTTTTCAATTTCCAGGTATTGTCGGACAATTTCTAATTCGTTCCGAAGAGATACAAAACGATTTTTCCCGCTTTGAAGTGAATATCGAAACAGGTTTGCCAATTTTTG
>JAUXFF010000032.1 GCA_030620155.1 Candidatus Cloacimonadota bacterium | reverse complement strand
CGGCTACTAAAACTAAATGAGGTTTATCTTTCATCAGGACTTTTTCATATCTTTCCATTATTTTTCCTGTCTGTGCCCCATGTGAATCTGAGCCAACTTCCAGGTATTCATCAGGATAAGGTAGCTGCAGGTCGTCAAAGAAAAATTTACTCATTCTCTCATCATAATGCTGTCCTGTGTGAATCAATTTAACCTCAAATTCTTTCGGATATCTTCCGAATTCTTTATACAAAGGAGCTATCTTCATGAAATTAGGTCTTGCTCCAACTACTAAATGTATTTTTTTCATACGATCCATTTTATTCTACCCTTCTTAATACCTACTGAATGCCTACTTAATACCTACAAATGCCTATAAATACCTACTGAATTCCCACTTAATGCCTATAAATACCTACTTAATGCCTACTGAATGCCTACAAATGCCTACTTAATGCCTACTGAATTCCCACTTAATGCCTACAAATGCCTACTGAATGCCTGTCGTATACCATCTATTCTCCCTATCTCACAGTCACACAGTCACCAAGTCACACAGTCACACAGTCACACAGTCTCAC
This sequence comes from Candidatus Cloacimonadota bacterium, assembly GCA_030620155.1. GTDB lineage: Bacteria > Cloacimonadota > Cloacimonadia > Cloacimonadales > TCS61 > JAUXFF01. The sequence continues at coordinate 17,593 of JAUXFF010000032.1, read as the reverse complement.
ATTATTAAACCACCGCCAAGTAGTAAATTACCTTTATAAAATACAGCAGATTGCCCGGGTGTGATTGCACGAACAGGTTTTAGCAGTTGTATGGTTATTTCATTTTCTTTAAATTGTAGTTTTTTTACAGGTTCAGGTTTACTATTATAGCGAATTTGTACAGACAGGTTATTTAAATTTTCGGGAATCTTTCCTGATATCCAATTTATATTTTGAATTGTAAAATCGCTGGAAAGGAGTTCGTCAGGATTATCTGTAACGATCAGGCGGTTATTTACAATATCTAATTTAAGAACATAAAGTGGGGAAGACCAGGGAGTGTTAAGGCCTTTTCTCTGACCAATAGTATATAGAGGTAATCCTCTATGTGTTCCTATAATTTTCCCATCTGGAAGAGTAATATCTCCACGGTTTAGACTAATGTGATTTTTCAGGTACTCTTCATAATGTCCTTTGATAAAACAAATTTCCTGGCTTTCTTCTTTGTCATGAACCGGGAGTTTCATTTCATTAGCGATTTTTCGAACATTCTGCTTAGATAATTTAGTGATTGGAAATAGAGTTTTTGAAAGCTGATTTTGATCTAATCTCCACAGCATATATGATTGATCCTTGCTTTCATCAGATGCCTTATATAGATTATATATCCCGTTTTCAAAACGTTTCTCTATATAATGACCTGTAGCAATTTTCTCAGCACCAAGTTTCTCAACTTTTTTCAGCAGACTTCCCCATTTAATGGTAGGATTGCATAAAGTGCATGGATTTGGGGTTCTTCCTATAGAATACTCATGGATAAAATTTTTCTCAATAATTTTTTTAAAATCTTCAGAAACATCAATTACATGATGGATTATATTGAGTCTTATGCAAACTTTTTCTGCATCAAGTATGGCCGCTTCTATTCCTTCCGATTCATCGAAACCATACTCAACACTATCGTAATGACGCATTGTAACACCAAATACATCATAACCTTCTTTTATCAAAATAGCTGCAGCTACAGAGCTATCCACACCACCACTCATTGCAACAGCTATTTTCATGAAATTTCCCTTTTTTAACCTTGTATTCTTTTAATATCAGCTCCCAGGTCCTGAAGGCGCTTTTCAACTCTCTCATACCCGCGGTCTATATGATATATTCTGGAAATGGTTGTTTCACCTGAAGCTGCCAATCCAGCCAGAACTAAAGCAGCACTGGCTCTGAGATCTGTTGCCATTACCTGAGCTCCACTTAATTTTTTTACTCCTGTAACAGTGGCAGTATTCTTTTCAATTTGAATATCAGCATCCAGACGGTTGAGTTCGGCTACATGCATGAATCTGTCGGGAAAGATAGTTTCTTCAATGATGCTTTGACCATTTGCTAATGTCATAAGAGTCATAAACTGGGCTTGAAGATCAGTTGGGAAATCAGGGTATGGCAGAGTAGTGATATTTACAGGTTTGATTATTTTTGTGGGATAAATTGTGATTTCATTTTTTTTTATTTCAAAGCGGAATCCTGTTTTTTTTAGGTTGTCAATGGGGCTTTTTATATGTTCAGGGACACATTGGGTGATGGTGATTTTACTTTGTGTAATAGCCCCTGCAACAAGGAATGTACCTGCCTCAATTCTATCCGGGATCATGGTCATTTCTACAGGTTTAAGTTTTGGGACACCTGTAATTGTTAAATTTTTTGTGCCTTTACCTTCTATTTGAGCTCCCATTTTTATTAGGAAATCAATTAAGCTGGTTATTTCAGGTTCAATAGCAGCATTTTTTATAATGGTTACTCCCCTTGCTAAAACCGATGCCATAAGTGCATTGGCTGTTGCTCCAACACTATTTTTCTTAAAAGTAATTTCATTCCCTTTTAGTTTTTTACAGGATGCCAAAATATAACCATGTTCGATCTCGATTTTCGCACCAAGTGTTTCCATAGCCATTAGATGAAGGTCTACAGGACGAGTGCCAATTGCACAACCGCCCGGGAAAGAAACTTTTGCCTGACCGAATCTTGCTAATAGAGGTCCCAGAACATAAATCGATGCTCTCATCTTACTTACAAGTTCATAGGGGGCTTCAAAAAAACTACAATTTGTTGTATCAATTTCCAGTGTTTTGTCATCATAATCAACCTTGGCTCCAATAACGCGTAGAACATGTGACATCATTTTAATATCATTAAGATACGGTACATTGTGCAGAATAGATTTCCCCTTTGCCAATAATGATGCAGCCATTACCGGTAAGATTGCATTTTTAGCTCCATTAACGGGTATCTTACCGGAAAGATTTTTTCCACCATTGATAATAAATTTATCCATATTATTTTCCTATTTTTATTATTCTATCAAAGTCATTTAAGTCTTTCTTGATTTCAATATTTGTAAACCCGGATTTTTCTGCCAGCTTTTTTATTTTTTCTCCATTATTATAACCTATTTCGAAATATATTTTTCCTTTTTCATTAAGAAAATTAGAAGCTTTCCCTAATATCTTCTTATAAAAAAATAACCCGGTCTTGTTGGCAACTAATGCCATTCTGGGTTCAAAATATTTTATTTCTATGGGAAGTTTTTCAAATTCATCTTCAGGTATATAAGGTGGATTAGAAACGATGATGTCATATTTGCGGTACACATTACTGAAGACATCGGATTGGAAGAAATTAATATTCACTTTATTTATTTCTGAATTTTTTTTTGCTATTTCTAAAGCAGCATCAGATATATCTATAGCATCAATAATTGCCGGGTTCTTTTCTTTTGCAAGAGCAATAGCTATAGCTCCGGAACCTGTTCCTATATCTAATATCGAATTAGCTCCTGGATTTTCTTTAATAATTTTTTCAACCAGATATTCAGTTTCCGGACGGGGAATAAGAACAGTTCTATTTACTAACATCTTATTTCCATAAAAATTTGTTTCTCCCAAGATATACTGCAAAGGTTCATAAGTTGCTCTTCTTAACATGAAGTTTTCAATTTGTTTTTTATCTTCAATGGATACAACATTATCGTCAATCAGGTACAGATCGAATATTTTGATTTTCAATACATGAGAGATTATCTGCTCTGCATTGAGTCGGGAGTTTTTTATTTTTTTTGATTTTAAGAAACCAGTTACCTGGTCTAAAATTTCAAGAATTGTTCTGCTTTTCAAATTACTTTATTTATCTCCAATAAAAAAAAATATTGGTTCAAACCTTAGGAATGAACCAATAAAACATCTTATTAATTATAAGCATTTTTTCTATTTAGTAATTGATTAGTTACTTGAGTTTATCAGTATCCCCTGACTTTTTTCAGAATTTTCTCCTGGATGTTTACAGGTACTTTATCATATTTTGAAAATTCCATAGTATAGATAGCTCTGCCTTGAGAAATTGAACGTAATCTGGTAGCATAGCCAAATAACTCACTCATGGGAATCACAGCAACAATTTCCTGTTTCTTCATATTTGAACGAATATGTAAGATCTTACCTCGTCTTGAATTCATATCACCAATTATATCACCTACAAATTCTTCCGGTGTAATCACTGAGACAAGCATAAGTGGTTCCATGATTACAGCATCTGCTTCTCTCAGGGCATTACCAATAGCGATCGAAGAGGCAATACCGAAAGCAGTTTCATTGGAATCAACCTCGTTATATTTGCCACCGATAAGTTCAATTTTTACTCTTTCCACAGGATTGCTCATAAGAGGACCATCCAGACAAGCGTTTAACGAGCTTTGTTCAATGATGTTCCAGTAATCTTTTGGAATAATTTCAGGTGTTATCATATTTACGAAAATGTTCTTTTTATTTTTTGGAAGGTTTTCAAGCTTCATAGGAGATAATTTAACTTTTACTACTGCATATTGACCTTTGCCACTCAATTCACGTATAAATTCACCTTTTGCAATTATCTCTTTTTGAATAGTTTCTTTGTAGGCTACTTGAGGGATACCGACATTTGCATGAATATTAAACTGTCTTTTTAATCTATCTATAATGACTTCTAAATGCAGTTCACCCATACCGGATATAATGGTTTGTCCTGTTTCTTTATTCTGGCTTACTTTAAAAGTAGGGTCTTCTTCTTCCATTTTTCTGAGTGAATCGGTTAAATTATCTTGATCTGTTTTGGTTTTGGGCTCAATTGCAATTGAAATTACCGAATCAGGAAAAGTAATATCTGAAAGTAGAATATTGTAACCAACGGAAGTTATGGTATCTCCGGTCTGAACAAATTTAGGTCCTACAATAGCAGCAATATCTCCAGCTTTTAATTCAATGATATCTTTTTTCTTATTTGAATGAATTTGAAGTATCCTGGATATTCTTTCTTTTTTCCCATTGGTCTGATTTAGTATTGTCCCGCTTCGTCTTATTTTTCCGGAATAAACACGAATGTATATTATTTTTCCTACAAATTTATCGAGTTGAACTTTAAAGGCAAGAGCAGAAAAAGGTTCGTCAATTTTTGGAAATATTTTTTTTTCTTCACCGGTTTTTTTATAGATACCAATTGCTGGTGGTACATCTATAGGTGAAGGAAGAAAATCGGTTATGGAATCCAGCAAGGGTTGTACACCGGTATTTTTTAAAGATGAACCACATAGAACTGGCACAAATTGAAAATTAATAGTTCCATTCCTGATAGCTGAGATTATTTCTTTTTCTGTTATATCTTTATCTTCCAGAAATTTTTCCAACAATTCATCACTATATTCAGAAATACGATCCAAAAGAATATTCCGTGATTCGATCGCCTTTTCCCGATATTCATCAGGAATCTTTTTGTAATAATATTTTACTCCTAATGTCTCCTGGTCAAAATAACAGGCTTTCATTGAGATGATATCTATTATTCCTTCAAAGGAATCTTCTCTACCTATGGGAATCTGGACGGGAAAAGCATTTGGTGTTAATCTGTCATGGATCATATCCACAACATGATCAAAATCAGCCCCGGAACGATCCATTTTGTTTATGTAAGCAATCCTGGGAACTTTATATCTATCTGCCTGGTGCCAAACAGTTTCCGATTGAGGTTCAACGCCACCTACAGCACAGAAAATTCCTATTGCACTATCTAATATTCTAAGGGAACGCTCTACTTCAGCAGTAAAATCTACATGCCCTGGAGTATCTATAATATTGATTTGTTTGTTGTTCCAGAAACAGGTGGTCACAGCAGAGGTTATTGTGATTCCTCTTTCCCGTTCTTGTTCCATCCAGTCCATAACAGCATTACCGTCATGAACTTCTCCCATTCTATGAATAATGCCGGTATAGAACAATATCCTTTCGGTAGTTGTTGTTTTACCGGCATCAATATGAGCCATTATACCGATGTTACGTATTTCTGACAGGTCCGTTGGCATAATGATAATATTTATTACACTCTGAAATGGGCAAAAGCCTTATTGGCTTCAGCCATTTTGTGAGTGTCTTCGCGTTTTTTTATGCTGGCACCTTCCTTCTTGTATGCAGCCAGGAGTTCCGCAGCCAGGCGCTCAGTCATGGTCTTTTCCGCTCTTTTTCGAGAGTTACCAATTATCCATCTAAATGCCAGAGCCTGTGCATTTTTTGGTGTAACTTCCGTTGGAACCTGGTATGTCGCTCCACCTATACGTCGGGATACAACTTTAATAAGAGGTCTTACATTGTCTAATGATTGTATAAATACCTCTAAAGGTTCCTGGTTTATTCTTTCCTGAATCAAGTCTAAAGCTCCATAAACTATTTTCTCTGCTATGGTTTTTTTACCTTTGCGCATAACAGTATTTATGAATTTACTTAAGACAATGCTTTTGTACTTCGGATCTGGAAAAATTGTTCGCTCTAATATTTTGCGTCTTCTTGCCATTTATATTCTCCTATCTCTTCGGTCTCTTGGTTCCGTATTTGGAGCGGCTGTGAATTCTATTGTCTACACCTGCTGTGTCAAGGGCACCTCGAACGATGTGATATCTTACACCAGGCAAGTCTTTGACTCTGCCACCACGAACAAGAACGATGGAGTGTTCCTGAAGATTATGACCTTCACCAGGGATATATACTGTTACTTCAAAACCATTTGTTAATCTTACTCTTGCTACTTTTCTCAGAGCTGAATTAGGTTTTTTGGGTGTTGTGGTATATACTCTCGTACAAACCCCTCTTCTTTGGGGACAGGAAGATAAAGCTCTGTTCTTTTTCTTTTTTTCAATTCTTTTACGCCCTTTTCTTACCAATTGATTAATTGTAGGCACTATTTTCCTCCGTTTTTTTATTTAGAAATCAAGAATGTCTTCTACTGATTCTTCTTTTTCTGAATGAGCAAACTCACCAATAATTTCAGTTATCGTGTTGCCTCCATCAATAGCTTTTTTTACCTGGTTGTTATAATATTTTGTTCCGGTTCCTATTGGAATTCTATGTCCAATTATTATACTTTCCTTTAATCCTTCAAGATTATCAACCCGACCTTCAATTGAAGCTTGGGTTAAAACTTTTGTTGTTTCTTGAAATGATGCAGCGGAAAGCCAGCTATCGGTGAGTAATGAAGCTTTTGTTATTCCCAGAAGTAATTGCTCAAAAGTGGCTCCTTCGCCACCCTCTTCTTCGATACGTCTGTTTTCTCTCATTACCTGATTTCTATTTACTATCTCTCCTTCCAGGAACATAGTATGTCCCGGATTTAATATTCTTAGTTTTTTGAACATCTGGCGAATTATTACACCAATATGTTTATCATCAATTTTTACTCCCTGTTTCCTATAAACTTCCTGTATTTCGTTAACAATTAATTTCTGAGCCGCTTTTATACCTTTTGCCTTTAGGATGTCATGAGGATCTAAAGGCCCGTCTGATAAAGCGTCTCCACTTTCTACACGATCACCCTGGTGAACTATAATACGCTTGCCGGGTGGAATAATATATTTTTTTTCAGTTCCATCTTCTGCTTTAACAAATATAATTCTACCTGATTTTGTTAGATCACCAATAGAAACCATACCGGCAATCTCAGACAGGATAGCTTTATCTTTTGGTATTCGTGCTTCAAAAAGATCCTGAACCCGTGGAAGACCACCTGTAATATCACTTTGTTTTACAGTTATTCTGGAGGATTTTCCAAGAATATCACCCGGGTATACATAAACACCATCCTGAATTTCAACTTTTAACCCGCTTGGAATAGGTACAAGCGCTTCTTTATCATTTTCCATGAGTATCTTGAATTGTGCCTGAATCTTACGATCTTTTGATTCTATAATTGTTCTTTCTCTTGAACCTGTAAGTTCATTGAATTCTTCTTTATAAGTAACATCTTTTATAAAATGCTCAAATTTAAGTTTACCTTTAGCAGTAGCTATTAAAGGATTGTTATAATGATCCCAGTTGAATAATTTTGTATTTTTAACTACTTTCTGACCATCTTGTACGAAAATAGTAGAAGCGTATTCGACTTTATAATTTTCTGATACACTTTTATCATTTTTATCTTGAATTTGAATACTTCCAATATGACTTATTGACACCAGCTCATTTGAACGGTTGATAACAGTATTCATACGTTCGAATTTAATGATACCGTCTATATTAGCTACTACTTCTGCCAGATCAACATCTGTACTGGCTGTTCCACCAATATGGAATGTTCGTAAAGTCAATTGTGTTCCGGGTTCTCCGATACTTTGAGCTGCTATTACACCTACAGGTTCACCAATGGTAACCATTTTCAGGGTGGCAAGATTTCGGCCATAACATTTAGCACAGATACCTTTTTCAGTATCACAAGTAAGTACAGACCTTATCTTTACGGTATTTATACCATGGTTCTGTATCCTGAGAGCCATTTCATTTGTTATCTCTGTATTTGCTTGAACTATTACATTCTCTGTTACAGGATCCACCACATCTTCTATGGCTGTTCTCCCTTTTATCCTTTCTGATAACGGCTCAACTATTTCAAGTCCCTCTTTCAGAGCAGAAACTTCAATACCCTCGATAGTTCCACAGTCAAAATCGGTAATAACTGCGTTTTGAGCAACATCGACCAGTCTTCTTGTAAGATATCCTGCATCTGCAGTTTTCAGTGCTGTATCTGCTAGACCTTTTCTGGCACCGTGAGTTGAAATAAAGTATTCTAATACAGATAATCCTTCCTTAAAGTTCGACTTGATAGGAGTTTCAATAACTTCTGCCATACTACCGGATGTACCTCTGGAGGGTTTATCCATTAATCCTCTCATTGCACCGAGCTGTTTTATTTGATCCTTACCACCTCGCGCTCCTGAGATATACATCATATTGATTGAATTAAAACCATTTTGATCTTTTTCCAGCTCTTCCATAAGAACATCTGTTACATTTTCTGTGGTTATTTTCCATTTATCGATAATTCTGTTATACCTTTCAATTTCTGTAATTTCACCATTCATATAACTATCGATGATTTTTTGAACTTCTATATCTGTTTTTGCTATAATTTTATCTTTCTTTTTTGGTGAAATTACATCAGTAGCACTGAAAGTTATCCCTGCTTTTGTAGCATATTCAAAACCTAAATCTTTGATCCTATCTAAGAAAATTGAAGTTTTATACTGGCCCACGGTTTCAAAACTTTCCATAGCCAGATCATTTAATTTTCCTTTTGTAAATGTGTAGTTTTTAAAGGGAAGTTCTTCTGGAAGAATTTGATTGAATAAAACTCTGCCAACTGTTGATGTAATGATTTCGTCATTAATAAGTACTTTTATCCTGGTATGAAGAGTAAGATTCCTTTGTTTTGAAACTTTACCTTTAATATTATGAATCATTTCTTCATGTTCAAAAGCTTGTAGAACTTCTTGTGAAGAACTGAAGTATCTTTTTTGCCATATCTTATCATCAGGAGCAGGTTCTTTATCTGTTGTAATCGTTAGATAATAAATACCTAATACAATATCCTGATTTGCAGCCATAGCCAGTTTGCCATTCGATGGTAAAAGAAGATTCCTGGTTGAGAGCATTAATACTCGTGCCTCCATCTGGGCTTCGTTTGATAACGGTATATGAACGGCCATTTGGTCCCCATCAAAATCTGCATTATAAGGAATACAAACAAGTGGATGCAATTCAATAGCCTTACCTTCGGTTAATACAGGCATAAATGCCTGAATGCCATGCTTATGCAAAGTAGGTGCTCTATTGAGCAGGACTGGATAATCTTTGATTACATCTTCCAGGATTTCCCAGATTCGTGGTTTTTGCTTTTCAATAAGTTTTTTTGCTGTTTTTGCTTTTTCAACCTCACCCAGTTTCTCTAATCTTTCAATAATGAATGGTTTAAATAGCTCAATTGCCATTTCTTTAGGTAAACCACATTCATGCAACTTAAGATTTGGTCCTACGGTAATCACTGAACGACCGGAATAATCCACCCTTTTACCTAAAAGATTTTGTCGAAAACGTCCGGTTTTGCCTTTTAATTGATCTGCCAATGATTTTAACGGTCTGTTTCCTCTGCCTTTTACAGGACGAGTTTTACGGGAGTTATCTATAAGCGCATCCACAGCTTCCTGCAGCATTCGTTTTTCATTTCGTAAAATTACTTCCGGTGCGTTAATATCTAAAAGACCGCGTAACCGGTTATTTCTGGTTATAACTCTTCTATATAATTCATTAAAATCAGCAGTTGCGAATCTCCCTCCATCAAGTTGTACTAATGGTCTCAAAGTGGGTGGTAGTACAGGAAGAACTTCTAAAATCATCCATTCGGGTTTATTGCCGGATTTACGGAAGGCGTCAACAATTTTTAGTTTTTTGATGGCCTTTTGTTTTTTCTGAACAGAAGTTTCCATTTTTATAATGGTTCTTAGGTTCATTGCTTCATCTTCAAGATTTAAATCTTCCAGCAGTATTTTTACTGCTTCAGCCCCCATATATGCTACAAAATCTTCACCTGTGCGATCCCGGATTTCATAGTATTCATCAACATCAACCAGGTCCTTTTTATCATAATCGCTTTCTCCTGGATCCAATACAATAAAGGATTCGTAATATAATACACGCTCCAGTTTATTTACCGGCATTTCTAATAAAGTTCCAATAATACTGGGTAGGCTTTTTACAAACCAGAGATGAGCTATAGGAATAGCAAGTTCAATATGACCCATCCTGGAGCGACGAACACGAGATGTTGTTATTTCGACACCACAACGATCACAAACAGTGTTTTGAAATCTTTTTTTCTTATATTTTCCACAACTGCATTCATAATCTTTTTCAGGTCCAAAGATCCTTTCACAAAAAAGACCACCTTTTTCAGGTTTTAGAGTTCTGTAATTTAGAGTATCTGGCTTTATAACTTCACCATAAGACCATTCTCTTATTATATCGGGTGATGCTATTTTTATTTTGACTTTGTCGTAATTCTCTATTCTTTTATCTCGTTTTATTTCTCTTATCATTTTTGTACCTCCATCAATGATTCCTTTTCTTGAAGGAATTCAATATTAAAGCAGAGTGATTTCAACTCGCTAACCAGTACATTAAATGATTCAGGAATCCCCGGCTTAGGTGGATTTAGTCCACTTGTTATAGCTTTGAATGCATTAGTTCTCCCGTCTACATCATCAGACTTTATTGTAAGCATTTCTTCTAATAAACGAGAAGCCCCATAAGCTTCTAAAGCCCAAACCTCCATCTCTCCCAATCTTTGACCACCATGCTGAGCCTTTCCACCCAGGGGCTGTTGAGTAATGAGTGAATAAGGTCCTGTTGACCGGGAATGCATTTTATCTGCAACTAAATGATTTAGTTTTAACATATACATAATACCGATAGTAACTTTTTCTTTAAAGGGGAATCCTGTTTTTCCATCGTACAAAGTTTGTTTTCCATCTGGAGGTAATTTGGCTTTTTTCATCTCTATTATGATATCTTCGAGATTAGCTCCATCAAATACAGGAGTTTCTGAATGGTAACCTAATATCTTTGCAGCAATACCAAGATGTGTTTCCATGATCTGCCCAATATTCATACGTGATGGAACCCCTAAAGGATTTAAGATTATATCAATAGATTCACCATCTTCCATGAAGGGCATATCTTCCAATGAGCATATCCTTGATATTACACCCTTGTTACCATGACGACCGGCCATCTTATCCCCAACCTGAATTTTACGTTTTTTAGCAATATAAACTTTGACCATTTTTCGAACACCATAAGGGAGCTCATCACCATGTTTAAGGCGTTCTTGTAGTTTTTTAAATATATTTGTACTCTCTTCCTTAGCAGTGTTGACTTTTTGGATTATTTTATAATAAATTTCCTGATTTTTATTGTTGTTCTTTAATAGCTCATATTCCAGGTTTAGTCTTTTAAAGTTTATTTTTTGAAGATCATTATTAGTGATTTTCTTATCTGAAGGTATGAAAAACATATTTGTCTTGGAATCTACAATATTCTTAGCAATCTCACCAATCAGGAGTTTTGATAACTGATTTTTTAAATATTTTTCTATTCTGTTTTGTCTTTCTGCATGTTCTTTTTTAATTCTTTTCAGTTCTTCCTGTTTTCGGGTTTGCTCCTCAAATTCTTCAACACCTTCCAATCGGGAAAATACTTTTACATCAATTACTACGCCTTCCATACCCGGTTTGGCTTTAAGAGAACTATTAGTAAAATCACCTGCCCTGTCTCCAAAAAGAGCTCGCATTAAATTTTCTTCCGGAGAAGGATCAATATCTACATTCTTTGGAGTAATTTTCCCAACAATGATATCACCTGATTTAACAACAGAACCAACTCTGATAATACCAGTTTTATCCAGGTTTCTCAACGATTTTGTCGGTACATTGGGGATATCGTATGCCAGTTCTTCTTTGCCATTTTTCATGTTTCGAACAAGAACTTCATGTTCTTCGATATAAATGGAAGTGAGAATATCTTCCCTGGCAACTTTCTCACTGAGTATGATGGCATCTTCAAAATTATAGCCATACCATGGCATAAAAGCAACCAGCATGTTTCTTCCTAATGATAATCTACCTTGAGAAATGGCAGGACCATCAGAAATTATATCATTCTCCTTAACATAGTCTCCTTTTTTTACAGTCGGTCTTTGGTTTATTGCTGTATCTTGATTGGAACGCCCAAATTTCTTCAAATAAATACGATTCTTTAAACCAAGGTCTAGAACATCTTCATCAGGATTAATTCTTTCTATATCGATATAAGAACTTGTTACGTGGGTAACAGTCCCTTCATAAGGTGCTACAGCTACAACACCGCTGTCTTCTGCAATAGTTTTCTCCATCCCGGTTCCAACTATAGGAACTTCAGGAGTAATCAAGGGAACTGCCTGACGCTGCATATTGGAACCCATTAACGCACGGTTTGCATCGTCGTGTTCAAGGAATGGTATAATGGAAGCTGATACAGATACTATCTGTTGTGGAGACACATCCATATATTGAACTTCTTCAGGTTTTTCCTGTAGAAATTCCCCTTTATATCTGGCAAGAACCAATTTGTCAGTTATTTTCAGATCTTTATCATAATTCACATTTGATTGAGCAATTATGTATTTTTCTTCTTCATGTGAGTCTAGATAATTTATTTCTTGAGTAATCCTTGAGTTTTCTATTTTAATGTAGGGTGTTTCTAAAAAACCCAATCTATTAATCTTGGCATACATTGCAGGTGAAGAGATTAATCCGATATTTGGTCCTTCAGGCGTCTCAATCGGGCATATTCTTCCATAGTGAGAATAATGCACATCGCGAACTTCGAATCCTGCACGTTCCCTGGTCAACCCTCCGGGTCCTAATGCTGAAAGTCTTCTTTTATGAGTAATAGCGCTGAGAGGATTGATTTGTTCCATAAACTGAGATAACTGCCCGGTTAAGAAGAAAGATTGAACAACAGCTATCAGGGCATTACTGTTGATCAGGTCATGAATAGTGACTTCATCAGAATTAGCAATAGACATTCTTTCAATCGCAGTTCTGGCTACTCTTGAAATTCCGATATTATATTGTTCAGCCAAAAGCTCTCCAACAGTTCGGATTCTTCTATTGGCAAGATGATCAATATCATCTACTGTGTCTTCATCCTTGTAGACAGCGATTAATTGTTCGATAATAGCTATGAAATCTTCCTTGGTGAGGATATGAATGGAATTGCCTATATTCAGATTAAGTCTTTTATTTAATTTATAACGACCCACTGCTCCCAGGTTATACCTTCTTTCATTAAAAAACATTCTTTTAAATAGTTCCAAAGCGATTTCATAGGAAGGTTCTTCACCTGGTCGTATAAGTGTATAGATCTTCTTTAAAGCTTCTTCCTGGTTAGTTGTTTGATCTTTATCAATAGTATGTTCAAGGATTTTTAGAGTTATTTCCGATTTCTCAGTTATAACAGTAACCTTTTTGATCCCGGATTCCAATAGAATTTTGTGAGCTTCTTCTTCAATTTCCGATGATGCTTCAATGAGGATCTCCCCGGTTTCTTTATTTATGTGATCAGAAAATAAAAATCTTCCTTTAGAGTCTTTGACTGGGATATCTTCTCTTTTATAAAAGTGATCTCTCAAATCGTTGTTTGTTGATAATCCTATAGCTCTTAAGAGTACTGAAGCCGGTAGTTTTCTTCTTTTATCTATCAGGACGAACATGGCATCATAACTGTCCATATTAAATTCAAGCCATGAACCATTTTGGGGGATTAATTTCGCGGAATAGAGAAGTTTTCCATTTGGATGTTTTGTTTCTGAGTAGAAAATACCCGGAGATCTATGTAACTGGCTGATAATAACCCGCTCGGCACCATTAATTACGAATGTGCCTTTTTTGGTTATAAGGGGAATTTCTCCCAGGAAAACATCTTGTTCAATAGTATTTTTTACTCTTTTTTCCCCTGATTCTTTTAAGATATCCTCATCGTAGATTGTTAATCGCATTCTTGCTTTTACAGGTGCTTGATAGGAAAGATTACGCTCGATACATTCATCTGTTGAATACTTTTCTTTAATAACTATATAATCTATGAACTCGAGAAAAAATATCCCTTTCTGGTCTTCCAGAGGAAAAGTAGATGTCAGAACTTCTTGCAAACCGAAATTGATCCTTTTTTGAGGATGAATATCTTTCTGTAGAAATCCATTGAAGGAATCGATTTGCATTGCTAAAAGATTTGGAACTTCCACAGTTGGAAGTTTCGCTTCTTTAGCTTGTTTACTGATACGGGAAAAACTTTTTATTTCCAAAAGCTCTTACTCCTTATTATGTGCAAAAAGCGAAAGATTTCGCTTGGGTTAGGTATGTATAAAAAAATAATTAAACGGAAGTAAACGTGTTTTGAGTTTACTTCCGTTTGATATTGAAAAAATTATTTAATTTCTACTGATGCTCCTGATTCTTCTATTTGAGCTTTAATTGATTCAGCTTCTTCTTTGGAAACACCTTGAACAACTGGTTTAGGAGCATTATCTACTAAATCCTTGGCTTCTTTTAATCCCAATTTAGTAATTGCTCTTACAACTTTTATAGCTTGAATTTTTTTATCTCCAGCTCCTGTAAGAACAACGTCAAATTCTGTTTTTTCTTCAGCTTCTTTTCCTGCTCCGGAAGCTGGAGCAGCTGCAGCGGCAACAGGCGCAGCAGCAGTCACACCAAATAATTCTTCAAGTTCTTTTACTAACTCCGATAGCTCAATAACACTCATATCTTTGATGATATCAATAACTTGTTGCTTTTTCTCAGCCATTTTTCCTCCGTTATAATATTTTATTTTTGTTCAGATTTTTGTTTTGCTACAGCATCTACTGTATTTACGAATTTTCTGATAATGCCTTGTAATACACCTACTAGCCCTACAATCGGTGCATTAAATCCCTGTAGTACCATGGATATAAGAACTTCCTTTCCTGGGAGTTTTGATAACTGATGTAATTGTTCGGAAGACATTACTTCACCGGAAACATATCCGATTTTAAAGGTTGGGAAATCTTTGTCTTTGGTTATTTCTTTCTTGAATTTTGCCAGTTCACGAGCAGGTGCGATTTCATCGAGACCTGTTGCTGCTATAGCTGTTGGCCCAATTAATTTCTCATCAAGTTCTGAAATCCCCAGCTCATTAAGAGCAATTTTAATAAAAGTATTTTTTGATACAAAATAATCTACTCCGGCATTTCGCATCCTGTTGCGTAACTCATCTACTTCTTCAATGTTTACACCTTTATAATTAATAAGAACAATAGCTTTTGTATTTTGCAATCTTTCTTTGATTTTCTTTACTTCTTCTACTTTATATGGTTGTATCATATTATGCTCCTACTTCTTTGATTCTAATGCTACTGTTGCCACATCCAATTTCAGACCTGGTCCCATTGTAGAAGTTAAAGTAATGCTTTGTATAAATATCCCTTTTAAGGCAGCAGGTCTTTCTCGAAGTATTGCCCTGATAATTGTTAGAATATTTTCTTTTAAATTATCTTCATTAAAACTTAATTTACCAGCAATTATATGTAAATTAGATAATTTATCAACACGGTATGTTATTTTGCCACCTTTTGAGTCTTTAACTGCTTTTTCAATATCCATGGTTACTGTCCCGGTCTTTGGGTTGGGCATCAGACCTCTGGGACCCAGGATTTTACCAAGTTTTCCAATTTTTCCCATTAAATTTGGTGTGGAAATTACAACGTCAAAATCGAGCCAACCTGATTTGATTTTTTCAATATACTCATCCAAACCTACATAATCAGCACCCGCTTTTTTTGCATCGTCAGCTTTCTCTCCTTCGGAAAAAACGAGTGTTTTGATCGTTTTCCCGGTCCCATGAGGAAGCACTAAGGAATTTCTTATTTGTTGGTCTGCTTTTCTGGGATCAACACCCAGCTTCATATGAATTTCAACAGTTTCGTCAAATTTAGTTTTTGGTATACTTTGAAGAAGTTTGATTGCTTCATCAATTTTATATTTTTTTTGCCTGTCGAACATCTCGAAGGCTTTTTTAAGACGTTTACTACCCATTTCTACTCCTTAAGCGATAATCTCCTGCTTTTAAATATGGTTGAAGGATGGAAAATTGTTAATCTTCTACATCTACTCCCATATTTTTTGCAGTACCTTCAATCATACGCATTGCAGCTTCAATGTTGTATGCGTTTAGATCTTTCATTTTGATTTCAGCAATTTTTTTAATAGCTGCTTTAGAGATGGTTCCAACTTTTTCCCTGTTTGGTTCACCGGAACCTTTTGCAAGTCCAGCTTCTTTTTTAATAAGAACTGCTGCTGGAGGTGTTTTAATTTCGAATGTGAAAGATTTATTTTTGAAAACATAAATAACTACTGGAAAAATCATTCCAGGAGAATCTTTTGTTTTATCATTAAAATTCTTACAGAATTCACCAATATTTATACCAGCTTGACCCAAAGCAGGTCCAACAGGTGGAGCCGGGGTTGCATTACCAGCAGGTAATTGTAACTTAACAACATGTTCTACATCTTTTGGTTTAGCCATTTTTTCCTCAAATTATATACTTTCTACTTGATCTAATTTTACTTCAACTGGAGTTATCCTGCCAAAAACTGTTACTTTAATAGTTAATTTTTGGTGCTCTTTGTTAATTTTTTCTATTATACCATCAAAGTCACTAAAGGGACCGGAGATAATTTTCACCATATCTCCTGGAATGAACTTATATTCTTCAGGAGTGTCTTTTCCCCTATCAGTAATACCTAATAATTTTTTTATTTCATTTTCGGATAAAGGTTGGGGCTTTTTTCGGGAACCTAAAAAATTTGTTATACCAGGCATTCCAAGAATAAAAGAATATACTTCCGGAGTTAAATCAGCTTCAATAATTATATAACTATTAAACAACTTTTTTTCCCGTTCAACCTTCTTTCCATCACGAATATGGAATGTTTTTTGAGTAGGAATAAGAATCTGACCGATTTTGCTTTCAAACTCCGTTCCTTGAATACCTCTTAAAATTGCTTCTTTGATCTTAAATTCATGAGAAGCATAAGTGTGTGCGACGTACCACTTCATTCTTTAAACCTTGAGAAATAAATTCTTGATTATAAAAGAAAAAACAGTATCTATTAATGAAAGAAAGATAGCAACAATTGCAGACATTATAATCACAACCGTGGTTCCTTCTTTCAGGTCTGCTTTTGAAGGCCAGGTGACAGTACCCATTTCTATCCTTACGTTTTTAATAAATCCAATAATTTTTTTAAACATATTTTTCTCACTTTTTGAAAGAATGGCAGGTCAGGCAGGACTTGAACCCGCAACCCCCGGTTTTGGAGACCGGCGCTCTACCAATTGAGCTACTAACCTACAATATTCTTATCGTGTTTGTTTGTGCTCTGTATGCTTCCTGCATTTAGGACAAAATTTTCTAAAAACAACTCTCTCCGGATGTGTTCTTCGGTTTTTAGTTGTTGTATAATTTCTATTTTTGCATTCTTGACAAGCTAAAGTAATAATTTCTCTCATTATTAATTACCTATTCAATAATTTCGCTTACGACACCAGCGCCAATAGTTCTTCCACCTTCCCTGATTGCAAAGCGAAGTCCTTTTTCCATAGCTATTGGTGTGATCAGCTCGGCTGAAATAGTT
>JAUXFF010000002.1 GCA_030620155.1 Candidatus Cloacimonadota bacterium | reverse complement strand
TCATAAGTGAAATATCTGCTTTAAGATTCCATTCTTCTGCTTTCAAATACATAAATGATACAATAATTACAATAATAACAATTAACTTTTTCATTAGATCTCCTTTTTATAAAAAAATTTTTATGAGGGGTAAGAAATTATTTGTATGGTGTAATGTAAAAATTTTTCCCAGACCGGGTGGAAATTCATTCTCAATATTATTTTTTTACAAGAATAATACCGGAACCTTTCTCTGTGAATGTACCTACACATGCAGCATCTTTTATTCCCTTTGCTTTAAGTTCTTTTAGTATCTTTTCTTTATATTTTCCTGGAAGAGAAATTAAAAGCCCACCTGAGGTTTGAGCATCGCATAACATTATTTTTTCTGAACGTGTTATTCCAGTATCCCAACTCACAAATTCCGATACATAATCCAGGTTGTTTAAGGTACCTCCAGGAATGATATTGTTTGAAATCAAATCCCACGCTTCCGAAATAGTTGGGACATTATCAAGTATTATTTCAGAGTTTACCTTACTGGCTTGCGACATTTCTTTCAGGTGCCCCATCAACCCGAATCCGGTTATGTCAGTACAGGAATTCACAGGGAAAAAAGACATTATTTCAGCAGCTTTATCATTCAGTGTGCTCATTATTTCAAAAGCTCGATCTTCTGTTTCTTTTGTGGTTAATCCCTTTTTCACTGCAGTGGAAATTATTCCCAATCCAATTGGTTTTGTTAAAATTAGAGCATCTCCGGGTTGAGCATTTGAGTTGGTTAGAATTTTATCAGGATGGACTAAACCCAGAACTACAAGACCGTATTTTGGTTCCGGGTCATCGATTGTGTGACCCCCAATAATGCTTATCCCTGCTTCTTCTGCTTTATCCTGGGCTCCTTGCAGAATTTTTTTCAATACTTCCATAGGCAAACGATTAGAAGGGAATCCTACAATATTTAAAGCAAATAATGGCTTTGCTCCCATGGCATATATGTCGCTTAATGAATTGGCAACAGCAACGACTCCAAATTTATAAGGATCATCAACTATAGGAGTAAAAAAGTCAACCGTCTGAACTAAAGCAGTTTTTTCATTAAGACGATAAACAGCAGCATCATCCGCTGTATTAGTGCCTACAATGATCCTGGGATCAGTAGATATCTGTAAATCACACAGGATTTTTTCCAAAGCCTGCGGTCTTAATTTACATGCGCAACCCAATCCTGTTGTGAAATGAGTAAGTTTTATTTCTTCGACTTTTTCGAAAGTAACAGGAGTAGATTTTTCTGAGGGTTTTATTTTTTTAACAATCTTAGTGATCTTACTTACAGCTTCATCGATTTCATCGATTGTGGTTGACCTTCCGGTTGAGAATCTTATGGTTCCCATGGCATAATCGAGAGGAACTTTCATGGCTTCAAGAACATAGGAGACTTCAATTTTGTCTGAGTGACACGCTGCTCCAGCGGAAGCAGCAACATCATCCAATTCTGATAATATAAGATTGGCTTCAATATTTCTGAAACTTAAACTGAGAGTATTTGGCAACCGCAACTCAGGATGACCATTTAATTTGAGTTCATCTATTTCAACTTTCAATCCCTGATGCAACCGGTCACGCATTTTTTTCATATGGGTTTTGTTCTTTGAAAGGTCACGTTTTGCAATTTCACAGGCTTTTCCCAGACCAACAATTTCCAGGACGTTTTCCGTACCAGCTCTTAGATTTTGTTCGTGCTCTGCTCCATGGATCATTTTTTCGAGTTCAGTACCCAGTTTAATATAAAGTGCACCTATTCCCTTGGGAGCATAAAACTTATGCCCGGCAATGGATAACAAATCTATACCAAGTTCCTTAACATCTGTCGGGATTTTCCCTGTTGATTGAGCTGCATCAGTATGAAAAATAATGTTGTTATGGCTTGCGATTTTTGCAATTTCTTTAATTGGCTGTATTGTCCCTACTTCGTTATTTGCATGCATTATTGATATTAAAATAGTCTGTGGAGTGATAGAACCTTTTACATTTTCGACACTAACAAGACCATATTCATCAACAGGCAAATAAGTTATATTGAATCCATTCTTTTCAAGATACTTACACACTTCCATTACTGCAGGATGTTCGATAGCTGATGTTATTATGTGATTACCTTTATGCTTATAGGCAAAAGCAGAACCTTTTATTGCATAGTTATTTGATTCCGTACCACCACTGGTAAAAATAATTTCTTCAAGTTCACAATTTAAAAGGTCTGAAATTTGTTTCCTTGCTTTTTCCACTGCTTTTCTTGCTTGCATGCCATACCAATGAGAACTGGAGGGATTTCCAAAAAAATCGGTTAAATATGGTTGCATCTCTGCAGCAACTTCAGGAGCTAAAGGTGTAGTAGCATTATAATCTAAATAAATTGGTTTCATAAGAAATCCTTATATTCTATTCTTACACTAAATTTTTCATTTATCGTTAATTTGGCAAGCTATTATTGAATTTATAAATTTTAATATAATTAATAGTTGACATTATGAAATTTAAGATTATATTCTAATAAAATTAAAAAATAATAAACCGGCTTCGTTCCCAATAAATTGGGACTTCGCCGGGACAGTCCGGCTTCGTCCGGCAGCTGCCGGACTACGCCGGGACAAGGGAGAAAAAGTGGAATTATTATCAAAGGAAACATTTAAAGAAAAAATTTTTAATTATGAGAAGAATAAGGAATGGAAATACGAAGGTAAATTACCCGGTATTATTGATTTTTACGCAGATTGGTGTGGACCATGTAAAATGTTAACACCGATTCTAGAAGAATTATCTAAAGAATATGAAGGTAAAATTAACATTTTTAAAGTAGATACTGAGCAGGAACCGGAACTATCAGCTACCTTCGGTATCAGAAGCATACCTTCAATATTATTTGCTCCGATGGAAGGTAAACCACAGATGGCAATGGGAGCTCTACCAAAGGAATCTTTTAAAAAAGCGATTGAAGATGTGCTATTAGGGAAAAATTAGAATTTTAAAGTATTAGGATCTCCATATCTAAAAATATTTATAATATTAAGGGCTATCTTTTAGGTAGCCTTTTTTATATATTATAATTTAAGTTGTTCATCCTTCCAAAGGTCAACCAGATTAGAAATTCTTCCTGCCATGATGAATATTGGGGTGTAAGGGGCCCTGGGAAGGTTATATCAAGACACTTTCTGACTATTAAAAATGAATTAAATTGTAATTTATACCCTGATCCAGTTACGACCAGATGTTGATTTAACTCAGCTATTTCACTAATTTATTCAGCAGTATAATTTCCTTTGCCCATTTACTGTTATCAGGTGTTTCCAGGATCATCGGAATGTTATCCAGTCTATCATCATTCATAATCATTTTAAAGGCTTCAAGACCGATTTTTCCTTTACCTATTTGTTCATGACGATCAATTCTGCTACCCAAGTCTTTTTTGGAATCATTCAAATGCATTCCTCTAAGATATTGTAAACTTACAATCTTATCAAATTCTCTGAAAGTCTGTTCATAATTTTCTTTTGTGCTTAAATCGTATCCAGCAGCAAAGCAATGACAAGTATCCAGGCATACACCAACCCTGGTTTTATCTTCAACCATACTTATTATTTCAGAAATATGTTCAAATGTATACCCAACGTTATTTCCTTGTCCCGCCGTGTTTTCAATAACTGCTGTAACATTCTTTGTCTTATTTAGAGCGATATTGATAGATTCTGCTATTAATTTCAGGCATTTTTCAGGGAATATTTTACCAAGACTGCTGCCTGGATGGAAGTTCAACATGATTAACCCTAATTGTTCACATCTTTGCATTTCATCAAGAAAGGCATCCCTGGAACGTTTTAAACCATCTTTTCCCGGATGCCCCAGGTTTATCAGGTAACTATCATGGGGCAGGATGTGTTTTGCTTCGTATTTATTAGTTTTACAATTCTGTTTAAAAAGATTAATATTTTCTTCAGTTAATGGCTTGGACTTCCATTGACGCTGATTTTTGGTAAAGAGTGCAAAAGATTTTGCCTTAATCTCTTTGGCATTCAAAGGTGCATTTTCAACACCTCCACTGGCGCTGACATGAGCTCCTACATATTTCATAAATATTCCCCTTTTTAAAAATTTTTATTTTGTTTTGATTTTGAAGTTTAAAGCAGATTTGTAAAGTGAAATTTTCTAATGAAGTACACAATAAAGAACTTAATATGAATTCTTTGATGATTTTTCCTTGTTCCAAAAGTTTTAGAATCTGAATTTTTATATCCTAATTGAAGATATTCCAGTAAGTTAACACAGCCAGCGAATTTTTTTCTTGACATATTATTAACTTATCAATAGTATTGACCTCGCAATATTGAGAAATTGCTAATATATGGAAGTTATTAATTGTAAAATAAAGGAGGTGGTGAGATTTGACCGTTACAGTCGAAGTTAATAAAAAATTCAGGAAAGAATTAAACGCCGGTACAGCAGCTTTAGTCCTGTTAAGTTTCCTGGCTCAGGTAAAAGAACCGATGTATGGCTATCAGATCGCAAAAATAATCGAAGCCAGGGGAGAGAACATCCGGATGATGAAGCAGGGAGCGCTTTACCCGGTATTACGCTCCCTGGCTGCTGCTGGGTTATTAAGTAGCTATGTGGATCCCTCAATTTCCGGTCCACCCAGACGCTATTACCAAATCACTGATTCAGGTAACCATACCCTGACCGAATGGATAAATATCTGGGAAGAGATCAAAGCATTTATAGACAACATTGTGGGAGGTGAAGAAAATGTATAATAGTATAGAGGAATTTTTATTAAAGCTGAAACGTGATTTAAAAGGGTGTGACAAAGCACTCATCCAGGATGCCCTAACAGATGCTGAGGAACATCTGCGTACTGCACTGGAAAATCTAAAAAGTAGTGAACAGGATATTACAGAAGCAGAAGCACTTTCGCAAGTTATTGAAAATTATGGAGAATCTGCAGAAATTGCTACAGATTACAAAAAACTGGAAGTCCGTTTTAAACCTGTACTGGCTCCTTCACCAGATGCGGATAAATCTCCCTGGTGGAAGAAATTCGTTATGGTAATCACTGATCCCAGAGCGTGGGGTGCAGCCCTTTATATGTTTATTTCTATTATAACCGGAATGATATATGGCATTTGGGTTATTTGTGGATTATCTTTTTCCTTACCCATGTTGATATTTATCATTGGATTACCACTTGCAGGATTCTTTCTTCTTTCTGTCCGAGGTATAGCTCTTATGGAGGGGCGTATTGTTGAGGCACTTCTGGGAGTGCGTATGCCGCGTAAACCGATGTTCATGAGTAAAGACCGTGGCTGGTGGGGTAAATTCAAGGCTTTAGTTACAGCAGGAATAACCTGGAAAGCTATTGCCTATATGTTGCTGCAGATGGCTTTGGGCATATTTTATTTTACATTGATCTTATGCTTTATATCAGTATCATTAAGTCTGATAGCGGCACCCGTTCTGGAACTTATATTTCATCTTCCTATGGAAATAGCAGGACACAATGCGTACACCCCTAAATGGTTCCTGCCTCTTTTACCGGTTGCAGGAGCGTTACTATTGTTATCAACTTTGCACCTGGCAAAGTTGATCGGACATTGGCATGGCAGATTCGCTAAGTTGATGCTTGTGAGAAAATAGAAGGAATAAGATAATATTAAAAGATTAGTATTCATATGAAATTTTGATGCGCATAGAGACACATGTTCATGAAAGCGTTTTGATTAAAAAATAGGACTTCGGTTCTTCCAATCTTCTCTATTTATTATGTAAATTCTACAAAATAGAGTGTTTTCTGACCTCAAGACAGAATTCCCCTTCTCCTTTTGGGAGAAGGGATTAAGGGATGAGGGAAAAAATAGATTCATAGATTTCTTTAATTTTGCAGAATACTTTTATTATTATTTTATAGGAGGTCAATATGCAGACTAAAGATTCTTCACCTATTAATTTTCTGAAAAATATAACCACATTACCGATTATAGAAGTGTATTTTGAGTTCAATCATCTAAAACAATTATATCGTCAGGGATGGTTAAAAAGAGGTGTTCCTGAATCCCGATGCGAAAGTGTAGCTGAGCACTCATTTGCTGTAGCATTACTCTCATTATTCTTAGCAGATATTTATTATCTTGAATTAGATTTATTCAAAGTTATTAAGATGGCTTTAATCCACGATATTGGAGAAATTTATACGGGTGACTTAATTCCTGCAGACAATGTAGCATCATATAAGAAATACCAATTAGAAAAAAAATCTATCTCTCGAGTACTCGGAAAACTTCCAAAGGGCTTGGATTATATTTCAATCTGGGAAGAATTTGAAGAAGGAGAATCACAAGAAGCTCAGTTTGTTCGTCAAATAGATCGTTTAGAAATGGCTTTTCAAGCTGGTATATATGAGAATCAGAATTTTATTGATCCATCTGAATTTTTTGAAACAGTAAAACAAAATTTGACTTTACCTGAATTAAAGGATATCCTGAAAGAATTAGAGACTTTACGATTAAGCTGAATTATTGAAGCTTTATCTAGACCTGAAGAAAAATATAAAACCTGAACATAATGAATTTGGAAAGTTGGATTTTATATTTTTTTAGAATGTAAAGGAAATTTTTATGTATAAAAGTTCGTAGTCTTTTGTATATTCTCCGTTTATTTCATCTGTTGAAGATTTATAACCTAAATAAAGATTTGAACCGGGTTTGTATTCCCAGCGAAAATTGGAAAATATTCCTAAATGATCTCTGTATTCAGACCACTGGTAGTTTTTATATTCAGACCACTGGTAGTTATTAAATCTTATTCCATTAGTTAATGAAAGATTATTTGAAAGGCTTATTGTAAAATCAAAATTACTAATCCAATAATTGTCATCAACTTCAGGATGTTCCGGAACGTCTTCGATAATGATATGATCAGCAGCTAGATTATAAGATAAATATTTACTGATATCTCCGGAGATACCGTATTGTAAATAATATCCCGGGTAAGTATTATTTAGTGTATAAATCAAGGTTTCTATAATATTCCAGGCAAATTTTGGATAGAACCAATTGATTCTATCCCAGGTCAAATTAATACCGGTTCTATATTTATCAAAGAATTGAGAATAATATAACTCTTTTACATAAGCAAAATCCAGGTAAAGTTTTAGATCGAACTGATAATCTATCCAGAAATTAATTGAGAAAAGCCTTTCTAATAATTCGTTTGAAATATTATCAATTTCTTCACCTAGAGATACTCCTGATCCGAGTTCTCTGACAGCTGCACAGTTAATATCTTTTTCGTAATTAACATCAAGATTCCATCCATAAAAATCATCTTCATATATTCTTCCCATATCCATTTGATAGTCTTTAGACATTCTCTGAGTTGATAAAGAGATAAAAAAATCATTCTGGATAACATTAAAACCTATTTCACCATAATACCCTTTTTTTGATTCAGTATTTTGTTCTTCTTTTATAGATAAATTAAGGTTTAGCCACAATGTTTTATTATCCGATATTTCCCATTCCGGAGCCAGGTGAAACACTTCATTATGATAATCATTTATTATTTTTCCATTTTCGTAATCATTATGCATTTTACTTAAGAGAGTCATTTGAATACTATAATTTTTGCCTGATGGTCTAAAAGCAATGATATTATACAGGTTATTGTTATTTATAATGTTTTTGACTATAGTAGAATCTTCAAGAACTTCTTTTTCAGTGATTTCTTTATCTAGTGTCGATAAAAAGCCGAAAGAATAATGTTCAGTATTTCCTGAAAATTTTAACGCATAATGAGGTTGAATTATATCACGAGTATAAAAAGTATTTTTATCAACTCCAAATATATTAAAATCTTCAATAAAGAAATAACGATTTTCTTCAAAAGTTGGCAGGTATCTGGAGTTGTATATATCCATTTCATTATCCATAGGCACGTCGGAATAATCAGGATTGAAGCTAAATTTTAATTTTGTAGAGAAACTCGGACTGAAAGAAAAATCAAGACCAAGATTATCAAGATCATAAGTTGTTGATTTATCCGTAATATCATAATTCAATATTGTGTAGGGTCTGAAATAAAAGTTTTTAGTTTTTTTAATGTTCTGATTAATTGTAATATTTTCTGCCTTTCTGAAATAATCTCTACCATATTTTGTTAGTACAAAGGGTAGTGTATAATATTCTCTATATTTTCTTAAATTTCTGGTGAGAATAATTTTCCAATTGTGAGGAGATGACCCGTAAAACCGTAAATCTTTAAAGGGGATGGTCATCAAGACTTTCCAGGTTTTATTTAATATTTCCGATTGATAAGTATATGTGCTATTCCAGTTTTTGTCATAATCAAAATCCGGTTTATTGATAGCATCATATCTATTACCCAAAGGGAATGCATAATACATATAAGCATAGTAACTTTTAACATCAGTAATGATTTGTAATCGTAAATAATCTGAATCTGGCCATTTATCTACTGGAGTGTATTTTCCGTATTCGAAACTTTCATCTATTTCGGCTTCCCAGAGAAAATACAAATTCTTACCGTTATGCCAGAACCAGACTTTTGTATTTAGAAAGCATTCTGCTGAATCAGCTGGTGAGGTTCGTAGAAATCGTGATAATAAGTTTTTTTCTGTTTTTATTTCATTATCTGAAAAAGGAATTTCGATTGAATTCAAAACAGAAAGTAATAGTAAAAAAAAAAATAAAAATCTTAAGTGAATTGTATTGGTCATTTAGTATTGTTTAATTCGATTTCAGGTAAATCCTTATTCGGGAATTCACGATATGTACTTAAAAAGACATCACCAAAAGTAATATCGAAAGTAGTTTTATTATTTTTATGTAAAACTACTTCTCCATGAAGTTGTTGTACTAAAGCTTTTATTAATATTAATCCCAGAGTATTTGCGTTTTTGATGTTTATATTATCTGGGAATCCTATTCCATTATCACTTATTTTTAAATTATAAGTTTTATTTTTATTAACTTCGAAACTGATAGCAATTTCTCCTTTTCTATCATCAGGAAAAGCGTGTTTCAATGCGTTTGAAAGCAATTCGTTCACAATTAAACCGCAGGGGATAGCTGTATTGATATCCATAGATGTTTTACTGATTTTAATTATTAATTTTACTCGTTTTGAGTTTATTCCGTAATAACCTAATAAATAAACAGATAGGCTTTTAATATAATCATTGAAATTTATTCGGGCGAGATTATCAGAATGGTATAACTTGTCGTGAACCAGAGCCATTGTTTGTACCCGGTTATGACTATTTTTTGCCAATTCTAAAGCTCTTTTATCTTTTATATATTCTAATTGAAGTTTAAGCATACTGGAAATAATTTGCATGTTGTTTTTTACTCGATGGTGTAATTCTTTTAAAAGTACTTCCTTTTCTCTTAATGATGCTCTAATCTGATCTTCTGCATTTTTTAATTCTGTTATATCATTAATCAGTAAAACAGCACCAATAAATTTATCATCCTCAA
This sequence comes from Candidatus Cloacimonadota bacterium, assembly GCA_030620155.1. Lineage (GTDB taxonomy): Bacteria > Cloacimonadota > Cloacimonadia > Cloacimonadales > TCS61 > JAUXFF01. The sequence continues at coordinate 44,006 of JAUXFF010000002.1, read as the reverse complement.
ATATTGGTACTCCGTTTAAAACAACATATGATTTATAATTATTATTTGAAAGGATAACCTCTCGCGAAACTTCATATCCATCCAGTAAATCATCAAAAAAAGTTTCGATTTCAGGATCTTTGAATACGGGAATATCTTTTATGTTTTTTCCTTGGATTTTTGATGATATGTCTTCAGATAATCCCAGGATTTTATCAATTTCCGGGTTGTCATACTCTATAATAAGATTTTTATTCAATTTTATTATACCAGCAGGCGAGTTCTCTAAAACCTCTTTGTGAAGTTCATAAAGCGAACGTAGCTCTTTTTCTGACTCACGCAATTTTTTTGTTCTTTCGGTTACGATATCCTGAAGGGTTTCATTAAAAGTTTTTAACTTTTCTTCAGATTTTTTTAGTTTGATGTCGTTAATTTTTAATTTAACGATTAAATAAACTGTTATTAAGATGAAAAAACCGAGAAAAATAGACGATGCTATAACAAATGTTTGGATCTGATTCTCCATATGAAAAATACACTCCCTAACCAGAAAATGAGACTTATTAAAGTCGCATAGGTTCCCAATTTAAAATGTTTTAAAAAATCGATAGATAAGGCATTACTTGCCAGAATATGTAATCCGAAATATAAAATAAAACCTGAAAAAATAAAAAAACTTTCTATATAATCCAGAAATTTATCATATGCTAATAAATTTCTTATAATTAAAATTGAACCTAACATTAAAAGAATAATATTATAGAAATCAGTTGTATTGATAGGACTATATGTCCTATTTGTCCATGTTAAAATAGCTGCTAAAGTTATTGGGATAGCTAAAATCGATATGATAATCACAAATATATCAGAGAATTTATTTTTTGCTTTTGCTAATTTAAAAAGAATGTTTAATATGAAAAAGAGTTCATATATGCTTACGATTACCCAAAAAATGATATAAACCAAGTTTGATCGTTTACTGATGATCATTGCGCAATTCCATATAAAAAATATCCCAAAAAAGAAAATAATATTTCTTACTGATAATTTATTTACTGATTTTAAGGGAAATTTAAAGTAGATAAGTGACCAAAAAACTATATTCAATAAATATAAAATTGTTGTGTTATAAAGTTTTATAAAATTGATCAATCAATTTACTCCTTAGGTTATAATATTATTTTGACCGAGATGCTTTTCAATACATCCGATAATTTAAGCAGTATTATCTTGTAATTGACTTGAAAAATAAAATTAATTTAATTAATATCGATATATCCGGTTAATGGTATTATTTACCATCCGTTTCGTCATCAGAATCGTCCCATCCTACTGGCGGGATTGGACCCTGTGCACTACAATATAACTCAGCATTTTCAGGAGTTGCAGGTGCGATCAGGACATCATCAAATGATTCAGGCATGATATCACCCTGAGCAGTGCAGATTGATCCCTCAGCAAATGCTTCAAATGAACCATCTCTTACATTTTTAACCATACTACTAACACTTAAAGCAGCTACAACAAAGACTACTACAAAAACGGTTACTACAAAATTTCTTGGATTTTTTTTCATGATAATCTCCTATTTTTTTTAATTTTCTTTTATTTACCATCTGTTTCGTCATCGGAATCGTCCCATCCTACCGGCGGGATTGGACCCTGTGCACTACAATATAACTCAGCATTTTCAGGAGTTGCAGGTGCGATCAGGACATCATCAAATGATTCAGGCATGATATCACCCTGTGCAGTGCAGATTGATCCCTGTGTAAATGCTTCAAATGAACCATCTTTCACATTCTGAACCATACTGCTAACACTTAAAGAAGCTACAACAAAGACTACTACAAAAACGGTTATTACAAAGTTTCTTGGATTTCTTTTCATTATTTTTCTCCTAATTTTAACTTAATTCTATACACTTGATGCAAAAACACTATTTAAATCAATTGTTGGCAAGGTTTTTTTTCTGATAATTAAAATCAATACTTTAAGAATAAAGTAAATGATTTTTGAAATTAATTTTTGTAGTTTGATTTCAGTTATCTTACAATTTGTAATATAATGGGACGATTGTAACTAAATTTACACAAAATGTGCTTTAAAAAAATAAAAAGTCTTGACTCAATATTTGTACATTTTTTTTTAATCAACAGTTAGTAAGTGAAATATAGAAAATGAAGCAACCCGCTTCTACCTTGCAGTTTCAATGATTATAATTGAATACTAGTTAGGTCGAGATTAAATATTGATAAATTTATTAATAAAAAATATTTTAAAGCGGGTGTATATACATCCGCTTTTTTTATAAAGTCTATTATTTGCAAAAGAAATGATTTTTTGTCATGTGAAAAAGCGGATAAAATCGTAAAAATATCTTTAGGATAAATTTTGCGAATTCACTTATTTCGTATTTTTTTTATTTTTTTTTAAAAAACAAAAGGAGGATTATTTGGGCTGGAGAAGTAGAAGTAAAGCCAAAATGAAACCAAATGTACCAAAGGAAAGAGTAAATGTGGAGATAACAGCCAAACAGGTGAGGTTAATTTCTGAGAAAGGTGAACAAATAGGAGTCGTACCGTTATCGAAGGCTTTGAATGAAGCTGAAAATGCGGGATTAGATTTAGTTGAAATTTCACCAAATGCGAAACCACCAGTTTGTAAGATTATGAATTTTGGACAATATCATTACCAGAAAGAGAGAAAAATGCGTGAATCCAGGAAAAAACAACATATTGTTCAAACAAAGGAAATTAAATTTGGTCCTAATACAGAGGAACATGATTATAACTTTAAAAAAAATAATACGATTAAATTCCTGAAACAACACAATAAAGTTAAACTTACAGTAAGGTTTAAAGGTAGACAATTAGCTCATAAAGATCTTGGATTTAAACTTTTAGATAAATTAGTAGAAGATATAAATGAACTTATAGAAGTTGAAACCCAGCCCAAAAGTGAAGGGAGAACTATCTTTATGATTGTTTCACCCAGAAAGGATATAGATAAAATTATTGAGAACTGGGAGAAAGAGAATATATAAAGGAAAATATTAATTAGGGGGAATGATGCCAAAACTCAAAACTCGTAGAGCTGTAGCAAAAAGATTTAAAGTTACGGCAAGTGGAAAATTAAATAGATCACATGCATATGCCGGGCATAAATTAACAAAGAAAACATCAAAACGTAAAAGGAACTTACGAAAGTCCGATTTAGTTAGCAGAGCTGATACAGCAAGAATGAAAAAAATGTTAGGTCTTTAATAAAGTGAATTTAAGGGAGAAAAAATGCCACGTACAGTAAATAATGTTGCCCATAAGAAAAGAAAAAAGAAATATTTAAAAGCTGCAAAAGGATATGTGGGTGGACGCAGTAAATTATATCGTACTGCTCGTCAAGCTGTTGAAAAGGGTTGGTTATATGCTTACAGAGACAGAAGAACTAAAAAAAGAGAATTCCGAAGATTATGGATTATTAGAATTAATGCTGCAGCAAGGATGCATAAGTTAACCTATAGTGGATTGATTAATGGATTGAAAAAAGCTGAGGTTGATATCGACAGAAAAATTCTAGCTCATTTAGCTTTTCATGATATGGAAGCATTTGCAAAGCTTTGCGATCTAGCCAGAAAACAGATATAAATAATTTAAGGATTTATTGTGATTACCCAATTAAACAAAATTCTTGAATCAGCTAAAAATGAAATTCAAAAAGCTGGCTCCATTCACGAATTGCAGCAGTTGAAATCTCGTTTTCTAGGTAAAAAAAGCGAGATTATGAACTTTATGAAAAAATTAGGAAATTTACCCAGGGAAGAACGCCCTGCTTTTGGAAAAGCTGTAAATGAAATAAAAATGAAAATTTCTCAAATTTTGGATGATAGAGACCAAAAAATTCAGGATCAGCTTTATGAGAAGAGCAAGTCAGCAGAATCTATTGATTTTACAATGCCGGGTCGCAAGAGAGAAAAGGGCTCTTTACATCCAATTACAAAGGTGTGGCAGGAATTAGAAGATATTTTTATTTCGATGGGTTTTGAAATTGCAGAAGGACCCGATATAGAGGATGAGTTCCATAATTTTGATGCTTTGAATACTCCTCCGGATCATCCAGCCAGGAATTTATCAGACACATTTTATATTGAAGATGATGTTCTTTTACGTACCCAGACATCAACTGTACAAATTCGGATTATGTATCAACACAAGCCACCGATTAAGATTATTTCCCCGGGAAGTTGTTATAGAAATGAAAGTGATGCCTCTCATTCACCAATGTTTCATCAGGTGGAAGCGCTTGTAGTAGATGAAGGCATTAATTTTGCTGATTTAAGAGATGTTCTGAATGTATTCGTAAAAAAAATGTTTGGTGAAAAAATCGAGTCCAGATTCCGACCTCATTTCTTTCCATTTACAGAACCAAGTGCTGAAATTGATATCATCTGTCTGAAATGCCTGGGAAAAGGATGTAACCTATGTAAAGGAAGTGGCTGGTTGGAATTAGGTGGTGCAGGAATGGTAGATCCGAACGTTTTTGATATGCTTGGTATCGATTCCGAAAAATATACAGGATATGCTTTCGGGTTGGGTATAGACAGGATCGCAATGCTCAAATACAGAATTCCGGATATGAGATTGTTGTTTGAAAATGATATCCGGTTCTTAAAGCAGTTTTAAGTTAAAAAAAAACTCAAAAAGTTTAATAAAGAATTAAACTCAATTATGAGATAGTAAACCGATTTGATTTGGTGAAATTATGAAAGTAAGTTATAATTGGTTAAAGCAATATATTGATTTGGATTTGACTCCTTCAAATCTGGAGAATAAACTCACTTTTGGTGGCATTGAGGTTGAAGAAGTTCTGGATATTGGAGAAGATCTAAAGCAGATAAAAATTGCAAAAATTATAGAAAACAATAAACATCCTCAAGCCGATAAACTTTCGATTTGTCTGATAGATGATGGGGTAGGACTAAAACAGATTATCTGCGGTGCACCAAACTGTGAAGTAAATCAAAAGATTGCCTTTGCTCCGGTTGGGTCTAAACTTGGAGATTTCAAAATACAAAAAGTTAAGATCAGAGGAGAAGTCTCTTTTGGGATGATCTGCTCTGAAAAAGAACTTGGTATTTCTGAAAATCATGATGGTATAATGATTTTACCTGAAAATGCCCCTGTAGGACAAAATATATGTTCCTATCTTGAATTGGATGATACCGTTTTTGATGTTGAGATTACTCCTAACAGACCTGATCTTTTAGGAATATTTGGAATTGCCAGGGATTTATCAGCTTTATTAAATTTACCTTTAAGACCACCTGAAATTGTCCTGAAAAATGTTGAAGAGAAGATTAAGAATACTTTAGCTTTAGATAATAAGGAACCTGAACTTTGCCCTCGTTATACTGCAAGAGTTATTAAGGGAGTTCAGATAAAAGAGTCTCCTCAATGGTTAAAAAAACGTTTGATTTCTGTCGGATTAAGACCGATAAATAATATTGTTGATATAACAAATTTTGTTATGATGGAATTTGGTCATCCACTTCATGCGTTTGATTATAATAAACTTGAAGGGGAAAAAATAGTTGTACGTAGAGCGAAAAAAGGTGAAGAGTTTCCTGCTTTGGATGAAGAAGTTTATAAACTTACAGATTCTGATGTGGTGATCGCTGACACAAAAAAGCCAATCGCTCTTGCAGGTATTATCGGAGGACAGAATTCTCATATTACAAATGAGACAAAAGATATAGTTATTGAAGCGGCAAATTTCCATTATTCATCTATCAGGAGAACAGCAAGCCGATTGAATATTTCAACTGATTCATCTTACAGGTTTGAAAGGAATATAGCTGATGAAACTGCTGATTTTGCAAGTCGACGAGCAGCTCAATTGATTTTGGAAATTGCAGGAGGTGTTCTTTTAGAGGGCAAATTGGATTCTTATCCAAAATCAGGAGAGAAAATTGAAGTTAACCTGAGACCTTCAAGAGTAAAAAAATTACTGACAATAGATATTACAGGAAGTAAAATTAAATCTTATCTGGAAGCTTTGGGATTAAAGTTAATAAGAAGCGAACATGATTTATTAGGTTTTGAGATTCCTCCTTATCGAAAAGACATAACTCGAGAAATTGACCTAATAGAGGAAGTTATAAGGTTACATGGCTATAATAATGTAGAAACTTTCTTTAAGCCACAAAATATAATGGATAGGGATAGTTTTTACTCCAGACGAAAAGTTAAGGATTTATTGGTGAGCCATGGTTTTTCCGAAATAATTAATTGGAGTTTTGGTGATCCTGAGGTTTTGGATATTTTAAAAATTAATGAGGATGATGAGAGAAAAAATTTTGCAAAAATCAAAAATCCTCTGGGAAGTAGTTTTTCTATTATGAGATCTATGTTGCTACCCCACCTTCTTAAAAACACACTTTTCAATATTAATCATGGTCAAAAAGATATCAAAATTTTTGAATTAGCGAAAGTATTTACAAGGAAAGCTGAGAAACTTGCTACTGAAAAATACGAATTTTGTGGTTTAATTACAGGGAATATGAATCCTGTCTTTTGGAAAGAAGACCCCAAACTTGTTGATTTTTATGATATAAAAGGGATAGTGGAAGAACTTCTTGCGGATTTCGGTTTGAAGAAATTTGATTTTAGAAAATCAGTTGAACCTTATTACCAGGCTGGGATAGGAGCGGATGTCTTTTTCAAAAAAGTAAAAGTAGGAAGTCTTGGAAAAATTGATACAAAAATCGCTCAGAAATTTGAATTGGAAAAGTCATTGTATACATTTGAGATCAGGTTGGATGATATATTATCCCTACATAAAAAGGGAGTTCCGAAATTTCAAGAAATACCGAAGTTCCCACCGGTCCTTCGTGATTTGTCATTTGTGGTTTCTAAAGAATATAAACTTTCAGAGGTAATTAACACCATTACCAATATTAATACACAAATAATCAGAAAAGTTGTTTTGTTTGATGAATATACTGGAAAAAATATTAAGGAGGGTCATAGAAGCCTTTCTTTTAGTATAATGTTCAGTTCTAACACAAAAACCTTGACTGATGACTTTATAAATAATATAATACAAAAAGTAATAAAGGAACTGAAATCCAGGTTTAAAATAGAGATGAGGTGATAATGAGTGAACAACAGAGTTTTGGATTAAATGAAAAAATACAAAAATTAATAAATAATTACACAAAGATGAAAAGTAAATATGAAGAAATTTTAGTTGAAAAATCTGAGCTTGAGAAACAGAATTCTGAGTTGAAAGAAAAACTTTCCCAGGATAGTGGGAAAGTTGATGAATTTGAAAAAGAATTTTCCCAGCAAAAGGAAGAACTTGAATTATTAAGAACAGAAAATGGAAGTCTTCGTAATCAGATAGAAGAGTATGAAACAAATACGGAGAAAGCATCAACGAAAATTGATGAGATATTAGGTCAAATTGACGAACTTTAAAAGATGAAAACAGTAGAAGTTGAAATTCTTGGGAAAAAATATTATATAAAAAGTAATAACCCGGATGAACTTCTAAAACATGCTGAGTATCTTGGAACACAGTTAGAAGAACTTAACGAAAAGTTTAATACTGTTGATCAAAGTAAATTGTTTGTTCTTCATGCTCTAATTTTAATTGAGAATTATTTCAATGAGTTAGAAATTAATAAGAATTTAAGTGGTGAGTTAAAGCAGTTAAACGAACTGTTAATTAAATTTGAAGATGAAATATAAAGCCTGCGGTATACGTGTTATTATTTTTGTTTCTGAACTAAATGATAATCGGAAGTCGAGCCATTTGTGGCGCACATGCCGGACACGATCCGGATCTGTAAAGCAGACAAGGTAGACGTCCACACTTGTTGTGGGTTCGAGAAAACATATAGTACACGGTACTGCGGGTTATATAAAAAGAGAGGAAAATCATGTATATATATATCATTGTAGGAGTAGTGTGTCTTGCCCTTGGTATTATAGTTTCATTGTTTGCAAATTACATTAAAAGGACTAAAGATAATAAAAATATTCTTAAATCCAATGAACTAGCCAAAAAGATATTAGAAGATTCCAAAATGGAAGCAGAAACCTTAAAGAAATCTGCAGTTTTAGAGGCTAAAGAGGGTTGGTATAAAACTCAAAAAACTTATGAAGATGAGATTAATCGAAGAAAAAAAGAACTCTATATTCTTGAGAAAGAATTTAATGAAAGAGTTTCGAGTTTAGATAAAAGACTGATGACTTTAGAAAAAAAGGATGAATATCTGCAGGAATTTGAAAAGAAAATTAAGAATAAAGAATCAGAAATTCAAAAGAAAAATGACGAACTTAATAAGTTAATTGAAGAACAAAATACAAAACTTTCCGAAATAGCCAGACTTTCCAGGGAAGAAGCAATTCAAATTCTGAAGAACAATCTCAAAAATAAAGCGAGAAATGAAGCAGCAAAAGCAGTTCGTAATATTGCAAACCAGGCAAAAGCAGATGCCAATAAACTTGTAGCTGGAGTTTTGGCAACAGCAATGCAGAGAGTGTCAATTGATTATGTATCAGAATCTACTGTGTCAGTGGTTTCTCTACCTGATGAGGAAATGAAAGGAAGGATTATAGGGCGAGAAGGTCGTAATATCCGCTCTTTTGAAAAAGCTTCCGGGGTTGACCTGATTATAGATGATACACCAGAAGCTGTAGTTTTGTCTGCATTTGACCCTGTGAGAAGAGAAATCGCCCGGTTATCTCTGGAGAAGCTGATTTTAGATGGTAGAATTCATCCTGGAAGAATTGAGCAGGTTATAGAAAAAACTACAAAAGAAATGAATGATGATCTTATTCAGATTGGTGAAAAGGCTTGTATGGAGATCAACCTACATAATATCTCGAAGAATGTAATGAAAATTATTGGGAGATTGAAATATAGAACGAGTTATGGTCAGAATATTTTACAACATTCAATTGAAACTGCCTGGATATGTGGAATTTTAGCTTCCGAATTAGGTCTGGATCAGGAAATAGCCCGAAGAGCCGGATTTCTTCATGACATTGGCAAGGCGATTGATCATGAGTATGATGGCTCTCATGCACAGTTAGGGGCGAATATTGCCAGGAAAAACGGGGAGAGCAATATAATTATCAATGCAATTGAAGCTCACCATGAGGAAGTTGAATATAAGAGCGTTTATGCAGTTCTTACTCAGATATCTGATGCTGTATCAGGTGCAAGACCCGGGGCAAGACGGGAAATGCTGGAAACATATATGAAGCGCTTAAATAAAATGGAGGAAATCGCCAATTCTATTGAGGGAGTTAATAAATCTTTTGCTATTCAAGCAGGGAGGGAACTGCGAATAATTGTTGATCCGATTTCTGTTGATGATAATCAAACAGCTTATATTGCTTCTGACATTGCAGAGAAAATTGAAAAAGAATTACAATATCCAGGTCAAATAAAAGTTATGGTTATTAGAGAAACTCGACAGAGCGCAGTTGCCAAATAATGAAAATATTATTTATTGGTGATATTTTTGGTAAATACGGTAGACAGGTCATTTTCGATTATCTCCCATCGTTAAAAGATGAATTTGAAATAGATGTTTGCATATCCAATGGTGAAAATGTTGCTCAGGGCAGAGGGATAACAGAAAAAACTTCCAGGAAACTTTTTGAAGCTGGAATTGATATTTTTACCAGTGGAAATCATCTTTGGGATCAAAGAGATTCCATATCTTTTCTTGAAACAGAAAAAAGAATTCTAAAACCTCTGAATTATCCTGAAAAAGCTTTAGGAAACAATTATCTTATTCATTATACAGCAAATAAACAAAAACTCGCAGTTGTGTGCTTGATTGGACAGGCTTTCATGGGACCTGCTAACTCACCTTTTGAGACAATTGATAAATTTTTACCTGAACTAAGAAAAAAAACAAATAATATTTTAGTAGATATTCATGCTGAAGCAACGGCAGAAAAAAGAGCTATGGGATTCTACCTTGATGGAAGAGTAAGTGCTGTGATAGGCACTCATACTCATATACAGACTGCGGATGAAGAAATTCTACCCCAGGGAACAGCTTATATCACGGATGTTGGAATGACTGGACCCCACGATTCTGTGATTGGCATAAAGAAAAATATTATTCTAGAAAGAATGGTGACAGGTATGCCGACTCGATATGAAGTTTCCTCAGAAGGACTTCAAATTAATGCAATATTTATCAATATAGATGATAAAACAGGCAGAGCAGTAGAAATCCAGAGAATAAAGAGGAAGGTTTAATGACAGTAAAATTAACTGCTAAACCGGTAATTAAAGAAATTTATTCTAAAATAAAAGAAGAGATATTTCAAAAGAATTACTCTCCTAAGCTTGTTATAATCTTTATTGGAGAAGATCCTTCTGCTGCTTATTATGTTCGCAATCTGGAAAAAAAGGGTGAAAAAGTCGGAATAAAAATTCAAACAAAAAATTTCGATTCGCAGATTTCACAAATTGAATTCCTAAATGAGATAGAAAAATTGAACCATGATACTACAGTGCACGGGATAATGATACAAAAACCTTTACCATCTCATCTGGATGAAGATGAAATCGTGATGACAATAGATCCCCAAAAGGATGTTGATGGTTTTCATCCTCTGAATATGGGAAACCTGGTCTTACACCGCGAAGGTTTTATTCCTTCAACAGCGGCTGCTGTTCTCGAAATATTACGATTCTACGAAATAGAAGTAAAAGGTAAAAATGTTGTAATAATCGGCAGAAGTAATATTGTAGGTAAACCTTTGGCAAATTTATTGTTAAGGAAATCTGAGATTGGAAATGCTACTGTTACAATTTGTCATAGTCGGACAAAAAATATTCAGGAAATTACTCAAACAGCGGATATCCTTATTGCAGCAATTGGAAAACCATTTTTCGTTACTCCTGATATGATAAGAGAGAATGTTGTTATAATAGATGTTGGTATTAACCAGATCGAAGACCCGGAAAGGGGTTATAAATATGTAGGGGATGTTGATTTTGAAAATTGTTTTGAAAAAGCTTCGGCAATAACACCTGTTCCCGGTGGAGTAGGTTCTGTTACAACAGCACTTTTGTTGAATAATGTCCTGATCTCTTGTAAGAGATTTAATAACCGGGTTTAAATTTTTCTATATATTGTCTTTGTATATACATTTTGATTTTGAAGTTTCGGTTTTGGAGCAAATCCTTACACATCTATAACATTGTATACAATTCGGGTCTGAAATTTCTTCATTATAACCTATATCAATATGCATAGGGCAATAATTTTCACAGTTAAAACAATTTATACTTGTTTTAATGTTCCTGAAAATTTTTGTTCTTTTTACACCAATGAGTTTTCCCAAATATTGAAAGAGGTTCATCAAAGCAGCATAAGGACATAAATACCTGCACCAGAATCTTTCTACAAAAAATCCAACCACAAATATTACAAACAGAACAAATCCTGAAATAACTCCTATTTTAGTCGGAAATGCAAGGTTTAAAACCGGACAATATTTCATAAATGTATATTGGATAGAAAAAAAAGCTGCTGTAAGGGTAAAAGCAAAAACCATATATTTAAGTATAATTAAAATCCTATGGTATTTTTGTGGGATTTTTTGATTGAATTTGTTCTTTTTTGAATTTAATTTATAGATGTATTCCTGTAAAGTGCCTAAAAAGCAAACGTAACTACAAAATTTCCTTCCAAAGAACATACTTAAAAAAGCAATTATTAAACCCCCGATAACCGAAATCGGGAAAATTAGAAATCCCTTTAAAAGCATGGGACCGAAACATACTGATGAATATGGACAAAAAGGGTGAGCATTATTTAAATCCCCTTTAATTAAGGTTGCAAATAGTAATAATATTATTGAAAAAAAAACGCTCTGTATTATTTTTCTTATTTTGAATTTTCTGATGTTGTTTCTAATCACTTTTTCCTGAGAATTGTTTACCATTGATATGAAATTCCTTTCTTAATTACAGAGTTTACTTTAATTTTATTAATGTTTTCAGATTTGAATATATCTTCGTCCAAACATACAAAATCAGCTTGCAGTTCTTTTTTTATCCGTCCCAACCTGTTTTCGTCAGAAGAGAGTTGGGCAGCATTCGAAGTATAAAGTTCTAAAGCCTGGAATTTACTTAATCTTTCATATGGATTATGAATTCTAACAGCAGCATCTATACCCTTAAGAGCATTCAGGTCTGTAATGTACCAATCAGAACCTCCGGTAATTAAAATACCACGGTTATAAATTGAAGCCAGACGGTTAGTTCTGGAAGTCCTTTCTTTTCCTAATCTTCTTTCATACAAACCATTATTACCGCCCCATAATTTGTCAAAAGCAGGTTGCATCATTGAACTGATATTGATTTTCTGCATTCTGTCGAGCATATTATCAGAGGTTAATTCATTGTGTATTATTCCATGACGCATATCTTTCGGATTTTTTTTTTGAACTTTTTCATAGCAATTTAATATTTGAGTAATAGCTGCATCCCCGATACAGTGAATAAAGACCTGCAGGTTTTCCCTGTGTGCTTTGCGGATGAATTTTTCCCAGAATTCATTACTTCTATACAAAATACCCTTGTTATCGGGTTGATCGGAATATGGTTGTAACAAGGCAGCAGTATGTGAACCAAAAGAACCGTCCGCTAATAAACATCCTCCGATTCTGGGTGACCCTATTTCAAGAGCACTCTCTATATCAGTAATTTGAGGATATAAGATAAATTCGATGGGAAAGTTATTTATGTTTTTTTGAATTAATTTAAAATGTTTAGTATCTGACCTGGTATTGCCAACCATTGTATGAATTGTTGTGTGACCGGTTTTAAGTGCAATTTCAGATGCTTTAGTATAAGCTCTTAGAATAGCTTCATCAGAGAGATTTTCATGAAACCATTTTGACGCTTTCCCATCCATAGATTTATTAAGATATCCGTTGAAATTAGCAAGTAAAGGTTTTTCCCAGTTGATTTTTTTTGCTGCTGAAGTGTTGATAACTGAAGAATGACCATCCACTCTTCTCAGTAAAACAGGCATTTCCGGGTAAATTTTATCCAGTTCCTCTGCAGTTGGGAATCGCTGTTCTTTTATATCGTTTTCATCAAAATGAAAAGCCAGAATTTTCCCATCGATTGGTTTTGCTTCTACCAGTAGCTCAAAAACTTCTTCTAATGAAGTTACATTTTCTAAATTTACACCTGAACTATATAACCCGCCTTCAAAAGAGTGAGTATGAGTATCAATGAATCCCGGGTAAACAAAAGAATTCTCCAGGTTAATTTTTTCAATATCTTTAAATTCAGGGGTATTTTTAAGCGTTTCCAGGATAGTTCCATTATTAACAAGAACGGCGGAAAAGAATTCACCTTCTTTATCCATTGAGTAGAATTTTGCGTTATAAAACAGTTTCACAATATCTTTTTCAGCATTTGATAAAATAGAGAAACAGGGAATCCCATTACATTAAAATAGCAACCTGATATTTTTTTAATAAATTGGCTTCCGTAACCCTGAATTCCATAAGCTCCGGCTTTGTCTAAAGGTTCACCTGTTTTAAGGTAGTCTTCAATTTCTTTTGCAGAAATCTGTATAAATTCGACCCGGGATTTTGTAAAATCTGTTAATAACTGGTTTTTGTAAGAAATTGAGATACCTGTATAAACATAATGAAATGTACCTGATAATCTGGTGAGAAAAGATGCTGCTTCAAATTTATCTACAGGTTTACCCATAATTTTATTGTTGTGATAAACAATTGTGTCTGCTGCTACAATTAAGCACTCTGAGTCAACTTTCCCGGAAATGGATTTCGCTTTGTTTTCTGCATGGAATTGAACAAGTTTTCTGGGATTCGCAATACAGTTATCTTCCTCTATCTCAGCAGGCATTTGAAGGGCTTTAATGCCAATGAGATCAAATATTTCTTTTCGTCTTGGAGAAGCTGAAGCTAAAATTACCTGCTTACCTTTCAGAAGATTGTGGATCATAATTCTTTTTTATCACCGAAAATTTTATCTACCAGATTAGTTTGGGAAACATATTCCCTGATCAGCATAAGATCAGGATGAAAATCTAATTCACCCCAATCATTTTCATTACAAACAGAAAAATGTACGGGATAACCCTTATGGATTATTTCCTGAATTGCCTGGAGATAGAACACATCTTTATTTTCGGGAAATCTAACCATTTCTTCAAGTATATTTCTGTATATTTTGGGTCCATGACCTGAGAACTTAATAATTCCAATTGATTCACCATTTGCTTTTTCAGGCATTATTTTTTTACTAACTTCATGAATTAATTCTTCAGAATGAATTACTTTCATATCATCTTCATCATAGTTTTTTTTCTCATCTATTACCATCGTAACATTATTTTTACTTTTAAGAAGATTTTCAATAACTATAGGAGTAAATATATCATCACCATTGATAGAAATAAAATCCTTATGCATAAAATGTCTAGCCATCCACACTGAGATTAAGTTATTTGAGATATCATAGAAAGGATTGTATACTGTAGAGATATTAAATTTGTTTCTATATTTGTGTAATTTAGCTTCAATTTGTTCTGCTCTATAACCTACAATTATTGTGATATCTTTAATATTATTTTCCGCTAAACTATGTAACTGAGTTTCTAACAATGAAAGACCGTCCCCAACCTCCAAAAGGCTTTTGGGAGTATTTTTTGTTAATGGATATAATCTGGTACCTTTCCCTGCTGCAATAATTATTGCTCTCATATATAATTCCTTATTTTTTATAAAACAATATACATTTATGCTAATTATATGTCTACAATTTTTCTTGGAAGATTTTATTATGGACTTGACAATTATAATTCCTAAATTTATTTCACAACTAATTTTTTACTCTTGGGAGAGTGGGTGACAGATTTATATTATCGTGCTAAATCATATTATCAGTACAGCTATATATGGGAAATATACAAACATCTGGGAGGAAAATTTATACAACTAAATTCTGAGAGATTTGATCTTCTCCAGACTAAAGTAGGAAAAGAAAACTGCTATTTATTTCCAAAGAGTAGAGTGTTACCACAAAAAGTTGGTGGATTGATAATTGAAATGGCTTTGAATAGTAAATACTTTTTAGAGAGAGGAAAACATTTTAAGAATGTACTTATCTATCATGGAATGGGAATGGACAAAACATTAAAAGGCAGGAAGTTTCCTGTGAGCAGGTACGATTTTTATTTCATTTCCGGAGATAAAGATTATCAAAGATTCAAACACTACTCATATGGACTGAGAAGTTTTAATAAAAGGATTGTGAAAATCGGACATTTGAGATCGGATTTTATTATTAATAATAAGTATAAAAAAGATAAGACAATTCAGAAACTGGGCATTAAGGATAAATCCAGAAAGAATATTTTATATGCTCCAACCTGGAGTAGGGGACACGGTTCATTATTAAAGACCTATAAGAAATTTTGTTCATTAATCTCAAAAGAACATAATTTACTGATTAGAACTCACCCCTATGATTTAAAGAACTATACTATCATAGAAGATTTTATTAAGAAAAACAAAATTAATAATGTGTATCTAATCGATCCTGATGAAATTGATATTATTGAAAATCTTACAGTAGCAGATCTCTTGATCGGAGAAAATTCCTCTGTTATGTATGATTGGCTGTTTTTTAATAAACCCTTGATTCTGATAAAAACAAGTGATGAAGGGCTGGAAAAAGGGAAATGGATCAGGAAGAAGAAATTTCAGGTCTATTCTTGCGGTTATACCTATATTCCGGGTGAAAATAATATTAATGAACTGATATCAGAATCTTTAAAGAAACATCCTTTTGCAGAACAAATCCAGGTTGTTAAAGAGAATACTTTCTATTTTAATGATGGCAAAGCTAATGAACGTGCTATAGAATGGGTTAAAGATCGTTTACAGAAAATGTCGTGATAACAGGAATAGATATGAAACAATTTGAACCAATACAAAGTAAATTAGTACAAAATACATTTAAAATATTAAGAAAACACAATATTCCCTTCTGGCTTGAATCCGGCACATTACTGGGGATAATCAGGGATAAAAAAAACATACCCCGGCACAGAAAATTGGATATTGGTATACCTGGTGAATATCATGAGAAGTTTATATCCCTTAAAAAAGATTTCTCGCCATTTTACAGGTTAAAACCTATGGTTGACAGGTCAGGTCGCCGGTGGATCGATACCGAATTTCCTCGAGTTAAGGTTCTGAAAGGTTGGGAAAAGCATAGAAAAGCCAGTTTAAAAATAAATGTTACATTTAAGTATAAAAAAGAAAATACATTTCGCTGGATTGATAAAAGAAGCTGTAAGTGGGTAAGTTCACACTTTTTTGATGAATTGGAGAAAATAAACTATCTAGGTAAAGAATACCCTGTTCCTTCTGACACAGAGAATTATTTGACTGCAAGATATGGGGATTGGAAGAAAGTACAAAAATATTGGATCAGTGGGATAGATGATTTATCAATTGTACCGGATGAAATTATTAAAAAAGTTCCTTCCAAGAAAAGATTAAGGGGATATAAGAAGAGGAAGAAAAAGAGAGTCAGATTAGAAGGTAAATATCGTGAACGTATGAAAAAAATTATTCTTGATGCAATCGATATCCTGGAAAAAAATAATATCCCTTACTGGTTAGATGAAGGAACTTTACTGGGAATAATCCGAGATGGTGACCTTTTACCCTGGGACCATGATGCGGATTTCGGAGTTCCTGGTGAGTATGCTGAAAAAATACTAAAAATACAACATAAATTTTTTCCTAAGTTTTTTGTAAAAACGAATAGAACTAAAAATAAGTGGTTACCGGGTAGAATAAGGTCTATCAAACTTAAAACTCCATTTGAAAGAATAGTAAGAATTAATTTTCATATTGACCTGTTTTTCAAGTATAAAATAAATGATAGATATCATTGGATTATTATGAATGCGTTAAAACACTCTAAAGGAAAGTTTTTTGATAAACTTGATACTATTACCTGGGAAGGTAGGAAGGTTAAGATACCTTCTCATGTAGAGGAATATCTTGAATTGAATTATGGGGACTGGAAGACACCTCATCCTGATTTTGACCCAAGTGTAGAAAGTGGTACTATTGCAGAAAAAGGATTCTAAGAAAGGATAGTGTATGATTAATAAAAGTAAGAAAGTGCGAGATGAATTCTTAGAATATAACATTAAAATGTTCAGGGAATTCAAAAGATCATTAAAACATATTATTTTCGATGAAACTTTAACCCTTTATATTCTTCGACCTATTGCCTTTATATTTGTAAAACTTTTATATCGTACAAATGTAACTCCAAACCAGGTTTCACTTATGACCATAATTGTAGGAATTATCAGTGGATATTTATTTTCTTGGGGGACTGTAACCTGCTTTGTAATTGCAGGAAGTCTATATTTTTTCTGCATGGTGTTAGATTGTGTTGACGGCATGATAGCACGTTTAAAGAACAGTGGGACAGCAGTAGGCAGAATTATAGATGGATTTGCTGATTATATTGTTGGAGTTTCTGTTTATGTTGGTTTAGGAATAGGTTTATCTAATGCAGACTATCAACTTTCCTTTTCTCTTTCAATATCTCATTGGACTCTTCTTGTTATTGCAGCTGTCAGCCAGATTTTCCATGCTATGTTAGTAGATTATTATCGGGCAGAATTCATGGCACATGGCCTGGGCAAATCAACATCAACCTGGGAAGCTAAGAAAAAGTTCTCGGGCGAATTGAAAAAAATCAAACATCAGAGAGGGAAATTATTAGATAAAATTCTGATTGCAGTATACCTGGGATATTCACATCTTCAACTTTTTCAATTAAATGAAAAAGAAGAATATGACCCTAAAGAATATTATCATGCAAATAAGATGTTAATCCTTCTCTGGTTCTGGATAGGACCTACTGCACATGCTTTTGTTTTTATCATATCAGTTATTTTATTCAGACCGATAATTTTCTTCATTTATACAATTGGAGTCGCAAATATCTGGATGATAGTTCTCTGGATTATCCAGGTGAAAACAAATAAAAAAATCCTTATAATCAAAGAATGATTATAAGGATTTTACAATATTCCTTAATTAATTCAGGTGTTTTAAAAAAAATGAAAACTGTTAGAACCAGTTTTCCTCCCTTTTTTAGAAGATTCAGAAGTTAATTGTAAAAAGGTGAAAAAATTGTAGTTTTTATTACTTTACAAAAAATCTAAAAAAATACTTTAATAAAAAAGATATTCTTTATAAGAAAAATAATTAGAGAGGAGTTGCATTTTGGAAAGTCAAAGAGCATTAGAAAATAAAAAGCTGAATATTGGATACAAAAGAACTTGTAATTGCCCAAGAACTCATATAAATTGTTTAACAGAAAAACTGTGGCTTAAAAACCAAATTGGTGTATGGCAATTTCTTTATGAAAGACGTGATGTCAGAGATAAAGAAAAACACCCAGCTACATTTCCAATTTCTTTAGCTTAAAAGTGCATTGAACTTTTTAGTCATGAAGGTAAGCTGGTTTTAGATCCGTTTGTAGGTAGGTATTGGAACTCCTAAAAAATTACTATAGAATTGATTATGAAAATATCTGAAAAAGTTGGAAGTAAGAAACTCGTTGAAATTTGTAATCACTGTGGGAAATCTGTTTCATTTGGTTCTGGTTTATTTGTAAATAGAATACCTGATTTCAACGATATTTATACAAGAATTGCAAACAATCTTGAATATCCTGAAGGCGATTTTGTATGTATTATTTGTGATACAATACATGATGAAATAGTAGATATTTAATAAATGGGAAAACGTACGATAATTAATAAAGAACAACTTATCAACGAACCAAGGAGACTAAAACCACATGTTGTAATTTTAGGAGCAGGTGCTAGTAAACAAGCATTTGAAAATGGGGATGCAAATGGTAACAAAATTCCATTAATGAATGACTTAATTGAAATTGTTGGTCTTGATGAATTACTTCTTAATAATGGTATTGAATATAACGGAAAAGATTTTGAGAAAATTTATTCCGAACTATATGAAAAAGATAAATATTCAAAAATAATAAAGGAAATTGAAAACATAGTATATAATTATTTTGATAAATTAAAATTACCTAACAGACCAACTTTATATGATCATTTGTTAATGTCACTTAGACCAAAAGATTTTGTTGCAACTTTTAATTGGGATCCCTTTTTATTTGATGCATATGAAAGAAACATAGAAAATATTCCCTTACCTCAAATTATACATTTGCATGGTAATGTCCGTATCGGATATTGCTCAAAGCATAATATTTATGGAAAAAATGGAACTTTCTGTCCCGATTGCGATAAAAAATTAACTCCCTACAATCTTTTTTATCCAATACCAAAAAAAAATTATAATGATTTTTTCAATCTAAATGAATGGAACATACTTAATTATGCTTTAAGTAAGGCGTTTTCAGTTACTATATTTGGATTTAATGCATCTGACACCGATCGTGAAGCTTATAATCGGTTGAGAAATGCTTGGAAGAAATATAGTGAAAGAAAACTTGAACATATAGAAATTATTGATAAAAAAGACCGTAATATTTTATCAAAACATTGGCATTCATTTATGCCAACTTACCATTTATTATATAAAAAAGATTTTTATAAATCATGGATACCTAATCATCCTAGAAGAAGTTGCGAATCACTTTTTTATCCTAAAATAGAAGGTAAATTTGTTGAAGAATATCAAATTCCAAAAGAATTAGATTTTGATGATTTATATCAATGGTTTGAACCAATAATTAAAGCAGAAAATATTCTGAGTAAATTATCACAAAATAATTAATCCAAAACATCAAATACATTAAAACAAAAACACCTTCCCATCAAACCCAATCTCCACCTTCTGTCCCTGCAAAATCTTTTCTTTCAGAATCTTAATTGCCAGCTAATTCTCAATTTCTTTTTTGGATTATCCAGGTGAAAACAAATAAAAAAATCCTTATAACCAAAGAATGATTATAAGGATTTTAATAAAGAATATTTTTAGGTTTTTTTCAATTCATATTTCCAGACAAATGTAATCATAATTGCCACTACTGTAAATGAGAGAATTGCCCAAAATATAAAAACATTTTTCCAGCTACCATTTGCTGACGACACCAAAACAGGAATTATCAATCCTACAAAAACTGTTCCGACATATCCCATTCCAGCAATAAATCCACTTGATGCAGCCACTACTTGTTTATCAAAATAGCGTGTTGGAAGAGTTGCACTTAAAAAAACATGAGGACCATACAAGAAAAAACTCCCAACTAATAATATAAATATAGATAACATCCCTTTTGTAAAAGGAAGCACAACGAAACTGAACGCTAAAAATAATAAGAAAACAACCGTTACTACATCTCTACGGAATTTCAAAACATTATATATTAGTGTTCCAAACACCCCTGCAATGGGAATTAAACAAACTTTCAAACCTAATTCACCCATTTGTTCAACAACCATATTTTGAGTCTGGAATAAATATAAAGGAATCCATACAATTATACCATATCTGATCATATTAAGAAAACAAAAAGAGAGTCCACTCATTAAAATTGGAAAAGTTAGTATGGTCTTTACCTGGTGTCTAACCTTTTGAGTAGGAGCACTCTCAATTTTAGGTTTCGTGATCAATAATAGTATTCCTCTTATAAAAAGAAATGTAGCTGCGACCCAGAATCCTGCTCGCCAACCCCGACTTCCTACAGCAAATGCAGATACTAACCAAGCAACTGAATTTCCTATTTGATAAGATGTTCCCAGTAAGATAGATGTTCTTTCTCTTTCATCCTTCTTCTGCGTTATCGCGTTTGCTCGCACACAAGAAGACCAACCCATTGATTGAAAAAACCCATCTATGATTTCACCAATAAATAATACTACAAAAAATCCAGCAGAAAATCCAAGAATTAGATTTATTATAGAAGAGCCAATAAGACCAAGTGATATATATAAGAATGGATTATGTCTTTCAGAAAACAAACCGTGAAAAAAATGACCTATTGTATATGATAAAAAGAATCCGCTGGAGATCAGACCGATGTTATACATATTTAAATTTTTGTGCGTAGCTAATAATGCTGGAACAACTATACTTAAATTAGCTCTTCCAAAATAATATGTTGCATAAGAAGTCCAGATGTTCCAGAATACTCTTCTATTGTTATGAATTTCCATAGTATTAACAGAATCTATATAACTGAATTAATTATTATTTAACCGAGTGTCTAACTTTCGAAGAAATAATATCAATGATAAAAATCGTAACAAAAATAATGATAATTATTGCTGAGACTTCCGGGTATTTAAACATACGAAATGCTGACTGCAATCTATAACCTATTCCACCTGCACCGACTATTCCCAATATTGTCGCCATTCTAATATTTCGATCAAGAATATAAAGTGTGTTTCCCATAAAAGATGGAAGAATCTGTGGTAGAATGGAATAAGTGATTTTCTGGAACCAGTTTGCACCAGTCGATTCTATTGCCTCTATAGGTCCTATTTGTACATGTTCCATTTCTTCAGCATAAAATTTAGAAAGAAAACCCATTGTATGAAGTCCCAGAGCCAAAACACCAGGCAATGCACCAAATCCTACAGATATTACCAGTATCATAGCAATGATGAACTCCGGGACTGCACGGAAAAAAGTTGTGATCAAATGTGCTGGATAGTACAAAAATTTACTTTTTGTTATATTCTTTGCTGCCATTAACGAAATTGGAATTGATATTAACACAGCAAAAACAGTACCAAGAAATCCAATCTCAATTGTCTCAACCATAGAAATCACAAGATTCCACAAATCAGAAAAATCTGGTGGCATCATTCTTCCGATTATATCAGAAAAATAACTGAAACTGGAAAATATTACTTTTGGACTGATTTTTAGATGTAATGATACTAAAATTGTTAGAAATAATAATCCCAAGCTTACTGCTAAAGCTTTAATTCCGACTTGTGGTTTTAAATAAGCTTTTAGAAAATCTAATCTTGCTTCCTGTGGAGATTCATAATGTTCAATATGAGTTCCATAGCCATTGACAGCACCGAATTTATGAGCTTCCAGAATTGCTTTTCTTAATTTTTCCTTAACATCAGTATTCAGGTTTTTTAAGCAAACAATAGGCGCTCCTGGAATGGGTTTTGATTCATAGATGATTTTTATATCTTTTTTTTGTAAAATTCCATTCTTGAGCATTTCCTTGAGATTAACATCACTCAAAGCAGCTACGTCACCTTCACCTTTGATGATTTTTATTGCTGCTTCTTTCTGGCTCCCAGCATAAATTACTTTAGAAAAATTCGTACTGATGTCAGGATTTAAACCGTTTTGAGTTAAAATATGACGAGGTATTAGATCTCCGCTGGTAGAACCTTTTTCTGTTAAAATTAATCTTTTGCCTTTAAGATCATTTGGGGATGAGATTTTTGTACGATGAGGAGTGATTAAAACCGTTCGATAAATAGATTCATCATCACCTGATGGAACTGCTAGAGAATCCAACTCTACTTTCTTCACTGCTTTATGAAAAGCACTTTGTCCTAACCATGCGATATGTGCTTTGCCATTAACTAAACTTTCAATAGCTTCATCGTAAGTGGCAGCTTCATAAAAGTTTAATTTGAATCCAGTAGTTTTCTTTATGGTTTCAATAAGAGATCGGAATTTATCATCCATCTTACCCTTTGTTGCAGGAACAGCGACCATATTCAGTTTGATTTGATTGTTTTTTGTATTCATTTGATCTACTCTTTCCATTGGATGTGGCTAATATCTGGTGTTTTCATATCAGAACCAAAAAACATGCCTTCAACACTGGTTTCATCATAAATCTGGCGTAAAGAATCTCTATTTAAATTTGAAGTTTTATCATTAAAAATCAATTTCCCGTTTGTAAAACCAATGATACGATCTGAAAACTGAAGAGCAAGATCAACTTGATGCAGACAGCATAATACAGTAACCTTCTTTTCCTTACATAAATCACGTAACAAAGAAAGAATATTGCTGGAGTTGGTTGGGTCTACACTTGCTACGGGTTCATCTGCAAGAAGTACTTTTGGTTCTTGCATCATAGCTCTGGCAATACCAACTCGCTGCTGCTCACCACCGCTTAATTCATCAGCTCGGTTGTAGGCTTTATCTAATAATCCAACTCTGTCCAAAAGATCCAATGCCCTAATACGATAGGATTTTGGAAAAAGAAAAAGATTGGACCACCATTTCTGGTGCGTGCCTAAACTGCCGGACAGAACATTTTTGATTACAGAGAGATTCCCAACAAGATTAAAATGCTGGAAAACCATACCAACCAATGTTCTGATTTTCCGATAGTTTTCATCAATTACTTTTATTCCATCAACAGTCACATCACCGTTGGATGGTTTAACAAGTCCATTTATTGAGCGAAGTAATGTAGTTTTACCTGCTCCACTTGGTCCAAGAAGGACTGTAAATTGTCCTTCCTCTACTTTTAGTGAGATTCCATCCAACGCAACAGTACCATCAGGAAAAACTTTTTTCAGTTTTGAAACAATAACCATTATAATTTACTTTACTGTCTCGTTAATTCTTCTCGTGATATCATAATCAGCATCAGTTACACCAACATATTTTTCCATTTCACCACCATAACCACCAATGGTTCCATGTTTATGTGCTTCTAAAACAGCTGCTTTTATGTTTTTTCGCACTTCTTCAGGAAGTTTTTTGGAATAAGCAAGAGGAGCAGCAGCTATTGGAGGTGAAGAATGAATAATTCGATAGTCATCAGGATTGATTGTACCATCTTTAATTCTTGCATCCCAATTAACGGAACTTACACCGCCAACATCAGCAATTCCATTTAAAACAGTAAGAATCGCAGCATCATGACTACCAGTATATTGAACCATTTTAAAATCTTCCTTTTCCTTTGTATTCATGTCTATTTGGATAAGTTCATATCGTGGAATTAAATCTCCACTGGTAGAACCAACATGGTTTAAAGCCAAAACAGTACCTTTTAGCTCTTCTTTTGTAAATTCTGTAATTGGACTATCTTTTCTTACGATAAAATGTGTATAATAAACTACAGAATTCTTTCCTTTTCTGATACCAGCCGCAAATGCTTCTGCATCAGCAATCCTTGCAGCTTCAATGTAGGTTTTAGCACCAAACCAAGCCATATCAGCTCTTCCAGCTCTCATAGCTTCTACAGCAGCATTATAGTCAGTAACCTTGATCATTTCCATCTTGTACCCGGTTATTTTGTTAATGATTTCCAAAAGTGAAACGAAATCATCTTCATCACCTTTTTCACTCGCAGGAACACATACCATTCTTATTACAACCCCTGATTCTTCTTTTGATTTTTTAGCGCAGCCATTAAAAAGCAATAATGACATCAAAATAATCAATAATAAACTACATAAAGTTCTTTTCATTTTTTTCTCCTTATTTTTAGTAACACAAACGTCCTCGTTTGTGAATTTTTCTCAAAGCAGGAGCTTTGAGTTACTTTCCCTTATTTATTGTTTCTGAGAATATCCAGCGTAATTGAACCATAAGTTCACTTTCATCATCAGAATCTTCAGCCTCATATTGTTTCAACTGATAGTTTGTTTGGATGAATAATTTGGGAGCGTTCTTAGCATCTCTCATAATGTGATAATTGATGCCTGCTACGATCGCGTTATATCCATCATCGTCTGTATCTGTATCGGGATCGTACATATCATATCTTCCCACGATATCGATTTTATTATTTACTTTGAAAACAGGCATGAATGACATTACTGTAGTAGTTATATCATCATAATCATCCATATTAGGTTTGCATTTAACTTTATTCAGATATTGAGCTAAAAGACTTACAGGTCCGTAAGCAAATTTTCCAACACCAGCAATTAAATTATACTCTTCACGATCCGGATTATCAACCATATCACCCCTTGCAGTTTCATCTTCAATCTGAGAATCATATTTGGATTTAAACATGTATGAACCACCAAGAGTTACACCGTTGATTGGAGTCACACGCAGATTGGCTACATAGTTCATATCTTTGTTGATATTACTTCCTACTTTTTTGTAACCTTCGCCATTGTAAACAGCAAGAGCATAAGATCCAAATCCGTTAGGAATTTTGCCACTTACACCCAATCCAAAATCTGTGGAACTGACGAATTTATATTTGTCGGATGGATCTCCATCGATAGTTGTATAATCCCATTCATAGATAGTACCAAAATAAGTTTTCATCAGGCCGACAGTAAGTTTTGCATCTTTGATCGGCAGTAAATTATTAAAATCAAGATATGCATATTTAATCTTAATTCCTGCACCATCTGCTACTTTGTCATCATCGTCACTAAAGAAGTCTACATTAAAGCGACCTTTGATATTTTCACTGAATTTCGGTTCCAAACGGAAGTAACCACGTTTAAGAGCCATTTCGTTTTTTGTTACATCACCATCGATCATCTGGTAAGTCCAGCGATTCCACAGTTCCATTTTTAACTTTGTCTCTGCATGAAGAAACCCTAATGCTACTATGATTAGAATTAAAGTTAAAATTGTTTTTCTCATTTTTCCTCCTTTATTTTTCTCCAATCAGGATAACGTACTTAATGTCAATTAAGCAGTCACCTCTGATTATTTTCATATTGTAAGCCTTTTTAAAACAATCCGATGCACAAATATGCATCTCAAAAATCTTGTCTTGCGTTTTAGCTGGAAGACCACTCTTTTCAAGCCAGTTATTTATACTCATCCTTGGCATTACGAAAGTGGATGTTTGGATGTTTCTGAATCCCGCTTTTATTATCATCTCCACCAAATCTTCAAGCATAAAAGTAATTCTCTTTTCCTTTAATTTAAAAATCTCGATATAATCTTTCTTAACTTGTTTGTTTGGCGGTATTCCTTCAGAGAGGATGAACTTTCCTCCGAGTTTGAGAATACGATAACACTCATCAGCTGCTTTTTGTATGTCTTCAATAATATGATGAAAGACCATCCTTGCAACTATCCTGTCAAACACTGATTCATGAAAGAATGGTTCCCTAATATCTCTTTTCACAAAATATTTATTATTCTGCCAGTTGCTATGTTCTAACATTGCCTGGGAAATATCAAGACCGATAATTTCATTTACTTTTGGTGCAATTGCATGAAGAACAATACCTGTACCTGTTCCTACATCCAAAACAAGGTGATTTGGTCTAAAATCTCCAGCTTCTACTACTGCATTCAGATATTGCTTCTCGTTTGCCCACTGAAGTTCATTATAATGTTGTGCTCTGACCTTCCAATATTCTTCCTGCTCAATTTTTCTTATATTCATATAATCTTTCTTGTTGAGATATTTTTTCCCTTTACTAATTATTTTTTACTCTTGTTTTTATTATAGTCGAGCATATTGTAGGAAAGTAAGGGATTATTACAACTTTTCCACCCAGGTTTTCCATAACCTTTTGTGCTTCTACAATATCTTCTTCAGCATGACTTGAGCTTTCCATTAAAATATCAGGTTTTATCATTTTTATATTCTGTATTGGTGAGTATGTTTCTTGAGCCACAACCAGATCAACATATTTTATGGCTGAAGCAAGATCATATCTTTCGTTAAAAGAGAGTGTAGGTCTTGATTTTTTTTCCATAACAGCTTCATCAGTTAGAATCCCAACTATTAATTTTCCATCTTCTCCAGCCATTGCTTTTGAGTTTTTCATCATTTTGAGATGACCTTTATGAACAATATCCAATACATAATAAGAATAAACTAATTCCATTTTATTTACCTCTATTAATCTTCAGAACTCTTCACTAATATATGGTGAAATTTCACCTTATGAGTATATTAAAATATTGGCAGTAATTTTAACTTCTTATTTTAAATAAAGTTAAGAAAAATATGATGTAAGGTTTATTGATATAATTGTGGATGTTAAAAGTGAAATTTCACTTTTATTTTAATATTCTACTTTTAAATCAAATCTTAAACAATAGGCTTTGTTTTTATTGTAATTGCTTATTGGTGTATCATCTTTGATATCAACTAATTTTCTTAAATGAGATCTCAGTCTGCTTACTCTGTCTTTTAATTTGTTGGGATTCGTTCTAAGGTATGTTGAATATTTTGAGATTTCTAATTTATTATCATAGAAATCTATCAATAGTGTCCATAATTTGCCGGGTTTACCTCTACATTCAAACCCAAATGCTTTAGCAGGTTGTTTGCCAGTTTTCATATCTCTGGCTATAAATTCAATTTTAATTTTCTCATAGTAATAGATATTCATAGTTATTTCTTTCCATTTAAGATCTTTTAGCTTTGCAAATTCTTCGATAGGTTTTACGATATTCTTATTTTCTTTATTCATGAGATCAGTATGTAATTCCGGAGGAAAGTAAGGCAGTACAACAACTTTACCGTTAATACTTTCCATAAATTTTCTTGCCTTTTCAATCTCATTTTCATCATGACTTGTACTTTCCATCAGGATATCAGGTTTGATTTTTTTTAAGTTTGGTAAAGGGGAATAAGTATCTTGAGCAACAACGATATCAGAATATATTATTGCGGAAGCAAGCTCAAATCTCTCTTCGAAAGAGAGTAAAGGTTTTGGTTTTTTTTCCATAACAGCTTCATCTGTTAAAATACCAATGATTAATTTTCCATTTTTCCCGGCCATGGCTTTTGCGCTTTTCATCATATTTAATAGTCCTTTATGGACAAGATCCAGTACAAAATAAGAATAGACTAATTTCATTTTTTTATTTGATTTTTTATATTAGCTGATGATTGTGATGGAAAATACGGTATTACAATTACTTTTCCCCCAATTTTTTCCATAACTTCACGAGCTTCTTCAATAGCTTCTTCAGTATGACTGGAACTTTCCATTAAAATATCAGGTTTGATTTTTTTTACATTCGGTAGTGGAGAGTAAGTTTCCTGGGTAACGACCAGATCAACGTATTTTAAAGCATTTGCAAGATCAAATCTTTCATCGAATGAGAGAATGGGTCTTGATTTTTTCTCCATTACTGCTTCGTCGGTCAGGATTCCTACGATAAGTTTTCCATCCTTTCCAGCTATAGCTTTTGCGTTTTCCATCATTTTAAGATGACCTCTATGTACAATATCCAGTACATAATATGAATAGACGATTTTCATTATTACCTTCCTTTATTTTCCGATTTTACTTTTCTTAAATTTATGATAATAAATATTTACATATTTACATATATTTCTTCTTGTTCTTCGAAAGATATATGATGAGAGGATTAACCACCAGTAAGGTGTATCTTTGTATCTATTATAAAATTCGATAATAGCGTTTGCCTGCCTTTCTGTGGCTTTTCCGTCAGGTTTATATACAGTATAATTAAATATTTCATTACGTTTATCTTTGTATATGTCATTATCAAGGTTTCGTTTAACAAAGGGGAGAATATCTTCCTTCTTATTGATTACATCACCGGCTTGCCATGCGTATGTATTTGAACTAAGGTCATCAGAGGGCTGGTAATGTTCAGGATCAGGATTTGCATATACAATGGGACGATCAAAATGAAACCATTCATAGCAGGCAGTGGAAATATCTGAAATCATTAAATCAGACTGATACATATAGGGCAGGATGTTATCATCGATTTTGATTTGAATGGTTTCTTCAGCTCCCAACTCTTTTATCATGCTTTCGATCTGTTCATAAATATCTCCGGGTTCCCGATATATTCTACTATGGTATTTTATGATTATATTGTAATCTTTATGAAGGGCCTGGATGATCTCTTTTCCCCACCTTTCCAGAGAACTTTCACCATAATGAGAAAATTTTATAATCTTCAAATCAACTTTCCTGCTGTTCCAGGTCGGTGCGTATAATATTGTTTTTTTGTTATTATTAAAAATAGGTTTTACCTTTAAACTGGCATTTATCAGGGGATCAAATTTTGGATATCCGATAATCTTCCATTCCGGAACATATTTTAAATAACCCGATCTTGCTACTTTGTCTTTTGTCTTTTCACCTGGAAATAAAACATAATCATAGACTAAAATTTTCAGTGATTCAACGTAAGTTTTATCTGAAAGTCCACCGTGAAATATTTCAATTGCCTTACCTCTGAAAAGAATATGATAGCTCGGATAGATCATAACACGGATACGATTTTTCTTTATAAGTCTCTGGATCTCTTTGTCATTCTTACATAGATATGCTTCAATATTATGTTTTTTATATTTTTCCTTTATAAAATTATAAATTTTCTTTTTGCAGGTAAAAACGATTCCACCAAGATGAGGATATAATCTAATAACTGGTGGAATATGTTGAATGTCGGTTACCAGGAAATAGCCGATTTTATATTTTTTTTCCATTATCTATTTATCCTTATGTTCTGATACAATAGCTTTATCATCTTTCTTGAAATTCCACTCTTTAACTGTTGTCTTCCAATCTCCATATCTATATGTTAGATAACCATCGTAATCTTCGGGAACCATAAAGGAATGGTTATTTGATTTAAATTCGGTCAAATCCTCATAAAACTGTTTGGGAACTGATTTAAGAACGGGTTTTTTCACTCCCACAGTCCAATAATATTTATCTTCGATCTTCTTTTTTATAAAAATATCAAGAATGACGTCTCCTTTGATAAATAGTAGTTTCCTGTTCCTGATTTTTATGATTCTGATCTCACCTTTTTTAAAAGGTTCCACATTGAATTTATATCTTTTAATCCTGACAATATATCCTTTGAAAAAGAGTTTGGGAAGAATTGATAAAAGCTTGTCTTTATAGTCTTCAATTAAAGATATATCCATATCGTTATCCCAGGGAAGCAGTCTGTTTTCCCGTACTATTCCGAGCAGTGTTCCTCCTTCCAATAAATAAGGAATTTCATATCTATTTAAAGTAGCTGTAACATTTTTTAATAATTTCAGCGCTCTTCGGGAATTTTTACCCTCTAATTTTTTTTTACCTGCCATGTGAAGAATTTCCTATTATTTGATTAATTCGTCAATTTTTTCTTTCACCCGCTTACTGGAATTTCCATCTAAACCGTAAAAGAAATAATTTCTATATTCATCCAGTTTCTTCTTCATTTTTGAAGTTGGATTTAAAGCAGATTCCACAGCAGGGATAAGGTCTGCTGGTTTGGACATGTGAGGGAAAGCCCCTTTCAGCCACTCTTTTGGAGCAATTGAAAGAACATCCATACCATCACTGTGTTTTCGTTTGAATTGAGGAAGCACATAAATTATCCCGAATTTTCCGAGAGCTAAAAATTCATTTATAACACTGGATGTATCACTGATCAAGGTGTCAGCAAAGTAAAGGTATGGATATATATCATATTCATGTTTGGGAATTAAATATAATTGCTTATTTTTTTCAGCAAGTTTTTCATAGAACCTGTGATGAGAATGAGGAGCATATCTTCCGCTCCAACTGTAAGGATGGAGTTTTATGATTAAATTATATTTCGGGATTAGATCAACGATTTTTTCCTTAATGAAATCGATACAACTCGGTTTATATGAAGGTGCGAAGAGAACAGTTTTTTTATCAGGATCAAATCCGAGTTTTGAGTTTAATTTTTTATTATCATAAAAGCCTTTCCGGAATAAAGGATCCAATTTCGGAAGTCCTGTAATATGGAAATTGGCTTTGTTCTCCCAACCTAGACTTTTGATATAGTCAAACCAGTATTGACCTTCTAAAAATACATGGTAAGAAAAATCAGGTTGTTTAACTATATTCCGTATCCTGGATGTTTTGATCCCCACACCGTGATCAAGAGTAATACGAATAACATCTCCGTATTTCTCAGGTTTTTTTAGAGCATCGCAGCTTATTACAACATCAAAACCTTTGGTGTTATTTGTTAATTTATATCCTTGTTTTTTCAGATAGGAAACAATCTTTTCTTTTTTAGAAATTAAAAATAGACCCAGGATTTTTTCAGGATCCTTTCCCGCTCTTATCCGGATATCATAATTTTTATCTTTAGCCAGTTCCTGATACAATGGGAATATGGAGTTTAAATGATATTCCATCTTCAAATCAAATAAGGCTTTTATCATTTCCGGGTCACCCTCTAACTTTTTTTAATACCTTGAATTTTCTGTACAAATTTAAAGGCTTATCCTTTTTAGAATGATAGTCTTCTAATTGAATTCCTTTTAATGTGTTGATTATTCTTTCACTGGTTTTTCCATCTTTATAAGGGCAAACCTCATTCAGATTAATCACTCTATTGTAATGAAGCTTATCAGGTTTTTCCAGGCTGCGGTCAATAGCATTTCTAAGTTGATCAGGTTCGGTAATATTTATGCCTTTATCAGACCTGCTAATAGTTCTGAAAGTGATAACCGGTTTATCGAGTATCATAAATTCATATAATACTGAGGATGTATCCGAAATTAAAATATTGGAAATATGAAGATAGGGTGTGATATCTGTATCTTCAATTATTTTGCAGTTTTCAGGTTTATTTTTTCTAAATTCTTTAATTATACTTTTCTTCATTAGTTCATGAAATTTTATCAGCCAGAATTCATTATCTTTTATTATGTCAGGAATAATTGGGAAGAGTTCATCGGCAGAATGCATTTTTTCACTACAGGTTGGTGCATAAAGTATAATATTTTCGTATCCGGGAATATCAAGTTTCTTTTTTAAACCCCTTGTGGGATATTTAATAATGTGATCGATTTTTGCCCATCCGGTTTCTTTCACCAGGAAAAAACCATATTTTCTCTGCAATCTTTTAAAACGTTCCGTAACGAAAGGACCGGAGGTTAAATATACATCAAAAAAAGGTCTAATTACAAAGTGCGATTTTTTTTCAACTCCCAGACCGTGGAAGATCTGTGCTTTGATTCCGGGGATGCGATAATCCACAAAATTTCCCGGAGCGATTACAAAATCAGGTTTATAATCAATAACATCTTCAATAGTTTCAAAGATTTCATATTTCAACCATTTTTCAGGAAATTCATTAATTATCCAGTGAAACACATAGAAAGATATTTCATCATTTGTTGATTTTTCCAAATATTCTACAATAGGTTTTATAATGGAGTATGAGTATTTTTTGGATAGATAGAACAGGAATTTCATCTTTTATAAATCTGCAAATTGTAATTTGTAAAGAGTCTTATATCTTTCACAGGATTTAAGAAGTTCTTTATGTGTACCTATTCCTACGATTTGACCATTATCAAGTACAACAATTTTATCAGAAGATAATATAGTTGATAGTCTATGGGCAATTACAATTACAGTTCTGTTTTTTGTTGCCTGTTCAATTGCTCGCTGAACTTTTTGTTCTGCTTCAGTGTCCAGGGCACTGGTCGCTTCATCAAATATTAAAATCGGAGGGTCACCTACAATTGCACGAGCTATACATAATCTCTGTTTCTGACCACCTGAAAGATTGGAAGCTTTTGTTCCCAGAACCGCGTTATATTTGTCAGGGGACTTTTCAATAAATTCATCTGCATAAGCTATATTTGCTGCTTTGATTATTTCCTGATCAGAAATATCATTTAAAGAGCCGTATCTGATGTTATTGGAAATAGAATCGCTGAATAAAATAGACTCCTGGGTAACTGTTCCGAAAAGTCTTCTCAGGTCTTTTAATTTTATATTTTCTATAGGAATTTCATCGATCAGGATTTCACCAGAATTTTTATCATACATCCTGGAAAGTAAATTGACCAGAGTGGTTTTCCCTGAACCACTTCCTCCTATTATAGCAACTTGCTCTCCCTTTTTTACATCGAAACTAATATTCTTTAATACTTCCATTTGCTCATCATAGGAAAAAGAAACATCCTTGAATTCTATTTTATTTTCAAAAGATTTCTTCTCAATAGCTGAAGGAGAATCAATGATTTCAGATTGTCTATTTAAAATTACTGAAATTCTATCTAAAGAAACAAGAGCTTTCCGGATATCAGTATAAGCTTTGGTTATTTTTTTCATAGGATGAAGCATTGAGAAGATTGCCAGAAGAAAAGTGATAAAGAGTCCGGAAGTAAATGTACTTCCCGGTGCCAGAACCTGCCTGCCCCCAATAATAAGAACAATAATTCCCATTAAAGTTCCGTTCATTTCGGAAAGAGGGACATTAACTGCAGCATATACAATTGATTTTCTCCAGAATTGAAAATATTTATTATTGATCTTTTTGAATTTTTCCAATTCATAATTTTCCCTGGAAAATCCCTTTACAATCCGCATACTGTTTAAAGTTTCATCAACGTTTGAGAACATTTCCGATGATTGATTTTGAATTCTTTTCGAATATTTTTTTATTTTTTTCCCGATATAATTCAAAATTAAACTAAATAAAGGAAATAAAATAAGACTGATGAGGAATAATCTCGGATTTAAAAGCAAAGCTATAGTTGTATAAACCAAAAGTAATATTATATCCTGAAAAGTTCTGAGAAGAGAACCAATAAAAAGATTACTTACAATTTTTACATCCGATATCATTCTTACAAGAGAATCACCTACTTTGTTTTTACCAAAAAAACTTAAAGATTGATATAAATACCTCTTGAATATCTTATTTCGGATATCTTTTATTGTTTTCCCTCTTAAATTAGCGAACATCACTCTATTACCATAAAAGAAGATGTTTTTAAAAAGAACTAATATAATTAAAGTAGCTCCGATAATCCATAAAAGTAGAAGAGGGTCTGTTACTGATAATATCTCCTTAACTTTATCTGATAAGAGTTTTAAAGCGTCTTTATTTGTTAAAGCTGAAATATTGGGATTTTGAGCGAAAAACTCAGAAAGAGCATTTGCAAAAGCATTTGAAAATGTTGAAAAATTCTGGTAAATAATTTCTGTTCTAGATGCTATAAAAACATAATCAAACAGCGGTATAGCCATGGTAATGCTGACTCCACTAAAGAAGGCAAAACCAAGCATGAAAAATAGACCCGCAACAAGATAACCCCAGTGATGCAGCATTACTTTATAAATTCTTACAATATTTTTCATTATTATCCTAATTTAATCTGAGAAATAAACCTGGAATACAATTTTTTATAAAATTATTGTGTCAATAAGAATTTGTCTAAGTTTCATTCTTTGAATTTGTTAGAAAATGAATAACGACAGGATTTAATTGTACTTTTGAAATAAAAAAAAGAGCCAGAATACATTGATAAAATTCCGGCTCTTAAAATTTAGGTCTTATTTACTTGAGTAACATCATCCTCTTTAATTTACTGTTATCTTCTGTTCTCAGTTTATATAGATATATTCCTGAAGATACAGGTTTTCCGTAATCATCTGTTCCATTCCAGGTAACAGAGAGGGTTTGAGAGGGAGAGGGTGTGACGATGGGAAGTTCTCTTATTTTTTGTCCTTTGATATTATAAATTATTAACTCCGCGTACTTAGTGTTCTTTGCGAGAGAAAATGAGATAGTCGTTTCCGGGTTGAAGGGATTAGGATAATTATATAGTGAGATCATTAAATTATCAATAACAGTATCCTCAGTGTTTGTTTCTTGATAAGTATATGTGATCCTTTCATCATATACCCAGGAACCTTCCCAGGTTTCGCCAAGTTCTTCAATTAAATAATCATCTCCATCATAGGTATAAGTAAAAAGATAATCATTTACCCATGCTCCACCTTCCCAGTCCTGAGCAAGTATTTCCGTCATAACTCCTTGTGCTTCATAGGAATATATCCATTTTCTATAATAATCCCAGGTCCTGTAGGGTGACCATATTTCCTTTAATTCTTCTATTAAATTATAACTTGCATCATAAGAGGATGTATATCTAGTTGAATTTTCCCAATCAGCTCCAATCCAATATTGATGCATACGTTCGGTTTCATAATTATTTCCATCATATTGCCAGGTTGTTCTTGCATCATTAACCCAATCATTATCTATCCATATCTGGTAGATTCTCTCAATCTGATTTTCTTGAGCATCGTAAAAATATGTAGTTCTATCTGAATTCACTAACAAGCCAGAGAAAAAATCATGTGCTTGTGTAATTTCTTCTATCAACAACAGGTCTCCATCATAATAATATGTTGTTATTGAAATAATAATCCATTCAACAAACATATTTATTTCCGTTTGAATTTGATATATAAGGTTGTATTCATTGTATTCTATTGTCATAATCATATAGTCGAGCCAACCGGTAGCATCCCACATTTGTATCATCATTTCAATTATGTTTCCATTTATATCATAAGTATTAATGAAATTCATTGAGTTAACCCATGCCCCGAATTCCCATATTTGAGTCAAAATTTCTATCATTTGGTTTTGATCATTATATGTAAAAGTTTCTAAAGAAATATAAACCCACTCTCCGCCTTCCCAGGTTTCGTACAACATCTGATATAGCATATATTCTCTTGTAGTTTCAACATTGTAGATAGAAACACGATTATGGAGATTTTCTGTTGATTGATTGTCGAACATCTGCTGTATTACTACTGGAAGTTTTGAATCCAGATTGAATTTTTGGGACTGGTCATATAAAGCTTTGAATACTTCGTAATGTTCATTTAGATCATTTAAGATTGGGGTGCTGTTTGAATTTCCCAATAAAATGGAAAAACTAAGAATAAAAATAACGAATAATAACAAAAATTTTTTCATAATCCCTCCTTCTTTTGTAGCCGGTTGTGTAACAAAGAACCTTTTATTTTTCAATTAACATATTATTTTCTATACATTTATAACCATTGGGAAAATCTCCCCCTAAATTTAGGTTTATGAGCTAAAAAAAAGAAAGAGATATTCCCATGAAAATAATTGAAAATATTGCGAAATGGATTTGCCGAAAATTAACAAGAGAACAAGTTATTAGAATCATTGAAGTATTAAACGAACTTTTAAATGATTCAAATACAAAATTCAAAGAGTCAAAACCAGAATATCCAAATTACCGAAAGTTCCAAGTCGATCCGGAACCTCCTCTCGATGCTTTTCATAAAAAAGAATTGGAAATTGATTATAAAGAAATTATTAAAAATGAAGCTATAAAAACAATTAAACATCGTGGAAAAAATAAACCTGGCAAACACATAAAATGCCCGCATTGCGGAGCACCTCATAACTATATTTATGTGAATAATGGTGATAAGAAAAGTACCCAATATCAATGCAAAGTATGCAAAAAGACATTCTGCGAAACTCCCAAAATATCAGTTTCAAAATATTATTGTCCTATATGTCAAAAAGCCTTATACAAATGGAAAAGCAGGTTGCTTGTAACAATGTATAAATGCGGAAATGACAACTGTCCCAGATATTTGGAAAATAAAGAAAAACTTTCATCAGTAGAAAAGAAATTGCAGAAAGAAAAACCATCTCAATTCAAACTTCGCTACATTTACAGGGAGTATAAAATAAATCTGAAAGACATTGTTACAAACGAACTTAAATCACCGTTGGAAAAACTCGATAAATTCCGATGTTCCCTTTCTACAATCGGACTTGTTCTCACTTTTCATATTACATTAAGACATTCTACAAGAGAAACAGCATTTGCGTTGAGAAAAATATTCGGTATAAAGATTTCTCATTCCACAGTTGCCCGTATGGCAAAAGCAGCTTCTACTGTTTGTCATCATTTTAATTTGAAGAATATCCCAAAAGTTCCCGGAGGACAAGCCGGTGATGAAACATATATCAAAGTTAAATGTAAGTTTCATTATGTCTGGTTCGCTATTGCCAAATTCCGCTCTATAATTACTGCCTACAAAGTATCTGATAACAGAGGTGAATTATCTGCTGTTGAAACCTTATATATGGCTTCTGAAAAACATCAGAAAAATGAGAATAAAGACCCGTTGCTATTTGTTGCAGACGGTAATCCTTCCTATCAGGCTGCTGTTACTTTTCTGAAAAAAGAAGGTATTGATCTTGACCTGAAACAAGTTATAGGTCTGGAAAACAAAGACCTGATCTCAACGACTT
Organism: Candidatus Cloacimonadota bacterium; assembly: GCA_030620155.1. Taxonomy (GTDB): domain Bacteria; phylum Cloacimonadota; class Cloacimonadia; order Cloacimonadales; family TCS61; genus JAUXFF01. Next base: position 6,939 of record JAUXFF010000002.1, on the reverse strand, counting down.
ACAGATACCTGAAAAATCTGGTTGAAAGGGTCAATCGGACTTATAAACACTATGCCGTTAACTGTTTCCAAAATATCGAAGGTGCATCATCACATCTTGCTCCGGTTGTTACAAACTACAATTTTATCAGACCTCATAGATCATTAAATTATCAAACTCCCGTTGCTCTCGATAAACTCAAAAATATTCCGCTCATCCAGGATGTTTGGGCTGAAATTTTAAGATCGACAACCTAACTCAAATCACTTCACAATATTTTCACGCTATTTTTCTATAAAGAACTACTCGGATTAAGCCAATTGTGGATAAGTTGTTAAGAAATTTATGCACTATCCACATTCAAGGAACTCTCTACTTCAGTTCGTCGTAGTAGTAATGTGGATAGTGTTTAAATTTTAGACTTATCCAACAATTTACCGACTTCACAGTACCACCTTTTACTTGTATTGCTTAAATATACTTCTCATAATCTTTCATAAATTATGATACACTACCTTAAATGAGTCTTTTTTTTTAATTTTTTTTCCCTAAGTAAAACTTAGACTTTAGCATTTTTCTCATCGTTTAATGTAGTATCTGTTTGTTTATTTTTTCTTGCATAAAACAAGGCAAGAAATAAAGCTCCTACACCGAAAATAAGAAAGATTATTGTATTACCAATATTTGATTGCAGGGCATTTTCTTGATATCCCCAATCCAATGCATTATGAAGTGGGTAAGCTATCAGAAAACTGAGAAATAACTGCCCAATTAAAAATACACCCGCTGTTCGGGCACGTTTTTTTTCGATAGATTTGAATTTCCCGGAAATAGTAACAAATAATCCATACAAAAATAAAACAACTGAAAATAATACACTTATCCCAGATAATAAACCTGAGATTAGTAATAGTTCTTTCATTCAAACCTCCTTATAATACTTTTCATAATCTTTCATAAATTATGATACACTACCTTGTAGCCCGGTTACATAGGGTAATTCCCATCGAGACGATGGGGTTACTTACTACCAATTTTTTTCATCTTTTTTCCAATTATCACGGCGAAGTCCCAATTTATTGGGAACGAAGCCGGACCTGTCCCGGCGTAATGTAACGAAGCCGGATTCATACAATCTTTTACACTTTTGGCTTAATTTAAATTTAATTAAAATTAAACTTTCTTTTTTTTGAATCCATCTCTTCGAAATTATTTTTTTTCAAATCAAAACATTTCTATAAAAAACATATTTACATATTTAGAATTACTTGAAAGGTGTCAAACTTTTTATGATATTTAATTTTATTTAAGCTTTAAGATTGTTTAGCTACTCCCATCCATCCTTAGCAATCCAGTTGCTAAAGGACTGGAGAAGGAATTAGCTTAATAGTCTCTTATGTACAGTCCTTCATATAGAAAGCTCCCCTGGAGCAAAAATATGATTGTGAATTATTTGTTACAAATAGAATGCTCCTTCGGAGCAGAAACTGAATAAAAAATTGACTTCGGAGGAGTCACCTAACTTCCCCGATCAAGTTCGGGGTTCGGTGTTACAATCTATCTGAATAAAACCATCTTCCTGGTTTTGGAAAAATTTTCTTCAATTCTTAGTTTGTAGAAATAAATTCCTGATGAGACGGGTTTTCCGTTGTCATCGGTGCCGTTCCAGAGAATTGAAAATTAATCATTAACAATTGTCTTACTTTTTTTTGCTTTTTATCGCTTTTATTTGAATTTATAAACGAAATCTATATATGGGAAAATAGTTACCTCTTCTTCCATTGGGAAAATAATAGCGAAATCCGCACTCAATTTTTCGCCAAAGAAACGTAATCCGAATGAAATGATTGGATTATCTAATTCTGGCACTATCCAATTTTCAGTTACCAGAGATACACTTCTGCTCGTTCTTGTTTCTCCACCTAACACGATCATTGGTTTGTCCGCAAGTTCATCCTCAACATAACCATATCCCAAGCCAAATGTAAAACTATGATCTAAAGACCCAAAAGTACTGACACCGTAGAGAATTCCTAAAGATGATATGTCCTCTGGAGGTTTAATAATAAGTGCACCAATTGCTAAGTTCATTTTTTTCGATGTTGCTAAACCCACTTAAGGAGTAAAGACCAGAATCTGCTCATCTAGAGCCAACCCCGGGATTAAAGAGATCCTCCTCCAAGTGTGAAATTGTTTGTCACTCCGAAAGTAAAGGTCGGGAAAAAAATAAAATAATCCGCAAAATATCCTTCTCCCTTTTTCAACATTCTTGCTGTGGGAGCAAAAAACAATCGTGTAGCATTAGGATTGGGAAACCAGTATTTCCCTTCTTTAAAACGATCTTCCGAAACCAGTTTTACTTCTGTTATTTCGAAAACTGAAAAAGTCAAAACTCCATGTTTTGTTTCAAATTTAACTTCTTCTTCACCAATTTCGATGATCCTTCCAATAAATGAAGACCCATCTTCAATAGTCAGGATTTGTATTTGAGTGGAATCTGGTATTTCCAGAGATACAACCCCTTCAGATCTACCTGCTGAGAATAATTAAGTAAAGATGATAAGCATAAAAAATACAAAAATTATTTTCATATCTCCTCCTGAATTTACTTAAACATAATCATTTTCTTTCCATTTTTATCTCTCCTCTTTTTGCAGGACTAACACTGAAACTCACCTGCAGAGCAAAGCGTCATCGAGGGCAGTGATTTGTTAGTGCAACATTCATTCAGGTTTTACATTTTTCATAGTTATAATTTTCAGAACGGTCGGAAAAAATATACATGAACACGTGAAATTTCATCCGGGGGATCGAACAGAATTTGAGAAGGAGTTCCAAAAGCCTTTGAATAATTTGGGTCTAAAGCCATAGCTTCTTTATTGAGTTTTTCCCCGTTTTCATTGTCTCCCGTATTGAATTCGATTCTGGCTAAGTTACCTATTACAAAGGCTTTCAAGGGATTTATTGGTTCGGGTTGAGATTCCAAATAAGTTTCGAATGTATTCTTAATCAGGGGAGCTAATGAATCAAGTTTCGCTGGATTTTGCATTGCCTGCATCGTATAGTACCTCCCTAAATCTACATACAGAATATTTTTCTTGGCGTTCAGACTAATTGCTGTTTCAAAACATTTGGTTGCTTCTTCAATATTTTCGTGGTATAAGTAAACTTTTCCCAGTGCTTCATGTACATCAGCGTTGTCCATTTGCTTCTCTTCTATTTTTTGCCAGAATTCAATATAATCTGCATCTTCCGGCATTACAATCTCGCGCGCTTTAGCTCCAGATACGACATCTGCTTCTTCTAACTCCCGAACATACATTTCCGCCTTAGCTGAATCACCACCCATATTGGACGGAAGCATTGCAAAAAGCTCAACAAGAAACAACTTTGCTTCGTGATAATCAGGCTTCAGGATAAGCACAGATTTATAGGATTCGACAACTTTCGCAAAATCTTCACTAACATTTTCCTTACCCATCTGCAAACCTATGTATAAATTAAAGTAGTCAATGCATCCCTTATAATATTGATAAATTACATTATCCGGGTCAATGTCAACAGCATTTTGAACGGTTTGCTGAATATCGACCATTCCACTTATTAGTTCCATAGGATTTCCTAATCCCATGTGGTGTTTTGTTCGCGCTAGCTCATACCAGGCAGCAGCATTAGTGGAATCTTCTGCTATGATCTGCTCAAGAAGCACTTTGGCAGAGTCTGCTTGTCCATTTATTCTTAATTCATAGGCTTGCTGTACTGTCTTGTCCAACTCTTGTCCGACGCAGGACCAAAGCACAAAGGACATACAAGCAACAGCAACACTTAAAGACATTATAATAAAATGCCTTTTTAAAATACTTTTTGTTTTCATAATAATTTCCTCCTTAATTATTATTTCATTATTAGCAATATTCATTTTACACATAATTCATATTACTTTCATCCATCTTCTAAAATTCTGTAAGTCTAACGGTCTGCGCATCACCCGTCGAGCGTATGCAGGAAAGAGTCTACACCACCAAACCAACTACAAAGCGCGTGTGGCCGCCGATGTACGTGGGTGCTATGTGGCAGGGGCTGTCTCTTTACTTTGCTCTGTCTCACTTTTCCACACGTAATAACCTATTTTACAGTACTCCCGAAACCCAATCTTGTTGTAGACGCTGAACCCAATCTTGGAAGACTGCAAGATACCAACCCTGTATCCAAGCGCACGTGCCTCGCGCAAGGGGGCTAACGTCAATGCCGCTCCAATCCCTTGCCGCCTTGCCTCTGGAATGGTGACTACATTGTAGATCCCGGCCACACCTGCCGCCAGGAGCAGCGACGACGCAGCCATAGGCTCTCCATTCACCCAACCTATATAGTGACGTAGCGGCAGCTGGGCACCCACACCTACACTCCCCAAGCAGTCTAGCCAAGCACCTTCAGCAAAATCAGGCATTCCAAAGCCAATGGCGAAAACCTGGCACCACTGCCTCAGCGTTTCGACATCTTCGACCTGCTCAATAATAAGTTCAGGCGGTGCCTGTAAGCTTTCATTCAACACCAGCAAATCCATTGCCATGCCCGGTCCATCATCTCTCCCGGTGAAACCATGTGCTTTCAGGTGCTCCCCCAGGTCGGCGGGTTTTGTGGCTGGACCAATCCACCAAAGCATAGGCACTTTCCTTGATCTGCAACGGGTTATCGCTGCGTCGATGGTGGCATCTACCTTCTCTGGCGCAAGTTGTGCATGGAGGACACTATTGAATAGTGGGAAGGGAATGTCAGTGATTATCCACAGTATGTCTGAGTCATCATGTGTTTCGGCTTGTGACCAGTACCGGAAAAGTCGAATGAACTCGAACAAGTTCGCTTCGATGGTCGTGACCAACGCTGGTACCGATAGATCCTGCAATATTTCGCTCATCGCTGATTCTTCTTTCCTTAGTTAAAGAACTTCATGCAATAACGCGACCTAACATATATTAGACTGCTTTATAAGCCTCAGGCTTATTAAATTTAATATCATAAGAAGATATACAAAATTTAATCTTTGATAAGGATGTTTTTATTGCACATAACATGATCAAAATTCAACGAAGGCTGGCTTCCCAGTTGAATCCCAAAATAATTTATGTTTAAAACTGCAAATCTCCAATCTCTTGGGGATTACTTCAATTAGTATGTAATCCTTATCGGGATCGGGATAGTAACGTGTCCAACTTTCCACCCAATAATGGGCTTTCTTATCAGGATCATTAACAAGACGGGCTTGACCTGAGACCGACACATAACTTAATCCTTTCGTATCATAATAATATACGATCACATTTGGATTATTTTTAATCTGTTTTACTTTTCTACTCCCTGGATTTGTACCAAGCCAAATGACCATATTCTCTTCAGTAGGGAATGGAGACATCGTTCTGGCCTGAGGTTTTCCATTTTCATCAACAGTGATGAAAATTCGGCATTTAGCGGAATCAATAATAGTTCGGGCTACTGATAATAAACTATCACGGGATATTTCCTGTTGCATTTTATCCTCCAGTTCTTGTGCTGTGAGTAAAGATGAAATTAATACAAATACTATTACGAAAACAAAAAATAAGATTCTCATAAATACATCCTTTTTTGAGAAGTAAAAATTTAGCGAGCTAAAGAAGTGCGAGATATTTTAAGAGTTCGGAAGTGTTTAGAAATTTCAATATTCAACACTTCTTTATTCACATCTCCAAGAAGAGGATTTTTGCTTTTATGTGTCAAACATTTTATTTGTTAAAGATTGCTTATATAAAAAACGCTCCGAAAGCTCGGAGCGTCATGATAACACTTTTTAATGTATGCTTATTTCAACAATATTTATCCACCGTCTTGTCCGCCGTATTCTGGTTTCCAAGCCCCAGCTTGGAAACCTTCTCATCATGTTGATTATTTGTATCCAAGCTGGGAGTAATATATATCACCCTTACAGGCTTGGATGCAAGAGCAATATGTCACTATTTTAGGAGGACCTGTCCTCCGTAGTTTTAGCGTAGGAGAATCATCTTCTTAACTTTCTGAAAATTATCTGCCCTCAGCTTGTAGAAATAGATTCCTGATGAAACGGTTTTGTTCTGGTCATCTTTTCCATCCCAGGTAATAGAGAGGGTGTGACCAGGAGAGGGTGAGACAATGAGAAATTCTTTCACTTTTTGACCTTTGATATTATAAATAATTAACTCTGCGTTCTCTCCATCCTCTGCGGTGAGATTAAATGAGATAGTTGTTTCCGGACTGCGTCCGGCACCTGACGGATTGAATGGATTGGGGTAGTTTTGCTGTAAAAAGACTTCCGGTGTTTGAACAATTATATTGTCATCTATACCGGTCGTAGTACTGGTTGCATAGCCGATCTCTCCTTCCCAACTACTACTACCTCCAGTATACCACATCATAAAAGTGAAAGTGGGATTGTCAAAGAGCACTGAACACAACCCAACATATAACGATTCCCAACTTCCTGCTAGTCCCACATCCAAAACAGGGTCGGGACGGATTGTCCAGATGAAACCATCTGGTGATGTGGCATAACCTATACGCCAAGTAAATAGATCACCACCAGAGAACCACATATGATATGTAGTACCATCAAAGATAATCTTGGGATCCTGGACTCTTGGATAATACCAACTTCCTACTGGTCCAACATCCATGACCGGGTTTTTTGGATGCTTTGTCCAAATGATACCATCTAACGAAGTGGCATAACCGATACGGAAGTATGTTCCATCGTAACCACTGTACCACATATGGTATGTGGTACCATCAAAGAGGACATATCCACCTCCGGCAACTTCATCATCCCAGCTTCCTGCTGGTCCCACATCCAATACGGGGTTGCCCTCGTATTTCGTCCAATCTGTCTGGGTGTAAACCTTCGAGGTGAACGAAAACAAAATAATAATACACATCAGAAGACCTAAAACACTT
>JAUXFF010000061.1 GCA_030620155.1 Candidatus Cloacimonadota bacterium | reverse complement strand
AGTGCCATTTAAAAAAAATCCCCCTCAAAAAATGAAGGGGAATATTTATAACCTTGTTAAGTTTCAAAAATTTAACAAGTTTTCCACAGTTTTTTTTTAGATTATTTCTCAGCCATTGATTTGTAAAATTCGTAACGTTCTCTTGCATATTTATCAAATTCTTTTCTAAATCCATCCACATTTTCGGGGAAAGTTCTCTCAAGTGATGTATACCTTGTTTCACCTTTCAGGAAGTCAACAACAGGAATTTTCGGTTCTTTAGAATCGAGTATAAACGGATTCTTACCTTCCTTTTTCAAGTCAGGATTAAATCTATAGAGTAACCAATAACCGCTATCAACTGCTTTTTTCTCCTCATGTTGAGTATAAGCCATATCAAAACCATGGTTAATACATGGAGCATAAGCAATAATGATGGAAGGTCCATTGTATGCTTCAGCTTCACGGATAGCTTTCAGAGTCTGTACTTTACTTGCACCCATGGCAATTGACGCTACATAAACATAACCATAGCTCATTATCATTAAGCCGAGGTCTTTTTTCACGGTCTTTTTCCCAGCTTCTGCAAATTTAGCTACTGAGCCCAGGGGAGTAGCTTTGGATGCCTGTCCTCCGGTATTGGAATACACTTCAGTATCCAAAACGAGTATATTCATGTTTCTTCCTGATGCCATCACATGATCTACTCCACCGTAACCTATATCATAAGCCCAACCATCTCCACCAAATGACCAGACAGATTTGTCAATGAAATAGCTCTGGAGTTCTTTTATTTTGCGAAGAACTTTTTTTCTCTCATCAACAACACATGCTTTAAGAACTATTGGCAATAATCTTTGAATTTTCATAGCATTTTCTTTTGCAGCATTATCTTTTGATTCCCAGTTTTCAACAGCATATTCCAGGGCTTCTACGAATTGCCAGATCCTTTTTACAGTTGCTAAAGCTTCACCCCCTCTTGCTTCAGCTTGTTTAAGCAAATTTAAAAATTCATCTGAATGTGCATCTTTTATTAATAGCTTAACATTTGATAAAAGCTGTCTTCTATTAGATTCCACGGCAAGTCTCATTCCAAAGCCATATTCTGCATTATCTTCAAAAAGAGAATTTGCCCAGGTTGGACCGAAACCATCTTTATTTTTAGCGTAAGGAATAGTTGGGAATGTAGCACCCCATATAGAAGAACATCCTGTTGCATTAGCCACAATCATTCTATCTCCAAATAATTGAGTAATAAGCTTTACATAAGGTGTTTCTCCACAACCTGCACAAGCACCGGAGAATTCAAGAAGAGGCTGTTTAAACTGGCTTCCTTTCAAAGTTGATTCCAAATTATTTCCAAGAACATCATTGGGAAGAGCGTCAAAGAACTCAGCATTCACAGTTTCACCAGCTGCCCTTTCTTCTGCAATAGGTTTCATAACGAGAGCTTCTTTTGGACATTCATGAACACAATTACTACAACTTACACAATCTTCGACATAAACCTGGATCTTGTACCTGTATAAACCTTTATCTTTACCCATTGCATCCAGAGTTACAAAATTTTTCGGAGCATCTTTAAGATTTTCCTCTTTTATAAGTTTCGGTCTTATAGCAGCATGAGGGCAAACAACAGAACACTGGTTGCACTGAATGCAATTTTCAGGAATCCAATGAGGAACAAAAGGTGCAACACCACGTTTTTCCAACCTGGTAGTCGCAGAAGGAACAAATCCGTCAAAAGGCATTGCTGAAACAGGTATTTCATCACCTTTTTCTCTCATAATTTTTTCAATAACATTTTTAGTGAAATTATCTGCATCATCAGGGATGAGTTTATTAATCTTAGCATGTTTTTCAGGCATATCTTTGGGAACCGGTATTTCAATCAGAGCCTGATTAGTTCTGTCCACAGCTTTCCAGTTCATTTCTACAACTTCCAGACCTTTTTTTCTGAAAGATTTATCAATAGCTTTCTTAATCATCTTAATCGCTTCTTCCCTATCGAGAACTCCGGAGATGAGGAAGAACGCTGTCTGCATAACCGTGTTAATTCTGTTTCCCAGACCAATTTCATTCGCTATTTTAAGAGCATTAATATTATAAAGTTTAATATTCTTTTCAATAATTGTTTTCTGCATAGTTTCAGTTAAATTTTCAAATACTTCATCCTGAGTCCAATTTGAATTGAGAAGGAAAACTCCACCTTTTTTAATACCTTCCAGGATATAATAACGTCCGATAAATGCCTGGTTATGACATCCTATAAAATCTGGGTTCTCTACTAAATATGCAGACTGTATTTTTTCCTTTCCAAACCTGAGATGAGAACGTGTAATACCACCGGATTTTTTGGAATCATATTGGAAATAACCCTGAGCGAACATATTAGTATTATCACCAATTATTTTAATGGAATTTTTATTAGCGCCTACAGTACCATCAGCTCCAAGACCCCAGAATTTACAACTTATTGTTCCTTCAGGAACTGTATTTATATGTTCTTTTACTTCAATAGACATATTGCTGACATCATCAATAATCCCGACAGTGAATCCCTGAGAGCATTTCCCATCAAGATGGTCGTAAACTGCTTTGACCATGGAAGGAGTAAATTCTTTTGAAGAAAGACCATAACGACCACCTATAATTGTAAGATCCTTCCTGTCTTTAAGTGCCACTGAAACATCAAGGTAAAGAGGTTCACCAACTGAGCCGCATTCTTTAGTTCGATCCAGAACGACAATTTTCTGAACTGTTTGCGGAATTGCACTTTTCAGGGCTTCAATAGAAAATGGACGATAAAGACGAACTTTGACCAATCCCAGTTTCTCGCCTTTTTTATTCAAATGATTAATAGTTTCTTCAATAGTTTCAATTCCACTTCCCATAGCGATTATGATCTTGTCAGCATCCGGAGCACCTACATAATCAAAGAGATGATACTGGCGACCGATAACTTTTGCAACTTTGTCCATATATTCCTGAATAATAGCAGGTGCAGCTTTATAATAATTATTTACGGTTTCTCTACCTTGAAAGTATACATCCGGATTTTGAGCACCTACTTTTACTCTTGGTTTTTCAGGATTCATAGCTCTGCTGCGGAAATCCTCTACATATTCCATTTCAACCAATTCTTTCATTGTATCGTAATCTATAAGATCGATTTTCTGAATTTCATGTGAGTTCCTGAAGCCATCAAAGAAATTTACAAAAGGAATTTTTGATTTCAATGTTGCCAGATGGGAAACGATCCCAAGATCTATAATCTCCTGGATCGAACCTTCAGCCATTAATGCGAATCCTGTATTCCTGGCAGACATCACATCGGAATGATCTCCAAAAATTGAAAGTGACTGCACAGCTAAGGAACGGGCTGTTACATGAAATACGGTTGGAAGCATTTCACCTGCTATTTTATGCATATTAGGAAGCATTAACATAAGACCTTGAGAAGCTGTAAAAGTCGTAGTAAACGCACCTGCTGATAAAGATCCGTGCACAGCGCCTGAAGCTCCTCCCTCTGACTGCATTTCAATAACGTCTACAGGTTGACCGAAAACATTCTTTCGTTTATTGGCAGCCCAGGCATCTGCCAATTCTCCCATGGGAGATGACGGTGTTATCGGATAAATTGCTGCTACTTCACTAAAAGCATAAGCTACATGAGCAGCTGCTGTATTACCATCAATACTTTTCTTTTCAAATTTTTTCATAATAACTCCCTGTTATTTTTATTTAATTCTGATATAATTTTTTGACCAAATTTATTGTTGTAAAAATATCGTCAACCAATTAAATATACAAGAAAATTTATGATAAAGAGACTATTTAGCCACGAAGAACATAAAGATTCACAAATGTTAAGTAAACTGCTATTTAAGTTAATTAATTTGTCGCAATCCTCGATTCACACTCTCTTCGTTTGCTGCGAATCAAGTCTTGCTAATTTTTCCACTCCATCCACTTATAATCTACTTTACTCAACAGGTCGCAACGGTTCATGCTGAAGGTCTTCCTTCATTTGATCTGCTTTCGAACTGTTCGGAAGGTCTTCGCTCGTTCCAAAGGTAGAACCAACTATTTTCACTTCCTCATAAGTTAGCTCTTATAATTTATAAATTATAAGATCAATTTTATCTTCAAGCTTTTATGTATTTTTATCAGCTTTTTATAATTTCTCCGGATCCTTTAAAAACTTTTTATCTTCCGATTTAACTCTTCGCCCTAATTTCTTAACATCTTCTTCAGCAGGAAGTTCTTCAGGATTTATACCTCGTTCAAGTAATAATTTCCTGACTCCTTTATTATTTATGATATGTTCCCAGGATATTTGCTGCCCGGTTTTTATATCTTTATCTTTTACATTAAAAATAGTAATTTCTGTGGCAAAGTCTTTCGCTTTTATTGTAATTGTAGGTAAAAAATCTGCTAATGGACGATTAGATTTGATACTCAATTTACTTTTCATTTCTCTTGTAGAAAATCCAAACAAAGCCTTATCACCTTTACTGCGAATAATACTGAAATCTCTATCCTTCCCTGTTCTATCATAAATAAGCTGCGAAAGTTCTTTTTCGGAAAGTGAAAGTTTTTGACGGGCATTTAATCGTTCCCAATCGTTTATTCGCTGTTCGATGATTTCAAATTTACGAGTTTTAACCGCAAAATAATTTTGAGCAAAAGCTATATCTTCTTTCTTGGGATCGCCATTTTGAGCTACCAGATAACAAGCAAATCGAGTAAGCATAAAATCAGTTATATCTTTAGTTGCGCTTTTTGGCATATCTATCATTTTGTTGACTTCAACAAAATGATCAAGAACACGATGCCCTGCGGTTTCACACGATCTTTTGGCTTTGTTGATTACCTTTGTGAAATTACGCCACTCGGTATAACCCAGTAAATGCTGCAGATCCCTGGCAAACCAGAACTCGATCTCATTTTCCGTTTTGTTGGAATAAGATTCAAAATCTATTGTCAGATTTCTAATAATTTCTTTTTTCATTTATATAAACTCCTATTCTATCAGACTTGCCCCGTCAGGCTTTTGACTGATGGAGCGAGGATGATAGGCATCAACCTTAACAATCCTCGATTCATTCCGCAAGCTCGTTGTGCACCTGCATTTCTTTTACAAGATTACATGCTTCAATTTGTTACAATCCTCGATTCACACTCACTTCGTTCGCTGCGAATCAAGTCTTATTCGCAAGAAGTGGTTCGCAGTGAAACGTGAACCGCTGATTGGAGTTTGTTACAATCCTCGATTCACACTCACTTCGCTCGCTGCGAATCAAGTCTTGCTTAGATTACTCATAATCAATTAATAAATCAGTAAATGCTTTTTCATCAACATATTTTTGATACTCCTCAATCTCTGAGCTGTAATTCTCAAAATCATCCGGATAAGTTTTTATCAGCTCTTTAGAGAAAAGTATCCCGTTTCTTTGTCCAGTATATTCTAAGTAATTTGAATATTTCCACTTCTCTAAATCTTCAACCAGATTTGCTTTCAAAGGATTATTATGGATATATTTGCACAATAAAATTAAATAAGAGTCATCAGTTATTCGTTTGTCTTGTAATCTGTCTTGTAGTAATTTCCCTTTCAAATTATATTTAGAATTATAATGCAATGCATAGGATGTAAAAGTATCATTAAATATGCGATATAACGGTTTCTCTGTGTTTTGTCTTAAACAAAAATGAAAATGATTTGGCATTAAGCAATAAGCGTAAACTTCAGAAGGATATTTCTTTATGTTCTTTTTGAACTTTGTTAGAAAATACAAATAATCATTATCTGTTTTGAATAATAATTTTCCTTGAGGAGTTTTATTATAAAAATGAAATACTGAACCCTCGATGAATTCTTCTTTTTTGCACTTCATCATAAATTCCTTTTCTCTGCAAGAAGTGGTTCGTCAGGCTTTTGGCGGATGAACCGTTGATTTGCACACTTCTCACAATTTTCGAATCACATTCGTTCCTCATTGCGATTCAAATCTTGCTTTTTCGACAGGACTTGCTCCGTCAGGCTTTTGACTGATGGAGCGAGAATGATAGGCATCAACCTTAACAATCCTCGATTCATTCCGCAAGCTCGTTGTGCACCTGCATTTCTTTTACAAGATTACATGCTTAAATCTTTCGCAATCCTCGATTCACACTCACTTCGCTCGCTGCGAATCAAGTCTTGCTAATTTTTCCACTCCTATCTTTCAATCGATAATTTTATTTATTCCCTAATCTTCAAATTCGTCAAATACCGGTTTAAAATTCTTGAATTGGTCCACTGTTAAAGAATCATGAACAATTAGTTCCTTGATGATTTTTATTTCTTCATAAATTGCAATTTTTTGTGCCTGAGAGCTGATTTCATACAGTTCATTAAGCAGATACCAGCTTATTAGATATTGTTGTTCCAGAACATATAGTTCAGCTAACCCATGGATTATTTCAGCCTTATTTCTATGGTTTGGATAATCAATATAAAGTTTTAATAATGACTCTTTTGCTTTTTTGAATTTATTTAAAGAATGATTTGCAATATAGTTGAAAAAGAGTGCATCTTCGTTAAGAAGTGAATCATTTAAGGCAATTATGGGCTTTAGTATTTTAATGGCGTTTTCAAATTCTTTTAAAAAAATATAATTTGTTACCATTTTCAAATTCAATTTAGCTTTATTTTTAAAATCTGTCTCTTTTAAAATTGTTTTATAAACGTCATTGGCTTCGCTGAAAAGTTGATTTTCCTCGTATATCTCTGCCAGGATAAATAACAACTCGGGTCGCAGATTATCGTTTTTCATATCGTCCAGAGTATTGGAAATTTTTTCAATGGATATCATCGCATCAAAATGATCTAATACTTCTTTTAACTCCTCAATAACAGTTAAACTTAATTTTTCATTTTTTGAAGTTTTTAAAATATTTGAAAATAAAGTTGAGGCTTCTTCCCAATTTTTCAATCCTACATAAGCTTTTGCCCTGAAATATTTTAAAGAATCTGTTATAAACGTTTCCTTTTCAATAGAATTAATATGGTCTATAATAAGATTATATTCTTCTTTATTCAGATAAAACTTGATAAGCTGAAAATCATAATCAACATTCTCATCAAGATGTGTAGATGTTTCAGCTACTAAGTTTATATGGAGAATAAAAATCAGAATTAAGATACAGTTTTTCATTATCGACTCTCTGCGGCAAATATTGCAGCTCCCAATGCTCCTGTTATGAACGGATTTTCAGGAATAACCATTTTTGTTTGAAGAATTAGGGATAGGACATTCTGCATCCCTGTATTTTTAGCTACTCCCCCGGTGAAAACTATCGGTTTTCTCCAGTGCATTTGAGCTATAAGATTACGGGTTCTTTTGGCTATGGAAACATGTACTGAATTTATAATATCCGCTGCTTCTTCACCCTGAGAGATAAGCCCGATGATTTCAGACTCTGCAAATACTACACATGTACTATTTATTTCAAGTACTTTTTTTGAATTAAGGGATAATTTCCCTAAATCATCTACAGTGATGTCCAGAATATTAGCTAAAACTTCCAAAAATCTTCCTGTTCCGGCAGCGCATTTATCATTCATAATAAATTGAATTACTTTTCTTTGAGAATTCAACAGGATCACCTTAGAATCCTGTCCGCCAATATCTATTATAGTTCTTGTTTTTGGGAAAAGAAAACCTACTCCTCTGGCGTGGCATGAAATTTCAGATATCTGTTTATCAGCAATATCCAGGATATTTCGTCCGTAGCCGGTTGCATAAATTTGCGAAATATCCGACTTATGCAAATTAATGGTTTTAAGAGCATCTCCCAATAGTCTGTCAGCAGTTTTACGTGGATTAATGCCTGTATCAGTAACATGGTTATAAACAATTTTGTTGGAATGAAATAGTACTATTTTTGAAGTTCTGGAACCAAGATCGAAACCTGCATACAATTTCTGCGACATTTTCCCTCAATTCTTTTTATGATATCCAGAGACTAACTAGTTTTGGCAATAAATCTCCGGATTTTCCTTTATGGAATTCATCTATGAACTGCATATTATCAGGTTCTTCCAAGTTTATACCGATAGTATGAGCTCCGTAACTTTTTGCAATATATAAAAATTGCGCTGCTGGATAGACAACGCCACTTGTCCCGACAACTAAAAAATAATCAGTTTTACTCAAAATTTTATTAATTTCATCAAGAAAATATGGCATTTCCCCAAACCAGACAATATCCGGTCTTAATTGACCTTCGCAATTCAAACAACCAGGGATATCCTGAGAAAGATCAATATCTTCAAATTTATATCGTGTTTTACATCTTGTACAAAAACATTTATGAAGAGAACCGTGCATTTCCAATACTTTTTCATTACCTGCAGCCAGATGTAAACCATCTACATTCTGAGTTACCAGGAAAAAATTCTTTTGAAAAAAATCTTCGAGTTTCTTTATTGCAAAATGACCAGCATTAGGTTTTGCTTTTTTCAGTTGGGAATATCTTTCTTTATAGAATCTCCAGACCATCCCGGGATCTCGCTTAAAAGCCTGAGGTGTGGCTACTTGCTCAACTCTATAATTCTCCCATAGTCCATTATTATCACGGAAAGTTCTTAACCCGGATTCTGCACTTATACCTGCACCGGTTAAAATAAATAATCTTTCGTTTTTTTTAAATTTAAATTTTGTTTTCATAGTTCATATAATCCAGTATTATCCAATAATCCGAATTTGATTTTTAAAGACAAGATTTTTCTAAGATAAAATATGGGTAAAGTAATTTTCTTGTTTGAAATATTCTTCTGCAATCTGATGAATATCTTTAATACTGACTTTTTTTAGTCTTTTTTCTCTATCTAAGTAGAATTGATAACCAAAACCAATGGCTTCAAGGATTGATAAAGTCTCAGCTCGGATCATCATGCTTTCTTCTTCCATTAATTTCTGACCACGAATAAAATTTTTCGTATTCTCCAGGATTTCTTGAGAAATTCCATTTCTTTTAATGTTGTCCAGCACTCCCATAATTGTCTCAACTGCTTCAGATTCGAATTTTTTATCTACAATAGCGGAAACCAGAAAATATCCGATAGTTCTGATGGACCTGAAATCAAATTCTACTGAATAAGCTAATCCTCTTTTTTCTCTTAATTCCGTAAATAACAGGGAATTCATATCGCCACCTATTATTTGCGCAAGAACGTGAAATGCTGTGTTTTTCTGTTTTTCATTTGATGTACATCCGAATCCGCCAATGTTTATTATTGACTGATCCATATTTTTATCTATTTGTTTAAGTTTTTTATCTGTTAATAGATAGATAGGATTCTGATCATTCTTTTGAAGATTTTTTTTATGAGAAGAAAATAACTGTTCGCAGGTTCTCAATACTTCATTAAAATCAAAATCTCCTACTATAACAAGGTTCATTTTTGTATTATTATAATAATTTTCATACCATTTTTTTATCTGATTTCGAGAAAATTTTCTGATAGTAGATTTTGTGCCTTCAGTACCCAGTAAATTACTTTTCTTTCCAAAAATCATCTCTTTCCATAATCTCGTTGCAAGATAATGAGGATAATCCTTGATCCTATCACAATTACTTATATAAGTCTGTTTTAGATTATCCAGATGATCTTTAGGGAAAGAGGGTGTTAAAATTACATCAGAAAGCAGTTCCAAACTTATCGGCAGCATTTCTTTGAAACATTTTAATTTGAAAGATGTGGTTTCTGCTTTTGGAGAGACACCAAAATTTATACCATTTGTTGCGCAATAATTCAGGAATTGCCTGTAACTTCTTTTGCTGTTACCATAAAGCATCAAACCGGAAGTCATCATGTTTATACCGCGATTATCTATATTTTCGTTCAATTGAGAGACTTCATAAGATAAAGAAATTCCAATAGTCGGTTTACCTACAACTCTTTTTAAAAGAACTTTTAAGCCATTATCAAAATAAGTAGTATAATAATCTCCGGTGAAAGATTTTGTAATTCTCAATTTCACAGGTTCCTTCAGTTTAAGGAAAATACCCTTAGAATCAATATTTTTCATACCGGTATGAAAAATATAAAGATGTTCCGATTTATAATATTTATCAATAGCATCTTTAATTTGAGATTTTTTTATGTTTCTTATGATTTCCGGGTATTTCTTAAAATTTTCGTAACCACATAAAAGCTCCTCACTACCCAGACTGAAAGCCAGAGATTCAACATATTCATATGAGTATTTGTAATGATATATGAGTTCTTTTTTATTTTCTTCTATTTCAATCTCATTTAACCCGAATCTTTGTAATTGTAAAAGCTCTGAATGAAAAATATCAATTATTTTATTTAAATCAGCCTTTTTCTTGGGCATAATCAGCATTAATGAAGCTCCATTATTAATGCCACTTAAAGAATGGACTTTAATACTATCAACTAATTTTTCTTCGTTAAACAATTTTGAATATAACCTGGAATTCTTACCTATTGAAAAAACTTTTGATATCAATGATAAAACATAAGAATCAGGGTCAGTTTCAGCTAAGTCAGGAAGAACAAAGGTAAGAATATCATTGGAAATATTTTTGGGAAATGAAAATACTTCCATTTTTTTAGGAAAAGCTTCATTGATTTGAATAATTTTTTTTATTCTCTGTCCTTCCCATTCACAAAAAAATTCTTTTACTTCCCTTAATAACAATTCCTCTTCAAAATCACCTGTAGCAATCAGAAAGCAGTTGTCGGGAGTATAAAACTTCTTATAAAAAGTATATAAATCGGTTTTTACGGTTTTTTTTATCGAATTTATATTCCCGATAATAGGATTCTTATAGGGATTTATCTTGAAATAATGTTTTGCAATCTCTTCAATAAAAAAATCTTCCGGATCATTCTTGAATTGCTTCAATTCTTCAATTATGACTTTCTTCTCTGAATTAAAGTCTTCCTGATTAAATTTCGCATTCTTAACCAGTTCCGCTAAAATTTCTAAACCCTCTTTAAAATACTTTGAAGGAAGAGTCACATAATAACAGGTTGAATCATATTCAGTATAAGCATTTAAATGTCCACCCAGATAAGTGATTTTTTCCATAATAGAATTATGGGGAAATTTCTCAGTTGCTTTAAATACCATATGCTCAGTAAAATGTGAAAAACCAGCTTCATTTTTATCTTCCCAGGCAGAACCGATACGAACATATAATTGCATACATATTAGCGGATTAGAGTTATCTTTCGCACAAATTACTTTAAAACCATTTTTTTGTTTATATGAAGCAAATTTCATTTAAGTTTTTCCTTTTGCCGGGAGACACAGGCATACGCATTATGATTATGAATTGATTCAAAATTTTCAGATTCAACTTGAAAAAACTTTATCCTGTTATCCTTATTTAAAATCAAAGTAATTTCCCTTACAATGTCCTCTACAAAAACAGGATTATTGTATGCTTTTTCAGTTACATATTTTTCATCTTCGCGTTTAAGTAAAGGATATATCTCACTACTGGCTGTAGATTCAACTATTTCGATCAGTTCTTCCAACCAAACAAATTCAGTAAAATTAACCTTTAAAACAACCATAGACCTTTGATTGTGTGCACCGTATTCGCTGATTTCTTTTGAACATGGGCATAAAGTAGTTATTGGCACTTCCACACCAATTGTAAGCTCATATTCATCTTTCAGAAAGGCTTCAAAAAAACAGTTATAAGAAAGTAAAGACTCTGTTTTGGAAACAGGAGCTTGCTTTTTTATGAAATATGGAAATCTGATAACAGTATAAGCGGCATCTGCATTTAATGCTGATTTTATTTCTTTCAGGAATTCAGGAAGATTATGAATAAAATTTTCTTTATGAAAATTGTTAAGAACTTCTATAAATCTACTCATATGAGTTCCTCGATGATGATGAGGAAGTTCCACATAAATATCAATGTCTGCAATTGTATTCTGAATTTGATTGGTCCTGTCTTCCACAATAATCGGATACCTGACGTTTTTTACACCTACTTTATCAATAGTAATATTACGTTTATCTTTCAAACTTTGAACATCTATTTTATCTTTCATTTTTTCTCCAGGATATAATTTTTCATATTAACTGATTCTATGGATTTTAACTTTTCTTTATCTGAAAAAAATATAATAGCTTCTGCATTCTTTGTATTGTTAACTAATTCTATGGCTTTTTCAGGTTTCATAAGAAATAACCCGGTGCACAAAGCATCTGCGATAATTGCTGTTTCTGCAATAACTGTAACGGATACTGAATTATTTGCCGGATATCCTGTCCTGGGATTTAGAATATGATGATACCTGATTCCTTCTTTCTCAAAAAACCTTTCATAGTCACCTGAACTGACAACAGCAGAATTATGAACAGAAAGGACAGAGATTATTTCATTCCGTGGCTTTCTGGGGTGTTGAATTCCAATTTTGAGAGGTTTTGTCTTTCCAAATATCCTGATGTCTCCCCCGGCATTTATAATCGCTGAAATAACATTTTTCGACTTTAAATGATCAACTACTTTGTCTATTATAAATCCTTTAGCAATACTACCAAAATCCAGTTTCACTCCAGTTGGTTTTATTAATTCTCCATATGAGAAAGTTATCTTATCAAATCCAACATAATCAAGAGACTGATCTACAGCTTCTTTTGAAGGAATTACTTCACTATCTATATTCCAGATTTCACTTAAGGCACCGATTGTCACATCATATAAAGAGTCTGTTTTGTTATAAAGTTCGAAACTAATAGATAAGATATCAAAAACATCTTTTGTGATCATAAAAGATGTTTTTTCCGAGTTATTAATATCCCATAAAAAATTTCCCTTTTCATGAAAGGAGAGTTCATTATCATACTTTGAAATAAGAGCAAATGTGCTGTCCAGGATAGATGAATTATCTTTTTCTTTTGTTGTAATTGTGATCTCAATTATTGTATCCAATAAAAATTCAGCTTTGGAACCTGTGTACTTCTTATTAAAATGCCAATAAGCTCCCAATGAAAGTACAATTACTAAAAGTACAATATTAATGATATCTTTTCTTTT
>JAUXFF010000132.1 GCA_030620155.1 Candidatus Cloacimonadota bacterium | reverse complement strand
CTGCTGGGACCATAATAGCAGCAGCAGTTTATTATTTATTACCTGAAAAATGGTTTGTTAAGTTTGAGAATAGTATTATTTTTTTAGTGATTATTTTAATATTATCCGTAATTTCTGTTTTCATAACTTCAAAGGCAGAAGAGATTCTTGGCAAGGATAATAAAAAAATAGTTTTAGATGAGTTTTTAGGTTTTTTTATAGCAGTTTTATTTTTACCTAAAACCTTGTTTATTATAATATCTGCTTTTATCTTGTTCCGGATATTTGATATTTTAAAACCTGAACCTGTAAATATTTTGCAAAGATTACCAAAAGGTTGGGGAGTAATGTCAGATGATATTATGGCAGCTATTTATGCAAATGTAACCTTGCAGATTATTTTATTTTTTATTCTAAAATATAGTGTCAAAATAATATAAAAAAAGGAGATGCAATATGTATTATGTATTAATGGAAGCAGCTGAACAGCAAACACAAGGTAGCCCATATCAGTTTCTTATAACTATGGGATTAATGTTTGCCATCATTTACTTGTTGATATTTCGTCCGCAAAGGAAAAGACAAAAAAAACATCAGGAAATGATAAGTAATGTGAAAATTAACGACACAGTGATTACAAACGGTGGTATAATAGGTAAAATTGTTAACATTAAAAAGGAAAAAAATATAGTAGTTGTTCGTATTGATGAAACTACTAAAACCAAGATTGAGCTACAAAGAACCGCCATAGCAGGGGTTATAAATGAGGAAACTAAAGGGTAAAATTCTTCCAATAAGATATTATGGAGATAAATCATTAAGAAAGGCAACTGAACCTGTTTCTGAACTGACAGAAGAAATAAAGCAATTAATTGCTGATCTTACCAGGACCATGTATGAAAAGGATGGAGTAGGTCTTTCTGCTCCTCAGGTTGGAAGTTCCCTGAAAATATTTGTAGTGGATCCTTTTTGGTTCCAGGAAGGTAAAAAGAAAAATCCTTTTGTATTTATTAATCCGAAATATCTTGAATTAAAGGGAGAAATTTCAGCGGAAGAAGGTTGCCTGAGTTTTCCCGGAATATATGCAAAGGTAAATCGTGCTCAAAAGATCGTTATAGAGGCATTGAATGAAAATTGGGAGAAGATTAAATATGAAGCTGAGGATTTATTTTCGAGAGTACTTCAGCATGAATATGATCATCTTGAAGGGATTTTATTTGTAGATAGAGTCTCTAAATTAAAAAGGATTGTCTTTTTAAAGAAATTACAGGAGTTGGAAAAAACTACAGACGAGAATGGTGTAAATATCGGATAAATATGTTTTTAGAAAACGTTATTTTTATGGGAACTCCCCAGTTTGGTGTTCCGACATTAGAATTACTTTCAAAGACAAAATTCAAACCTGTATTGTGTATAACTCAACCTGATAAACCTAAAGGAAGAAATCAAAAACTCACCCCTACTGAAATAAAAGTTAAGGCTTTAGAATTAAATATACCTGTGATTCAACCGGAAGATATAAATTTACCTGAAATTGTTAAAAAACTTGAAGAAATAGAACCCGATATAGTAGTAACTGCAGCTTATGGAGGATATTTTAAAAAAAATATTCGATTGCTTCCCAGATTTGGATGTATAAACCTCCATCCATCCCTGCTTCCTAAATACAGGGGTCCGGCTCCTATAAACTATGCATTATTTAACGGTGATGAAGTTACGGGAAATACTATCTTTAAGATTGTTGCTAAAATGGATGCAGGACCGATACTTTATCAAAGCATTACAAAAATTGAAAAGAAAGATAATTATACTGATCTTTATAAAAAGCTTTCTCTACAGGGTGCAGAGGATGTATTAAAAGTTCTGGAAAAAATAGAGAGTGATAATATAGAAAAAATCAGGCAAGATGAAACAAAGGTGACATTCACTAGTAAGATACTAAAAGAGGATATGATTATTAGATGGAATGATCCTGCTGAAAAAATTAAAAACCAGATACGTGGTTTAGCAGAAAAACCGGGTGCTGTTGCCGGTTTCAGAGGAAATAGAATTAAAATTATTGAAGTTGAAGTATTAGATCAAAAATCACATTTAATTCCGGGGGTCATAAAAGAAATAATTAAAAATTCAGGAATAATTATTGCAACTGCAGATTATGATCTTTTGCTGAAAAAATTGCAACCTGCCGGGAAAAAAATTATGGGAGTTTATGCTTTTAGTTTGGGAGCTAGAATAAAACCTGGAGAGATATTTACTAATGGATTTTGAGATAAATACAAAAGGTAAAGACCTTTTTTTGGCATTATCCTCAATTAGTTTAATATTAATGATGGTAATTACTACTATGTTGTGGTGGTTTGTCTCTCCGCGTTTACATGATATTAGTGAGTTTCTTGCAAAACTTTCATTAACATTTTTAAGAATATTTTATTTGGTTCTGGTTTTAGGAACCATACTTGTATATTTAACAAGTTATTTAGAAAAAAATTTTCTTATCGCACGTTTCGCTGTCCGGGCTTATATAAAAGTTCTCTTCCCATTAACTATATTATTGGGTTCAATATTTGCAATTTCTAAAGATAAAATCAGGGAATCATTTGTGCATGTAAATAATGCTTTTATAAAGGCATTGAAGAAGAAATTCAAATATTCTGAAGTATTAATATTGCTTCCTCACTGTTTACAAAATACAGGATGTCCCATTAGAATTACAGTTAATATAGAAAACTGTGAGAATTGTGGGAAATGTAATATCGGTGAGCTTGTTCAACTTGCAAAAAATTTTAAAATTCCAATAGCTATAGCAACAGGTGGAACATTAGCCCGAAGAATTATTGTGGAAAACAATCCTAAATTTATTATTGCTGTAGCTTGTCAAAGGGATTTAGTAGATGGTTTACAGGAAGTATTCCCAATACCGGTATATGGTGTTTTAAACGAAAGACCGGAAGGTCCCTGCAGAAACACGCGTGTCTCAGTTAAAAATATAAAATTAGCTTTGGAAAAAATATTATACTGACCAATGATAAAAAAAAGAGACAAGAAGAAATTCATAAGAAGAAATATCAAATTAAAAAACGTAGATGTTGATAATATTGAAAGCTTCTACGAAAGTGATATTATCGAAGAAAAAAGAGCTCAAAAGAAACTTTCCAAAAAGGTCGAGATAAGTCAAAAATCAGGTTTAAAATTAGAAAGAGGAAGAATTTTAGAAGTCAGATCAAACTATAAATGCCTAGTTAATATATCTAATGAGCAGTTAATATGTACATTAAGCGGAAGATTAAAACAACTAAATCTGAAAACAAGGAATCTCATCTCAGTTGGAGATTTTGTAAATGTCGACGTTTCTGATTTACTCAGAATTGAAGAAATTCTACCTCGTAAAAATTCACTTTCAAGATACCTGGATGATAGCTTACAGACAGAAATAGTAATAGCTGCCAATATAGATCAGGTGGTTATAACTGCTTCCTTCAAAGAACCTGATTTAAGTTTAGGGTTAATTGATAGATATATTTGTGCTGCAGGAATTTTTAATATAATTCCAGTTATATGTATTAACAAAATTGATTTGGTAAAAAGTTTGAAAAAATTAAAATCTGAATGTAAATTCTATAAAGAATATAAATATAAAATTATTTATACATCGGTAAAATTAAGAAAAGGAATAAAGGCTCTAAAAAAAGTATTGATAAACAAGGAAACCGTTTTCTCCGGGCATTCAGGAGCTGGAAAGACGTCATTATTAAATATCCTCCAACCGGATTTAAATTTAAAAGTTGCTGAAATCAGTGATTTTACACGTAAGGGAACTCATACAACAATTAGTGGAAAATTAATAGCCTGGGATTTTGGCGGTTATTTAGTTGATACTCCCGGAATAAAAACATTCGGTCTTCACAAGAAAGATAAATACTTGATTCCAAAGGTTTTCCCGGGATTTTCAGAATTATATGAAGAATGCAAATTTCAAAACTGTACTCATACACATGAAAAAGATTGCGCAATAAAAATATCTGTAGAAAATGGTAAATATCCAAAAGAAAGATATTATTCTTATATTAGGATAATGGAATCATTATAAAGTTTAAGGATATAAAATGGAAAATTTTGGAGTTATACTTAATCCCCTATATTTTGATAAAAAAATTGTTTTTGATCTATTAAAGTATCTACATGATAAAAAAGGTTTAAATTTCTTTAAAATACCAGAACAGGAAGAATTATTACCCGACTTTATTGAAAATTATGATAATTGTAAAAATGTAAGATTGGACTGCATACTGAGTTTTGGTGGTGATGGAACATTATTAAGAACTGTGAGCTTTTCTTTAAAAACAAACGCTCCTCTTCTGGGGATAAATATAGGAAAATTAGGTTTCCTGTCCGAAAGCAGTCTAGCTGAATTGGAGAAGTCTATTGATGATCTGAAAAAAAATAAATATAAAGTTCAAGCAAGGATGCTTATAAAAGCGGTACTTAAAAGAAATGGTAAAGATATTTTTTCATCACTGGCTTTAAATGATGCTGTAATTAATAAAGGAAGGTCTCCGAGATTAATTGATGTAAGTGTCTCCAGTAATAGACGTTTTGTTGTGGAAACAAGATGTGATGGGATAATAGCTTCTACTCCCACAGGATCCACTGCGTACTCACTTTCTGCCGGCGGTCCCATTATTTCACCGCTTATGGATGCTATTGTTATTTCACCGTTGAATCCTCATGTATTAACCGTTAGACCTATGGTTTTCTCTGCAAAGGATATTATCCGTTTTAAATTAATAACTTCAAATGAAAAAAGTATTCTCCAGCTTGATGGACAAAACAGCCATATGCTTGAAGATGGAGATGAAATAATAATTACCGCTGCTTCAAAAAAAGTAAATTTCATTAAACTTTCCAATAGAACATTTTTCCAGATATTGAGAAAAAAATTTCATATGGGAAAAAAATGATTAAAAACCTGGTAATTAAAAATTTTATCATTGTCAGAGATTTGAATATTGAATTTGGTGATGGCTTACAGGTATTGACAGGTGAGACCGGAGCAGGAAAGTCTATAATTGTTGGTGCCATTAATGTGATTTTTGGCAGTAAAATTTATCCCGGTATGCTGTTCAATGATACAAAACCGGCATTTTTAGAAATTGTATTGGATATAAATAATCCTGATAAACGTTTGAAGAAATTATTGAAAAAATATGATGTTGATGAGTCTGAAGGAGAAATATTCTTTTCAAAAGAAATTAATTCAAAACTACATGGAAAAACATTCCTCAATGGTAGAAGAATTACAAATACAATTGTTAATGAATTCAGAGAAGCTTTGATTGATTTTCACAGCCAGAAAGATCAACAGAGATTATTGGATAAAAATTACCAGCTGGAAGTCCTGGACGCATTCGCAAATAATACTAAAAAGCGGGAAGAATTCACTGATTCTTATAATAACCTTGAAAATAAAATAAATGAACTTGAAAAACTTGAGAGAAATGAAAAAGAAAAAGCTGAGAAAATCAAGCTTTTTGAATATCAGGCAAATGAGATTGAATCCTTGAACTTAAAAATAGGAGAGGATGAAAAACTGCAGACAGAACTGAATTTATTAAAACATTCAGAAGAAATATTAAATCATGCTACTGTAATAGAACAAGTTATCTATGAAAATGAAAAATCAGTGTACGACATTATAAATTCTTTTATTATGAAGCTTTCAAATTTCGAGGAAGACAATGATCATATAAAGAAGACAGTATTTTCGCTTAGAGAATCTCTTTCCAACCTGGATGAAGCTATTTCAGAAATACGAAATGTGCAAAATATTATCAGCGTAGATACTGCCAAACAGGAAGAGATAGAAGAACGATTGGATCAGATCAATATACTTAAATCAAAATATAGGTTAAATACCACGGAATTAATAAATTATCTTAAAAAAATAAGTGATGAAATAATTTCTTACACATCCTATCATGATAAAATTAAAAAAATGAAGGAAAATATTGAGTTTGATATTATAGAACTTAAAAATAAGGCAGATGTATTAACAGAGAAGAGAAAGAAAGCAGCATTAAAATTTGAAGAAGAAATTAAGAAGAATATGAAAAAACTGGCAATGCCTGAGGCAGAAATCCAGATAAAATTTGACAAAGTAATTGCAAAGAAAAATTCTAACAGGACATTGGAAGGTTTATCTTTAAGTGGTCAGGACGAAGTTGAGATATATTTTTCAGCAAACAAAGGTATAAAAAAGCAGCCTTTGAAATATGCAGCTTCAGGAGGAGAACTCTCCAGGTTTTTATTAATTATTAAGAAGATTTTATCCGACAAGCTGGAAGATAAAATTATTATTTTTGATGAGATAGATATAGGAATAGGTGGAAAAACCTCGGAATTATTGGGTGAATTTATTTTCAATATTGGAAAGTTTCACCAGGTTATATGTATAACCCATCTTGCTCCTATTTCAGCTTTTGCTGATAAGCATTTTGCAATAAATAAAATTAGCAGCTCAGAACATTCTGAAGTTGAAGTGAAAGAATTAAATCAACAGGAAAAGAGAAGAGAGATTGCCCGTATGCTTTCAGGATCAAAAACTGATCTGGCTTTAAAATATGCTGATGAGATTTTAAATAAAAAGGAGTTGAGTAAATGATAAGAATGCGCAGGAGCACAAAATATCTTATAGTTATAATAATTTTTATAATATCTATAGGAATTGGCTTAAAGAGGTCTAATTTCTATGGAAATCTTTCTCCCCGACAAGTTTCAGTAAATACTTCAAAAATTGACAAATTATTTAAAAATGCTGCAAATATGAAAAAAGTGGAAATGAATTATAGTGTTTCTGATAAAAGTGAAGCAATTAGAAATCTTCAGGAGATGTTTTCTGAGAATGATATATCTCCCATTTTAACTGAATATAGGAAAAATTATTTTTTAGCCTTATTTGAAATTCAGGATTCTCTATTTAAAGAAGGCATTTCTGCACTTCGACAAATCAAAGGACTGGAAAGTGAAAACTCGCAATCCACTGAACTTCATCTTTTTAGAATGGATATTGTAGAGCATTTGAAAAATAAAGAATTGACCAGGAATCATTTACAGAGCTTAATAAGT
>JAUXFF010000019.1 GCA_030620155.1 Candidatus Cloacimonadota bacterium | reverse complement strand
CGCTAACTCCTTCGCTAACCTGTCCCCCGAAGTCTGGTAGTTTATTACATCTACTTCAGTATACCTGACGAAGGGGGAAACTTCGAAGTTCAAGAAAATTATAAAGGATAAATAAGCCTGAGCTTGCCTGCTGCAAGCAGGGCTTACAAGTCCTCCTTAAAAACTGGCGGATAAATAAGCCAGAGGCTTATAAATCCTGATGAAATAAAATAGTTCACGAGGTTTTTTTATGGGCAGCTATTTTAAGAAATTATTCCGGGTTGTAATTTTTTCGGTTCTTGCTTATTATGGGTATAAACTTTTTCAAAAAATAAGAGCTGTGATTGCACTGGATAAAGCTTTACCTGATTACCTGGAAGAGCAAGTAGGAGAAAGACCGGAGATTAATATAAAACTGGTCTGGAATAAGATTTTTGTTAATACCAGCTTCAGTAAAGAAGTTCTGGATAAGAACAAAGATATTGAAATAACAATAAGAGATTTTATAATTGATTTTTATCCGGTATTCAGTATGGAAAGTATAGATATAGACTTGAAGGAAAAAGAAGCGGAATAATTTGTTGTTGTTACAGTTTTAGAGATTACATCACCTTTAACCCAGATAATGTAGTAGAAATTTTTAAATAGGAAGCTCCTCCGGAGCAATATAATTAGTGTATAGGATTTTTTACAAATAGAATGCTCCGCTGGAGCAAGAACAAGAAATAATAATTGAAAAATGGTGAATGAATATCAGGTAAAATATTTCTAATCCAACAAGGATTGTAAGTAAAACTCGACTCCATAGGAGTCACCTATTTGTAACATAAAATTACGAAAATAAAATCAAGCTCCAGCGGAGCGTCCTAATGTAGAATAAATAAAGACCCAACCCCGAAGGGGTGCAATAATATCCTACTCGTTCCCAAAGCCCTCTTTGGGAACGTACGAAACAGCATTACCAAGCTGGGGCTTGGTAACGAGAAGAACATTTGAATCAGAATATCGAGTCAGTTTCCCCGCCACGGAGATATAAACAAGATAAAATTTTACACTTACTAAAATTTCACTTCCATTGTTATGAACATATTGAACAGCGGAGCAGGAGTAACATACATATAAGGGTTATCGGTTAAGTAGTCATCCTGAAAATCACCGTTTTCATCATAGTAACCACGATTGTAATCTTTTTTAACATTGGCAGATGAGTAGTTTCCATCCCGATTAAAAATATTGTTCAGATCCAGACGTATAAAGGCATCTTTCCCTGCTATCTTAAAAGCATATTTTAAACTGCTTCCAAATTCGAGGAAATGAGGTAATTTCGAACTTTTCACTGAGGTGGTATCAGGAACAAAATCACCTTTTGCATCTTCAATATAGTTACTGTAGTATTCATTTGTATAATTTGCATAATAATCATCCCAATACTGCACAGAAAATCCTATACGCAAATTTCCTTTAAGGGGCAGGTTCTGGAAAGTGTATCCTAGAGAACCATTAATCATTTTTTCAGGAGAGAAAGGTACAACTTTTCCCTTCATATCATCTGCATCGTCACCAAATATTTTTTCCACATTCATCTTTGTCCATCTATAGGTTGACAGGGTCAAGTTGAAGGCTGCATCGATATTTTGATATTTCGCATTGGTACTCAATTCCAATCCCTGATGTCGAGCTTCACCGGCATTAAGTGTAAGAGTTTTATCTCTTTTAAATTCTTCGATTATTTCATTTCCCAAAGTATCAATTTCTATAAAATAATCTGTTACAGGTACATCTGCCTTTTCAATTTTATCAACATAATCGCTGATATAATAATTGGCATTGATATCCCAATATACTCCATCATATCCTATGCCAAATTCAATTGTATTGATCTTCTCCGGTTTCAGTTCTCCATAAAAATGTTCTTGTTTATATTCATAGTATTGTCCTAAACTATCTTGTCCTACTAACGTTACTTCATACCTCTGATTTCCATCAGGTCCGTTATAACCGCTGTACCATTCCATTGTTCTGGGCTCTTTATAAGAAATTGAATAATTCGCCATAACGTTGAAATATTCCGAAAGATTATAGTTTATACCGAATTTGGGTGAGAAGAAATTATAGGTCTTTTTGTAATCGTCTTCATCGAACTTTTTAACCGGCTTACCTGTTAAAGAATCTATAATTGTTTCACCTGTGTTTGGATCTGTTAAAGGTAAATCTTTAGTTGAATAGAAATAAAAATCCATAGGTTCTCCAGTACCAATATCATAGATCTGTATAGGATTTTCTTCAACTTTTGAGTTATAACTTGCTAATTGTCCATCTATCATAACATTCATATTTTCAATAGGTTTTATACTGAACCTGGCAAAACCTGATAGATTAGTAACATAGGATGTCTCATCATACTGTCTTTGAAATTCATCGTAAGTCTCTATACCATCTGGGGAATCAGGATTAAAATGCCTAAAATTTTCTGTTTCCCTGTAATGATCTGCAACCCATCTACGCAATTCACCACCCAGAACCATATCGATCATAGGATTTATTTTGTATTGGTAATATGTATTCATTCCAAATTGAAAGTGATCACTGATGCTGTTATTACGCCAACTGTACTCGAATCTTGCTATATTTGAAAAAAAGTTCTGACCAGCACCTGCAACTATACTTCCCTTATAGGAAGGATATCCGAACCAGTTGCTGTCAGAAGGAACATAACCTTGCATTATAGCTCCATATTCCTCATATAAATAACGAGCATGCTGACCAAATTGTTTATTTTCCCATACATCAGGAGGCGAATCCTTATCAAAGAATCCATCTCTGAAACGCAATTCACCAGTATTTATATCAAATTTATCCTGGCTGAGGTATTTACCACCACCATCTCCTTTTGTTACAAAAATGTTGGTCATTAATACCTGTTTATCAGAAA
The DNA here is from genome assembly GCA_030620155.1 of Candidatus Cloacimonadota bacterium. Taxonomy (GTDB): domain Bacteria; phylum Cloacimonadota; class Cloacimonadia; order Cloacimonadales; family TCS61; genus JAUXFF01. Next base: position 19,142 of record JAUXFF010000019.1, on the reverse strand, counting down.
TACTCCATTCTTCTCTGACTGAAATCTGAGGTTTGAAATAATAGTTCTCCTGGTATTCGTGATTATTTCGGCTGTATTCTCTTCCTAACGTTTTAATTAAATTTCTATCGGATTTGAAGTAAACCTGGTTATGTTCCTGAGGTGCTCCAATAAAACTGAAATTTAACTTATGTTTACCAAAAACATTCTGTGTATCGATACCAAAAGAATAACCATCATAGTTAGTACCTGCAATATAATAATCTCCTGCTTTTCTTTCCATCATAAGGTCATAGCTGAATTTTCCATCATATAAATTTCCTGAACAATAACGTAAAACCAGATTGTAGTTATATGGATTGTAATCTTCCATTCCACCTTTACCATCTGCCACGTCTCCTTCTGTTTTATAACCCCCAATTGATGATCTTACTGAGAATTCACGACCTGTGGATGTTCCTATTGTTTCAATATTTAAAGAACCACCAAAAGCACCTGAACCATACAGAGAAGAACCTGCACCTTTCTGGACCTGCACAGATTTCACACTGGAAGAAAGACCTGTCCAATTCGACCAGTAAACTTTCTGGCTTTCAGGATCATTTACAGGAATACCATTTATAAGAACCTGGATTTTGTCTGCTTCAAATCCTCTCATTGTTATCTGGGCATCTCCGATACCTGTAGTATTGGCAAAGAGTCCGGGTACATCTTCCAGTAGCTGCGGCATATCCTGTGTTGTATATTTATCTGAGATGATTTCCTCGTTTATATCCGTGAAAGCGATGGGTGTTTCCCTTTTAACAGCACGATTTGCTGAAACTGTTATTCCCTCCAAACCTATAGCACTTCTAATCATCTCAAAATCTAATATTTTTGTAATATCTGCTTCCACCACAATTTCTTTTGACTGCATTTCATACCCAATAAAAGATGCAGATACTGTATGAGGACCAACGGAAACATCTCTCAGAATAAATGTTCCATTCGCAAGTGTATATGTACCGGTTTTTGAATCTTCCAGAAACACTGCTACTCCCTGCAGAGGTTTGCCAGTATTTTTGTATGTTACTTTACCGGCAATCTTCCCGGTTTGAGATAATAAAAAACCAGGGAAAATCAAAAAAATAAGAACAAAAACTACTAATAATTTCTTCATAACTCCTCCAATGATAAATTGTATTACGGAATTAATTTTGTTATTTGATTTTTAATGTCAAGATTAAAACCTACTTTTAAAATCAGAGATGGATGAGGGAGGGTGACTGGGAGACGGGGAGACTGGGTGACTGGGAGACGGGGAGAAGGAAAAAGGAAAAAGAATTATACCTTCCGAACGGTTGTCGAACATCTTGCGTCTCTCGACCTTCGGAATGGTTGGAGATTGTGATATAGTGCCTAGGCGGGAGAAAGGGAGATCCGTCTTCGCTGAGCTTCGGTCTTCACTACGTTACGCCCAGACAAGACGCCGTGACTAAAGAAAGTAAAAAGAAAAAAAAGGAAAAAGGAATCCGTCTTCGTCCCGAAAACATTCGGGACTACGCCGTGACTAAAGAAAGGAAAAAGAAAATAAGGAAATATGGAATAAAGTGAAAGACTCAATAATTCTTTTTTTACTTTTGATGATATCTATTCCGGCTATTTCTCAGCCTATTCCCCCTGTTCGAATGTGTGCTGAATGGGAACCTGCCAGAGGAACACTTATCCGCTGGCCCCTGGGTATTCCCTATTCCCTGGTTGGAGAACTTGCTGAAGACGATTCTCTTTATGTACTTGTTGAGACTCAATACGAAGAAGATCAAGCAATTAGTAATTTTATTTCTCATGGTGTAAATATAGATCACTGCAAATTCATCTATACAAATACTTATTCTCATTGGACCAGGGATTGGGGTCCTGTTTCTATTTTTGATGGAAATGGCATCTGGGGTATTGTAGACCCGATATTCGATGGTTATCCCTGGGTTCCGGGTGGAAGAAATGAAGATGAAGAAAATAATTTAAATGAAAGAGACTGGTCTGAAGATGACGCTGTTAATGCTGATGTAGCTGCATATTTCAATTGCGAATTATATCCTCTACCTGCATATTTAACCGGTGGGAATCTTATGGTTGATGGTCATGGTACAGCATTCTCAACCCAACAAATGATTAATGAAAACCTGGATATAATGAGCGAAGAAGATTTTTTTAATATAGTAAATCTGTACACAGGTATAGATAATTACAATATAATGAGCAATACGGAAGATTACGGGATTCAGCATATGGACTGTGCAGCCAAGCTTTTAGATGAGGAAACTGTGATCATCAAACAACTTCCAACCTGGCATCCTGAATACTGGCGTATTGAAAACCTGGCTGAGGAATTCGCAACTCTTGAGAATTGTTACGGAAGACCTTATAATATTTTTCGTGTATTTTGTGATTCTTATGAAGGCAATTCTGTTGCAGCTTATACAAATTCCTTAATATTGAATAAAAAGGTTTTCATACCTTTATTTGATATTGAAGCTGATGATACTGCTTTGCAGGTCTTTGAAGATGCGATGCCGGGCTATGAAATACATGGAATTTATTATTTGTATTGGTATTATTATGATGCATTACATTGCAGGACAAGAGCGATTTATGATAAATATATGCTTCGCATCTGGCATCGCAGGTTAGATGACTGTGTAATAGAAGCTGATGAATTTGATATAAATGTAATGATAGATGACAGAAGTGAAGCAGGATTGATCGAAGATGAACTGAAAGTATATTGGCGTGAACATGGTGAAATAGATTGGAATACATCTCAACTTTATGAAATTACAGGTATTGATTCTTTCTCTGCTGAAATTCACTGGCATCGTCCCGGAACAGTAATAGAATACTATATCTCTGCCAGTGACCTCTCAGGTCGGGCAGAAACGTTACCAAGAACTGCTCCGGACGGTTACTATAGTTTTATAGTTATAAGCTCTTCGGAAAGTGATGAATACCAGGTTCCTCAACCCGGAATCACAGTTTTGTACAATTATCCTAACCCATTCAATCCATCTACCACGATCTCATTTAATCTCACCACCAGTCTTCGCCAAGGCTCCGCCGGGCAGGCCGAGAACACCGAGAACATCGAGTTAGTAATTTACAATTTAAAAGGGCAGAAGGTGAAGACTTTGGATGTTGCCACTCGTCCTTCGACTCCGCTCAGGATGACACAAGCTCGTGGCAACACCTACACTGTTACTTGGGACGGTACAGATTACAACAATAAACCTGTATCTTCAGGAGTTTATTTATATCAGTTGAAAGTCAGGGACAAATCTCTTCAAACAAGGAAAATGCTGATATTAAAATAACCAAAAAGGGAGAATAAAATCGTTATGAAAACCAAAGAACATGAGGAAAAATATTTTCGTAAAATTATCGATAGCCCAACTGGTAAACTAACCCTGATCGCTTCCAATACAGCTTTAAAAGCTCTCTTGTTTGGTAACACATATCATGGATTTAATAAAAAGAATCTAATCTATGAAGAGAATGATATTATTTCCAAAACCGAAAAAGAACTCTCTGAATATTTCAAAGGTGAAAGGAAATCCTTTAATGTCCCGTTAGATCCTGATGGAACAGATTTTCAGAAACAAACATGGAATGAACTTTCTAAAATTCCTTATGCAGAGAGAGTTTCTTATCAGGAATTGGCAAAAAGGGTTGGTGATATAAAGAAAGCCAGAGCAGTTGGAAATGCTAACGGAAAAAATCCTATTCCAATTATTATTCCATGTCATAGAGTCATTGCTAAAGACGGTTCGCTTGGAGGATATGGTGGAGGGTTGAAAATAAAAGAATTCCTTTTAAATTTAGAAAAACATAATAACTGATTTTTGAATAAAAAAACTAATTTTTTCTGAATTTGCTCCAAATCTCACTAAGAGATATACATTGTATCAACTTTCTGCTTTTTTTTAAGAAATTCAATCTGTTCTTCTAAGGTTTCAAAAGAGGAGAGATCTATTTCTTCGAATTCTTCCGGGGAAGTATTTGTTCTTCTCACAATACCCTGTACGATTTCATCAATTCTATCCTTGGGAACTTCCGGAGCCCTTGTAATAGAACTTTTCTGTGGAATACCATCAACAATTTTGAAATTGTAACTCACCATTTCCAGCATTCCATTAGTTTTCTCTTTAGTTAGAATCCTGTATTCAAAATTCATTTCTCTACCTGCCAGAGGACGAAAAACAAAGATTTTATGAATTCTCTCGCCTTTATTGATCCGTATCAAATATGGATCATAATCGAGAGGGGGAGTTTTTTCTTTTGTTTTTTTGTTTTTTTTCATATTTTCCTCATTTTGAAATTTTTTCTTTGTTGGTTCAATCGAGATCATGAGCAAGCAACTTATAACAAAATGGCTTGCATTCCTGCAAGTAGCAGACTAGTACTTTTAAGCTCTGTGTTCTCTGCCCGTTCGGTGTAACCTTAACGAAGACGGATAGTCAATTTTTTATTTCACCATACCCAGAATCTTATTAGCATTCTCAATAAATGAATGCAGTTCTTTACCTGTAAACTGTTTCTGTTCCAGAAGAGCAAGCTCATGAACATACTGTACTAATAACTTAACTTCATCTATTTTCCCTTCAGCATGCATACTCACAATTTTTTTTATAGTTTCATTGTCAGGATTTACGACCAATGTATGGTTTTTCAGAAAATCCGAATCTTTAGGCTGGGTTAGATAGTTCATTTCCTGGAATCTACGCATGAATTCGTTGAAGACAATCATAGCTGGAATCTCAGTAGCTTTTAAATACTTTACTTCTGTAGTTACAGTCAAATATATTTTGTTAAGGATTTCCGAATATGCTTCTTTACCTAATTTCTCACGAATATTGAATGGAATATCATAAGGTTTTATGTATGTAAAATCATCTTTTGTTCTGACATAAGGAGCAAGAGAATTAATTGATTCAGGATATTTTTCAATAAATTTTCCATAATCGTCTTTATTGAAGTTTGCTTCAATATTCTCATTAAGTGTTTTATCAAAGATCTCTTTTATTTTTTCGGAAAATGTTCTATTTTGAGCATCAACTACTTCAGTTTTATCTTTATCGATAAGAGTTTCATTTATTTCGGAATCGATTCTTACAAAAGTTACATCGCGATTTTTCATTTCCCATTGCTGGAATAAATGGCTGTCAATGACAGGATTTGCAAATATAACCTCGATTCCCTGTTCTTTCATCAGTTTCAAATAAGTAACCTGAGTATCTTCACTATGAGCATAAAATACCTTCTGTGGTTTATCTTTTGATTTATTGCGCTCAAGGTATTCCTTAATAGTTACAAAATCTCCCTGACTGGACTTGAATATTATATGTTCCTTCATTGCTTCTGCAAATTTTTCATCTGTAAGAATCCCATATTTTATGAATTGATTAATGTCTTCCCAGAAACCTTCATATTTTTTCCTATCTTCTTTGAAAATGTTCTTAAGACTGTCACCGATTTTCTTAATAATATATTGAGATATCTTTTGAACCTGTTTGTCGTTTTGAAGGAAACTTCTGGAAACATTGAGTGGAATATCCGGGATATCTATACCACCTCTCAAAAGCAAAAGAAATTCAGGAATTATCTGCTTGAGGTCATCAGCTACAAAAACATTATTACAGTAGAGTTTTACTTTACCAAAATTCATATCTATCTGATTCCTGATTTTTGGAAAATAAAGAATACCTTTCATATTAAAAGGAAAATCAACATTGAGATGAATCCAGAAAAGCGGATCTGAGAAATCATGGAACAATTTTTTATAGAAATCTTGATATTCTTCTTCAGTTACATCTTTCGGTTTCTTGAACCATAAAGCTTCCTTTTGATTAACAGGTTCCTTTCCTTTATTAACAAAAATGGGATAAGGCATGAAATTACTGTATTTTTCTATAAGTTCCTTGATTTTAATCTCTTCCAGGTATTCTTTGCTGTCTTTATTGAAATATACAGTTATTGTAGTACCGACCTCTTTTCTTTTTCCTTGTTCAGCTTTGTATTCCGTTTCACCTTCACATTCCCAAAAAGCAGGTTTTGAACCCTTCTTATAAGAAAGGGAATCAATTGTCACTTTATCTGCAACCATAAAAGTGGAATAAAATCCTAAACCAAAATGACCAATTATGGAAGATTGTTTGTCTTTATATTTTTCTATGAAATCTTCAGCACCGGAAAATGCAATTTGATTGATGTACTTCTTTATTTCTCCAGCAGTCATGCCAATTCCATAATCGATAACCTTTAAAGTTCTGGTTTTCTTATTCAAATCCACTTCTATTTTTAAATTCTCTGCCTTTATATCAGGTTGGATAGCTTTTCGCTTCTGCATTGCATCAAACGCATTAGAGACAAGTTCTCTTAAGAAAATATCATGTTCCGAATATAGCCATTTTTTTATAATTGGAAAAATATTTTCAGTATGAATTGAAAGTTTCCCAGTTTTTGCTTCTGTCATTATAAACTCCTTCAATGTTTTAAAAGATAAAAAATTTAGAGGTTAAGATCTGTCAATCATTTTTAGCAGTCTTTATATAAGAGTGCTATTTTGGAGGGAAATATTTTTTTGCGTTTTGGAATTTAAACTTCAGTTTTAATTCCGATCAGTTCATAAACCTTTATTACTTCAGCTTTTCCTCTTAGTTTAACTTCGTCGATTAAATTTGCAATTATTCTTTCCTTCGTCATAATATAGGTTCTTTCACTCATGATGATTTTATTTTTTGTCTCATATTCTTTGTTGAGTTCTTCTATTCTGGCACCTGCATTCATTGTATCCCCTATAGCTGTATAGTCGAATATCTGATCTGAGCCTAAATTTCCGATAGTTGCTGTTCCGCTGTTTATTCCAATCCCAATTTCTAAAACATCTCTTTTTTCAGCTCTCCATTTTTCCTGTAATTCATTAAATCTCTGCCGCATTTCCAATGCTGCTTTACAAGCCCAGAAAGCATGGTTATCAAGCAAAACAGGAGACCCGAATATAGCAATTATAGCATCACCAACGAATTTATCAACAATTCCCTTGTTAGCTAAAATAACTTCTACTAATGCAGTTAAATATTCATGTAAAATTGCCACTGTCTCTTTAGGTGAATGCGTTTCTGTATATGGAGTAAATGCTCGAACATCAGAGAAGAGCACTGAAATTTCTTTCTGGGTCCCGCCATATTCCAGCTTTTTAGGATCCTTAATTAATTCATTAACAAGTTCAGGAGCGAGGTATTGTGTAAAAGCCTCTTTTATAAATTTCCTTTCTTTCAGAGTTTTAATGTAATGAAATACTAAGCCCAAAATATAAAAAATAATAATTAGAGCAGGTAATTCTAAAATAGGAATTAATAAATTCTTATAATTAAAAAGATAATAAGCGCAAAATATGGAAGCAAAAATCAGCACAATATTTATAAATATGGTTACAGTTGGTTTGATACTGACATTCAGTAAAAAAATCAATAGAGCTGCAACCAAAAATATAAAAAAGAAAAAAAGCGGTGAGAATTGTGTTAAATAATCATCATTTAAAACCATTTCAATAAAGTTTGCATGAACTTCTACTCCCGGCATTAATTGCCTTTCTTTAGATGAAAAAGGAGTATTGTGTGCATCATGAAATTCACTTGCTGTAGCTCCGATCAAGACAATTTTATTTTTGAAATTTTGATTCATTAAAAATAACTCAAAAGCATCCAGATCATATCCCAGTGGTAAGGTGAAAGATGAATCGTCAAGAACATCTGCATAATCATAATATTTAAAAGTATTTGAAGGACCATAAAAGTTCAGCATAGTACTTTTTTTAGTGATTTTGGGAATATATTTATTCCGGATTTTAAAATATAGAGAACCGTTATGTATTGAATTTTCCCAATCTATGTTATCATGGAGAGTAGCAATTGATAAAACTCCAATTGAATACTTTATTTTTTCCCTGACTTTCTGGAATAATTCATACTTACGAACAAAACCGTCTTTATCCAAAGATATATTTACAGTTCCCCATAGAACATTTTTTTCTTGAAGTTCTTTTATTGGTGGTAGTATTTGTTCTTTAGTATAACTCTCATGTAGCTCTTTAATTAATTTACCGGCGAATATTAAATTATTGTATTTAGCAGCAGTTTCAGCAAGAATTGAGTCAGCTCTTTTATTCGAAGGTTCAGTGAATTCAATATCAAAAATAATTTGTCTGGCTCCTGCTTTTTCCAGATTTTCAATAATCCTGGCATGATATTCCCTGGGAAAAGGCCACTGTTCGTTTAAAGAATTGAATGTATCATCCCCAATTTCTATGATCACAATATCATTGGAAATTTCTCTGGTTCCTCTCAATACAACAAACATATCATAAAAATTTAATTCGAATTTCTCCCAGAATGTTGAAACAAAAAATATTTTTAATAAAACTATTATTATTAAGGGAATTAACACATATCTTATTTTCTTCACAATCATCTCCCTGAAAATCAATTCCTCAATTAAGAAATATTATCAAAACAAGGACGCATAGCCTAAAAATGAGCTTGCGCCCTATGTTTAAAACAATTCAATTGTTATTAAAATTTCTGTTTTATTTTAAACCTGAAATTATAATGTGATACTTTACTGTTTTCGATATCATTATCCTCATAGAAAACCATTCCAAACTCAGCATTCATAAATGTTTTTCGACCTATATTGTAATTTGAGCCGAGATTAAACATTTGTGAAGTTTTAGATACATCTCCTCCTTCAATAGAATATCTGAAATCAATATAGGGTTTCAATTTATCTTCTTCAAAAGAAAATGCTCCTTTTAAATATATAGAATTATAATTCGATTTTATTTTTACAGGATCTATTCCAAATCCTGTATTTTCATCATAAGTTCGGTTTATATTATCATTTATTGAGAAAGAATAAACTAAAGTTGTATAAAGAGGTAAATCCATAAATTCACTTTTTGCTGTAAGTGTTAGATAATTCTTTTTATAATCAAATAATTTCGCAGCTTCATCTTTGTTAAAAGAAGTATTAAAATTGAAACTGAATGTAGTGGGAGCAAATACAATTTTATTAACAGGATAACCAATACTAAAGGCAAAATTTCCCGAATTTACATCCAGGGAACGATCAATATAGGATGAACCGTTTTCTTCCTCAGATTTATAATTGTTTTTAGATATATTACTACAATAACTTATTCCAAAATAAGGTTGACCGGGAGGTCTATAAAATAACTGAGCAAAATAATTAGTTGATTCTGATGTTACCTCTTTTTCATCATAAAGATTATCTGAAATATAATTAAAAGATAAATTAATTGCCAGTTGATTATCTATTAAAGTGAAATTATCAATGATACTCAATATCTTTGCATCAATAGGTAAGTAATTAGCTGATAATGAATTAAAACTGGCTCCAATACCTGTATAAGAAAAATTCAATAAATTCCTGAATAAGTAAATTCTTAAGTATGTCTTATACGCAAAATTTGAAAGGTTAGGAATAATAGGTTCAACATTTTTATTGATTATAAAGATATTTTCCCAGGTTTCCGGATCAAAAGGAATACTATGACCGATATCAGCTTCTAGGGAATCTTTGGACATAGTTCCGCCTATAATGTTGTTATTGTATAAACTCATAGCTCCTTCAGCACCAAAAATTAGACGTTGATTCAATAATGCTAACCTCGTATCTAAAGCTAAGACCAAATTGTCTTTAGGTTTTACGGTAGGAAAGCTATCAGTCTGACTGATATAATATTTTTCATTCAGGGAACTTAATTTATCTTTTGTTTTGGAAAAACTTAATCCGCATAAAAATCCGCTTTGACTTCCTACTTCTGTTCGAACTGCAAAAGTTTTTCTCTGGAATGTTCCGTTAGTGTAATTTGTAATTTCTTGACCATTTTCAGTTGAATCAACGTATGCTTCCCCGTTTATACTTCTATAACTGTTTCCATAAGATGTTATCAATTTAAAGCTCGGAACTGTGAATTTACCATGTATACCTCTAATATTTTTTCCATTAACAGTAAATGTTCCATAATTTGGTGTAAGGTCTCCTCCAACAACTTCAAAATAAGGAACATTAAAAGCAATATTATATCTATTAACCGGTTGTTTATTCTTATCTTCCCTGGAAGATAAAGACAATTTGGATCTAAATCCCAATTTTTTGTACTTACCTCTAAAATTCATCAGGAAATCATACCTGTCATCAGTTACTCCATCATCTAAGGAATCAACAACTGTATGAATTTTTGTCCTAAAAGCAACATTTCCCGTAAGATTTAATGGGAATTCTTTACGTTTGGATTCAACTTCTGTAACCCAAAGATTTGAAGTAATTTTCTCACCACTTAACAATTCTCCTGAGATCTGGTATGAATGTTTTCCCTCTTTTGATTTTGTTACATTATAAATTAGCATATTCTTGCTGATTTTTGTTGATGATGTTACATCTTTTCCATCAAATATCAGTTTTACGGAATCATAGTTCAAATCATCTGAAATAGCAAAAAGAGAGATAGCTATAATAAAATCTTCTGTAATATCCGAGAGTTCCGGGTCAGGAGAAAGTCTAACAAAAAGATCAGAAAAATCTGCTGATTTTTCTATTGCGATCCGAAATGGATTTATTTCCGGTCTCATTTCAGGTAAAGTAACCAGGTTATCATTTTTATCATACACTTCAAAATAGTATTCAAGCCCGGTCTCAAAATTTATAATATTGTTGGATGCTACTGTAAAAATCGGATTTGATTCGGTTCCTTTTTCCATCTCGACTTCAAAATATGATAATGCTCCTGATTCCCTGTAGAAAAATAAAATCTTATAAATTTCATTGAACCCATCTCTAATCTTCAAAGTCAAAACAAAAGGTTCATCCGTCTTCAATGTTAACGGCCCTTGATGTTCCAGAATGATTTCTCCATATAAAGAGGAAATAAAAATTATTAGTATAAATAGTATGACATTTTTCATTTGGGTCCTCATTCAAATTCAATAATTATTTCTTTTTTCTCTCCATCAGGATTTTCCAGATGTATTTCCAGAACATTAGAAATTTCCTCGATATATTCTCTCATTTCTTCATCTAAATCCGTTATATTGAAATCCAGTACTTCTATTGGACCTAAACCTGAAGAATGCGCTTTTTTCCCTTCTCCAACAAGAGCAGATTCTCCATCAACTTTGTTTTTTATAAGAACTTCACCCGAAAAAGTAAAAAGGTCTGTTTCACCATTTTTATCTATAGAAAGCAAAAATGTAGTGCCTTTAACTGATACAACCGTAGTTGGGGTTTCAACCTCAAATTTTCCAGTATGCTGAGTTACTTTTGCCCACAATTCACCCATTTTTAGAAAATTGTTCTTATTCAGTTGTTTACCTTCCTTTTCTGTTCTTATTTCTAAAATACTGTTGGGAAATAGTTTCACAATAGAACTGCCATCTATAAATTTTATTGCTGCAAAAGAATCTTTTTTACTTTCTAAAATATCATTATTGTACAATTCTTCACCTGTTATAATTTCTTTGATATTTGAATCGCGGTTCAGTTCAACTGTCCCCTTAACTTTTATTGTTAAGGCTATTGTATCCAGACTGTATAAATAGGAAGAAAAAATAAACACTATGATAATAATAATTCTTAGATATTTCATTTTATACTCCTAATCAATTAAAACACTTTTAACTTTCTTTTCCCCGGAAATAACCTTTTCTAAAATATCGTTCAGCTCATTTACTGATATTTCTCGTCCTTCCCATACAAGCTTTTCACAAGAGTATCCTTTTTCCAGTAAAAGAATTAATTCATCTAATCCTTCAATATTCAACTGCGTTAAAAAATTAATCAGTATTTGCTCTTCTTGATTACCAAATTCTTCTTCAGAAAGCGTAAACAAATACATACTGCTTTTGATTTCTTCTTCTTTAGATTTCATAGGCGTTATGATATCAGAAGAAACTTGCCAGGCATAAACCTTACCGTATCGTAATGGATAAGCATCTGTGGGATAGGAAAATACAATACTGTTCGTTATGTTTTCTTCTAAAATCAGATCTGATTGCATTTCAATTTCTTCCGGGCTTGATTCCATACTAATACATTCATATATTTTTAATGTAAACTCAGTTAAATTTGAAAACCAGAGAAAAATCGGATAACGATCAGATATCGATACCGGGCCTAACCCCATTGGATTCCCGGGAGAGATCAAGGAGATGGCAGTAGGAGTAATAACGGAAAAAGTGAATGTTGCAGGTGCTGATAACTCCATTCTATCACTCTCGAACATTTGTATGGTCATAACATAATCACCATCAGGAAAATAACCTAATCTGAGAACCAGGTCTTCAAATTCAGGACAATTGTCCATAATATCATCAAATTCAAAACCTTCAGCACAAAAATTATTGTATTCACCAGAAACTATTATATCCTGGCTATTCAAACGAAATTTTCCTCCTGCTAGTAATATCCAATAAGGACCTACATCATTGGGTTTAACAATTACATTTGTAACTAGATCATAATCTCTCCATGTCAGGTTGAATATTATTTCATAATTGGAAATGTCTTCTTCAGTATTATTAATTGCTTCCACCCAGAATAATATCGGTTGGTTTTGAGGGTTTTCAGGATCAATATAAGCAGGATAGAAATAATTATAAACAACCCTTGGAGGTGTGATTGTAAGTTCAACAGGTTCAGCTATCAGTATTGTACTTATCAAAATAAATGATAAAATTAATAATTTTTTCATAATATACACTCCTAAAAAAAATTATCTTTTTAAAGAACATTCAATGATCTTCAGTAAAAGTTCATCAAATTCATAGCCATCTTCCCTGGCAGCCATTGGTGTTAAACTTAGAGGGGTCATGCCTGGAAGAGTATTTACTTCCAAAAAATAAAAAGTTTTACTATCATACCTGAAATCTACTCGTGCATAAACTTTGCATCCTAAAAATTTAAAGATATTTATTGCATACTCCTGGATCGATAAGGTTTCTTTTTCAGAAAGTTCAGCAGGAACTTCGTAATCTGTGTGTCCTTTTGAATATTTATTTGTATAATCATACCAACCATTTATAGGTTTAATTTCTACGACAGGTAAAGGTTTATCATCTAAGATTGCTACGGTTAATTCCCTGCCCTTAATATAGTTTTCACAAATAACAGCATTACTATATTTAAATGCTAATTTGATAGAGTCGGAAATATTCCTGCTGGCATTGATAAAAGTAATTCCAACAGATGACCCTGAATCATTGGGTTTTATAACCATAGGAAAACCTATTTCCTCAATAATGTTCTTTTTGGAAAAGGAATTCTGCTTATTTATTATTAACCGATTGGGAATGGGAATTCCTATAGAATCAGCGAGTATTCCCGATAAATATTTATCCATTGAAATAGCACTGGCTTTATAATCTGAACCTGTATATAAAATTTTATTTAAGGAAAGTAGAGATTGTATTCTACCGTTTTCTCCTTCCGCTCCATGTAACCCGTTAAAGACTATAAAGGGATCAATCTCTTTTATTTTTGATATCATTTCACAATAAGAATCGAAATCCGAGGGATCAATAAGAGTAGTTTCAAAATTTTTAGTTTTAAGTGCTTTTTCTATTTCATAAGCAGATACTTTTGAAACTTCTTTTTCTTCTGAAAAACCACCTGACAAGATAACAATCTTCTTTTTTTGTCTCATATTCTTAAAATAAGTATTTTAAAAATATGTGTCAAGAATTATTGCCTATTCTATCGTAATCTTTTATAATCTTTGAGAAAATTCGGATAAGATTTTTTTACAGCGTTCTTGTTATTAATCTTCAAATACGGAAACACAGATTTTAAGATATAAAAAGACATAACCAGACGATGGTCTGAATAGCTATTTAATGTTATATGTGGTGGAACTTTTTTTAAAGGATAGATCGTTAAGATATTATTAGTATATTTTATATTTGCACCAATTTTATTTAATTCTATCAACAGGGATCTAATTCGATTTGATTCTTTATATTTCAGATGTGAGATATTCTCAATCGTAGTTTTTGTTTCTGCAAATAAAGCCAGGACAGCAAGTGTTGGAACCTGATCCGGCATATTTTTCATATCAACTTCTACCCCATTTAATTTTTTCTTTGTGACTCCTATTCTTTCTTTGTTAAAATGAATTTCAGCTCCCATTTTTTTTAAGATTTCTAAGAATTTATAATCAGGTTGCAAAGATTTTCTAAGATTGCTTTTTATCCAGATCTCACCTGAATTAATTGCTCCTAATACCCAGAAATAACAGGCGGAAGAAAAATCAGGTTCAATAGAACATCGTTCGATATTTCTATAACATTGTTTAGAAGGTATTAAAATGACATTATCTATAAATTCGCTGTTGATACCAAATTCTTTCATTATTTTCAAGGTCATTTCTATATAGGGTCTAGAAACTATTTTTCCTTTCAGGACTAATTTCAGGTCTTTCTGTAAGTTATTTGATGTCAATAATATGGAAGAAATAAATTGACTGCTGATATCTGCTGGGATCTCTATATCCCCTTCAATAAATTTTTTCCCAATAATTTTATAAGGATATTCAGAAAAATCAATCTCAGCTCCATTTCTATTCAAAATTGCAGCCAAAGGTAAAATAGGTCTTTCCTTTAATTGTCTACTTACATTTATCCTGGACTTAATTCCATCCAGAAAAGCTAACCTGGTTAATAAGAATCTAAAGGCAGCACCGGAATCTTTAATGAAAAAAAGCTGCTTATTAGATATTTCGTTCGGAGGTTGGATTAATAATGAGTTATTAAAAAATTCTAATTTGAATCCCATTCTTTTGAGATTTATTAAAATTGTTTTAATATCAAGACAATTGGAAATATTCTGGATTATTAATTGTGATCGTAAAAAAGTTGAAATAATCAAAACCCTGTTCAAAATAGATTTTGAACCTTCTAAAATTATTTCCCCGTTAAGATTTAATTTTATTTCCATAATTTTTCTTAATTCTTTATAACCATTATAATCCTAACATTTCGCAAAGTAAAAGCTTTGCGTTACCCTGAATCACCTTCCGAAGCTTTCTTCCTTGTCCCGGCGTCGAAGGTGATGATATGTATCATCACCTGCTTTTGAAGCCGGACTGTTTTCTCACATAAAAAGATTCGGAAGGTTTAAAGAAACCAGGAAACTTTCCGAATCCGGCAGTGTTTACTCCGGCTTCCGTCAGGAGCCGGATCGAAATTTGACGGATGCCGGAAAGCATTCCTTTGCAGGAAGCTTCGGAAAGAACATCTAACCGTTGAAAAGCATGCCATGACGACATGCCTTGGGTTCACTTGAAAGATTTCCTCTGTTAGCAAACCGTTTTCAAGGTTTTTCTCAAACAGGATTGTTTGAGTTACCTTCCTGTCCCGGCGAAGCCCCGAATGTTTTCGGGACGAAGCCGGATTGCTTTTCTCATGTTCCTTCTCCGTCTGGGAGAAGGACACGCCTTCGATAAAAAAACTACGGCGGTGCAAGCAGCAGGGAGAGTTCATTGTTTTCATTTATCGCAAAGCAGACCCAGTGAAATATTATATAATTTCACAGGTTAAAGAGCTTCACGTTACAACAGTTTCACATATCCATTTTAGTCAATAAACAAATTTTTCTTTGACAATTAACAACCTATAGAATTTGTATAACATATTAAAATCATAGATGAGGTATCTTCTTATGGAAGAGTTGATTAAGATTCAAAATATAAAGAAAGAATACAAAATGGGGAAAATAACAGTTCCTGCTTTAAATGGAATTGATCTTGAAATTAATAAAAGTGATTTCGTTGCTATAATGGGACCTTCCGGCTCAGGAAAATCAACTTTAATGCATATTCTGGGTTGTCTGGATACAGCAACATTTGGAGAGTACTTTTTAAATAATGAAAAAGTTAGCGGCATGAAAAAGAGTAAATTGGCTGCAATCAGGAATAAACAGATTGGTTTTGTATTCCAGACTTTTAATCTTCTTCCCCATCTCAGTGTTCAAAAAAATGTTGAATTACCATTGATGTATGCAGGACTTTCAAAAAGGAATCGCATAAAAAGAGCGAGAGAAGTATTAGCAGAAGTTGCCTTAAGTGACAGAGTGAAACACAAACCTTCCGAATTATCCGGTGGGCAACGCCAAAGAGTAGCAATAGCCAGAGCTATTGTTAACAGCCCAGCAATTTTACTGGCAGATGAGCCTACAGGTAACCTGGATTCATCTTCAGGAAGAGATATTCTAACCATTTTCTCAGAACTGCACCTGAAAGGACATACCATAATTATTGTAACTCATGATTCTGCTGTTGCAGAAAGAGCGAATAAAATCGTTCATATAGTAGACGGACTTATAAAAAATGGCGATTTCTCTTAAAGAAAGTCTAATAGTCGGTTTTTTCGATTTCTGGTCACGTAAGATCAGGAGTTTTGTAACCATTACCGGAATTGTGCTTGGCACAATGTCTATTATCGTTGTTCTATCATTAGTGAATGGAATTAACAAAAAAACTTTGGAATGGATGATGGAACGGGGTGGACTTACAAAAATAACCGTATACAGAGATTGGAATTATAATAATAAAAGAAAATTAAGTACTTATTTCTCTTTAAAAGAAATTGAATTAATCCGTTCACTCATTCCTGAAGCTAAATATATGAATCCCCAGATCCGTCATCATGTAAAATTTTCTTATGAAGATAAAGAATATCGAGGACCTATTTTCGGAGTTTATCCTGATTTTTCAGATATTGAAGAATGGGACGCTGGCAAAGGGAGATTTATCAGCAACTTTGACATAAGACAGTCTAATGATATAGTTGTAATTGGCACAAAGGTCAAGGAAGAACTATTTGGTAATAAAAAAGCTTTAGGTCAAATGATCACGGTTCATAACAGGAGGTTACAGGTAATTGGAATAATGGAACATCGTTATTTATATAACAGTGGTAATCTTGGCAGTAAAAATGCACTTTCTTATTTAAATAGAAGATCCTTTACACCATTAAGTACAATGATCCACAAAGGAACAGGAGAGGATAATATTGGAAGTTTTGCAGTAAAAGCCCAGGATGTAAAGAGTGCTCCTGATCTAAGAAGAAAATTAGAAGCCATTATTTTAAACCTGAGGGCAGGTGAACCTGTATTCAGAATAGAATCAGCCCAGGAAGAAGCAGAAGAGATGGAAGAAAATGCTGCAAAATTCAGGATAATTTTTTTCCTGGTCAGTGCCATTTCTTTACTTGTAGGTGGAATTGTGATAATGAATATCATGCTGGCTTCAATACAGGAAAGAACGAGAGAAATAGGTATCAGAATTGCTGTGGGAGCCAGAAGAAGAGATATTTTCCTGCAGTTTCTTGTTCAAACCATCCTGGTTACTACAATCGGTGGTGTATTTGGAATTATTCTCGGATTATCAATTTTAGACATAGTCAGTAAATATCTTGACTTTGAATTAATTGCTGGTGGTTTTATGATCCTTGTAGCCTTGATGGTTTCTGCTGGAATAGGATTGATTTTCGGAATCTCCCCTGCTATCAAAGCCAGCAAATTAAATCCTGTTGAGGCATTAAGATATGAATAATAAAATATTAAATGACAAAATAAAAAAATTTAAAAACTGTAAATTAGTGTTTTTTCTACAAGCTTTTAGAACTAAATTTTCTCATGAAGGAATTTTTAAAGAATCAGCTGCTCTTACTTTTGTAACCTTACTCGGTTTTGTTCCTTTTCTTATTTTTATTATATTTCTCCTGCCCGAATTACCATTCCTGAAAATCCAATCTCAAATAAAAGACATCTTAATTTCAATATTTCTTCCCAGTTCCGCTGAACTAATTTCCAATTACATTGCTCAGATCATTGAACAGAAGATATCTTTTAATTCTCTTAATTTTTTAATTCTTATTTTTACATCTTATTCACTTTTTAAAATTATAAATGATTCTTTTGATAGAATTCTAAATGTACATGAATTGAGGAGAAAAGGTTTACTTTCAAATTTTGTAAAATTCCTGGGAATGGTTATTTTCGGTGGCTTACTTTTACTAATCCTCTTTTCTGCCACATCAGTACCCATAATTGCTCAATTTATAGAATTCCCCTTCCTGCAGAAAACATCCTTGTATCTCACTCCTTTTATTCTTTTGTTTATAATTTTTACACTGGGATTCTTCCTCATACCTACGATCAGGGTCACCAAGCGTTCGTTATTTATCGGGTCAGCTATCTCAGCTGTTTTCTGGATAATATTCAAATCATTATTCAATTGGTATATTGCACATTTTACCAATTTCGAACTTATTTTTGGGGTACTGGCTTCAATTCCCATTCTCCTGTTCTGGATATATACAAACTGGATAATTATCCTGGGTGGTGTTATTATTGTTTCGATTCTTGAAAAGAGACATATTAGGCCTAAGATCCTTCCAAGAGAACAACGGAAACTAAAAATTACTTTTGAAAAATATATCGGTGATGAAAACTATGACAAAGTATCCTCAACAGCTCTTAGTCCGGAAGATGTAAAAACAATTTTAAAAGACTTCCTTGAAGATAAAAAAAGTAAATAATACTATAAAAAAATAGTTTACAGAAAAATATCAGAATTTTTTTTCGACAATTCAACGGAGATGTGTCCGAGTGGCTTAAGGAGCACGCTTGGAAAGCGTGTATACGGGTAACTGTATCTAGGGTTCAAATCCCTACGTCTCCGCCAGTTTTACGCCCCCTTCGTCTAGTGGCCTAGGACTCAGGATTCTCATTCCTGCAACAGGGGTTCAATTCCCCTAGGGGGTACCAGTTTTTTAATTGAAAATTGAAAATTGAAAATTAAAAATTAAAAATCGAAAACTTGTGCGCCTTGGCGCATTGACAATTAAAAACTAAAAACTAAAAACTAAAAATGGAAAATGAAAAATGAAAAATTAAAATTGCCTGCCCCGTAAGGAACGCAGTGACTGTATGGGGATATTTGTATTTTGGAATCTATAGAACACTGATACCACGGATAGGACGGATATTTACGGATTTTTTGTAATTTGATATTTGGGTTTTGGAATTTATTTGTAATTTGATATTTGGGTTTT
>JAUXFF010000215.1 GCA_030620155.1 Candidatus Cloacimonadota bacterium | reverse complement strand
GCTGGGAACCATAATCCCTGGAGAACAATTTACAACTTCTGTAAGCTATTCCGGATATCCTGTTCAAAGTAATGATATTTATCATCTGGGCATGATTTTCAGCAGCAGTTATGTTTTTACGCTATCCGACCCAAGCGGATGCAGGTGGTGGTGGCCTGCTTATGATCATCCATGGGATAAAGCAGAAGTTGATTTCCATGTAACCATGAGGGATGATTGGTTAGTTGCCTGTAATGGTATTCGGACGGATATTATTGATAATGGTGACGGCACTAAAACTCATCATTGGGATGGTTCAAACCCTATGGCGACATTTTTACCGTGTATATCAGCAGCAAATTTTGTTGAACTTAATCAGGATTATAATGGTTTGTTAATTCAGAATTTTGTAACTCCCGGACAATATGATAATGCTTTAATCGATTTTCAGAATTTACCTTTGATGGTAGAAATTTATACAGAAAAATATGGTGTATATCCTTTTGAGAAATATGGTAATGCTGTCGTACCTATGGTGACGTTCGGTGCAATGGAACATCAGACAATGACTACATTAGGAAGTTATATTATCACAGGAGCTTTAACTTATGAAACCGTAATAGCACATGAATTGTCCCATCAGTGGTTTGGTAATTGCCTGACTCCTTTAACCTGGGCTGATGTCTGGCTTTCAGAGGGTTTTGCAGTCTATTCGGAAGCGATTTTTACAGAAGAATTATATGGTTATGAAGAATTTATTGATTATGTGATCTATAATATTCAGAATTATTATTTGAGTTGGACAGGTGGAGGTAGTTATACGATTTATGATCCTTCCTACAATAATTATTTTACTCCTGTAACTTATGAAAAGGCTGCTTCTGTATTACATATGCTTAGAATAACTGTAGGAGATGACACTTTTTTCGAGATATTACAAACGTATTTTGAAACCTATCACAATCAGAATGTTGTAACTTCCGAATTCAGGGAAATATGTGAAAATGTAAGCGGGATGGACCTTGAACAATTTTTCCAGCAATGGATATTTGAGCCGGGTATACCATCTATGGAATACACATATTTTATCAATGCTGGAGCCGCTACAACTGAAATTCTGACTTATGTGAAAACTTTATCCAATACAAATACCGATTTTTATATCAGAGTTCCGTTTCATGTCAATTATGGTACCGAATATGAATCTGTTCTGGTGGATGCTTCACCGGATATACCTGCTGAAACTATATCTGAAATAATTTCTCCTGCTTATACATCAGTGGAATTTGATCCGGAAAGCTGGATTATTTCCTGGGGAAATACTTATTACCCTGTACAGATTAACAATGCTTATGCTGCTGATGATGTGGTGATAGTATACTGGACTCCTTTTTGGGAAGATATCGAAATAGATGGTTTTGATGTGTATCGTTCATTAGAACCGGAAAATAATTTTGTAAAGATAAATATAGAAATTATCACTGATACATATTTTGTAGATAATGATGTAGTAAATGGAACTACCTATTATTATAGAGTTAAAGCTATTAAAAATGAAATTTGGGAAACTGATTTCTCAGATTATTGTGAAGCTATGCCTTTTGAATTTCCATTCGATCAGGGAGTTTTAGTTATTGATGAGACAATGGATGGACCTGGAGTACCCGGAAATCCTGATGACGAGATGGTGGACACATTTTATCAGAATGTAGTAAGTGTCGGTTTTACTGAATATGATTATGAAACTGAAGGACTTCCTTCTGTGGAATACCTGGCGAATTTCTCAACTATACTCTGGCATGATGATGATCTTCCTCAACATTTTATTAATAACAATCTTCAAAATCTGGGTTGTTATCTTATTTCAGGAGGGAATCTAATTGTTTCCGGATGGAAGACAGCTCATGAAATTTCTGATTATTTTATCAGAGATTTCTTATATTGTGATGAAGTTCAACTGGCTAATGCCTTTGAATTTTTATCCGCTTCGTCAGAAGAATATCCTGACCTGTATCTCGATGAAGAGAAATTGAGTCCTGCTTTTAATGGAACCCTGCCTTTTGTTTGTATTTTCCCTGAAGCAGGAAATGGAATATATAACTATGAAGGTATAGAGGGGAGTATTTATCAGGATGAGATCTGTGCTTTAAAATCTCAGGATTATGGTGCTTTTATTTTTCTGGGATTTCCTCTTTATTATTTCTTTGAGGAAGATGTTCTTTCGTTCCTGGACCAGGTTTTTGAAGAATTAGGAGAAACACCGGTCAGTCATGAAATCGTTAAAGAAAACGTGTTTTATACTAATGTCTTCCCAAATCCTTTTAATCCGGCAGTAGCCGGACGCAGTTCTGAAACAACTATTACTTATTCGTTGAAAGAAACTTCCCTGGTCAGTCTTGAAATTTATAATATCAAAGGTCAAAGAATCAATACTTTAGTGAATAATGAAATGAAGGCTGGTACTTATAATGTTAAGTGGAATGGTAAGGACTTTGAAGGTAGGGATGCATCCAGTGGTATTTATTTCTATAAATTTAAAGCTGGAGATAATATAAGCTGCAAAAAAATGGTTCTTATAAGGTAACTCTAAATCATAATTTATACAAGGAGGTAGAAGAATGAAAAATTTTATGAGTCTTTTTGTATGTTTAGTTATCTTTTTATTTTTAAGCGGGTGTTTGACTTCTGAGTATAAGGAATATCGTTTTAAAATTAACGATGATGGTTCTGGTGAAGGAACGATTAAATATGTGAATTTGATGTCTGATGAAGATGAAGGTGAAATAGTAAGTGATACGGATTTCGATGAACTTATAAATAATTATTTAAATGGTGAGCAGTTCGAAATTGATAATCCTCATTATAAAGTTTATGAAAAAAATCTTATTGAAGAAAATGGTTTCCTGAATGGTGAAGTAAAATTCACATTTTCTAATATGGATAGTATTGGTTTTTATGTATTTAAGGATTGTGACTGCAGTCCAATTATGTTCTTTTTAGGAACTCTGTCAGAATTGTTTGTCGAATCAAATGGGGAATATCTGGAAATTAATACAGACATTTCATTAATAACCTGGGATCAGAAT
>JAUXFF010000192.1 GCA_030620155.1 Candidatus Cloacimonadota bacterium | reverse complement strand
TTGTGATACCTTCGTATCCTACAGGTTTGGAAAAATCGGAAGAAATGATGAAGAAGACCAGATTGCCTTCTTCATCATTGTATTGTGCGAATCTAACATCTTCGAAGGTGCAGAAAGAAATACTATCAGCTTTTATAGAAGAATGAGCAAGCGAGATGAAATCTTCTTTACTGATGTCTGATTCAATTGCAGAAACAACGAGGGCTATGAATATAATTCCTGCAACGCAAATAATAATTTTCATCTTTGAACCTAACGAAGCAATATCATCTTATTCATTTTCACCGAATTTGCGGATTTTATCCTGTAGAAATAAATTCCACTCGTGATTGGTTTTCCTGAATTATCTGTTCCGTTCCATACCACAGAATGCTGACCTGCTGGAAGCTGTTTGCTGATAAGCTGTTTTATCTTCTGTCCTTTAATATTGTAGATTTCAAGTTTTGTTTGTTCGTTTTGTTGGTTTTGTTCGTTGCTAAATTGAAAAGAAATTGTTGTTTCCGGGTTGAATGGGTTGGGATAATTCCTGAGGAATTCGATATTTCCGGTAATGATTTCATCACCAGCATCTGAACCCGGGAAGGTGATCTCCAGGCTGGGTCGATAATCTGTATTGGAATATTCTTTTGAATAGAATTTGCTGAATTTCTGGTTGGAATTCGCTTTGATCACAAATCCGTTGTTTTCAAATGAACCCTCTAAAAAAGTGTTAATAAAATCCGTAATATCAACCTCGAATGGCACGATCGCATTGCCGCCATTTCCGGAAAAAACATACGGCATATTTACAGAAGGATCATATTGGATGTGTTGAGTATGATCCCAGGTTTCTTCGGTCCATTCTTCGGTAATTGCATAAAAGGTCGAAGCAGTTGTTCCTCCGCTCGGACAACTGTAAAAGCGGGTTAAATGCAAAATTGCACTTTCTGCTGTTTGACCGATATACGATGAAAGATCAAAATTGATCATAATTCGCTCAAAATGGCCGGAGGGATTAAAATCCGCTGTCCAGAGTTCTGTAATTGTTGGATTTGTACCAGGATGATCAGGATCAGTGTACATATCATCACTTGGTTCGATTGTAACTGTGTCTGCTAATAATATTAGAGCAGTTACAAAAATAAACGATACTGTTAAGATGATTTTTTTCATTATTCCCCCATTTTTTTAATATTTCGTCTGCAGCCTGATAACAAAGATAGATGCTTCTTCAGGAGCGTTATCAGGTTTATCCTGCGGTTTCATATAATTGAATCTTAATCTGGTTGATTCAGTCAGACTAAATATCAAACCTGCATTGATGTAAGTGTATTCACTTTCGTCATCTTCTGCGGAATTTTTATCCCAGAATTCATACATAGCATAAGGTTGAATATAATTCAGGAATTTATATTTCATTGGAAAAGCATATCCTGCCTGCAAATAATATGCTGTCATTTCCTGGTCATCATAAGTGAATCCTTTTCCTATCAAATATTCTCCGGTTGCTTGGAAATTATAGTTATCATACTTTAATCCGCAAATGGAACGGTAACCTGATTCTGAATACAATTGGAAATTTTCATCATAGTAGCCTTTTTCAGTATGATTGTAATCTGCTGAAACCGAAAGTCCTGAAAAAGGTGTATGAAAGATCAAACCAAGATTGTAGTCGTGTTCTCCATCGAATGTTCCGTTCACACCGTTCATTAAAGCAAGTTCGGTTTCCAGAGCAGCAACTTCTCCTAGTTCAAAATTTGTATTTACGACAAATCCGGTAGGGTGACAGGTTGCGAAAGTTTTGAAAAATACAGGTTTTTCCAAAGTTAATCGTTCGGAACATTCAGTTTTTCCTACGAAACCTCGTAAGACGTGACCTTGCAATAATCCTGCTTTGATGTTGTTATTAAAATTGTAAAATATGGAAGCATCCATAAGTTTCAGGTTTAATCCGGTTCCCTGACAAGTAGCAACTCCAAATTCAACCGCATAATCGATTTTTTTATCGAGTGTTCCTGTAAATTCCAGAGCAGCTTTTCGAACTTGGATCCTGTTACTTGTGTCATAATTTCCTGAATTGGAATCACCTCCGGAATAGAATTTTGTATCCAACACAATAGCTGAATGGATATTCGGCAGTTCTAATTCAGCGAACAATACAGTTGTTAAAATCAGAACTAATGTGATCATTGTTAATAATTTCATAATTTTTCTCCTTTTTATTTTTTATTGGAATTATATATCCTTAATGCAATCTTTACCGTTCAAATACAAAAATATCCTCTGCAGGCAAAGTCATAAATTTCTGTTTAAGTTCCCGCTTGATCGACCAAAAATTATTTTCCTCTTCCCTGGTGGTTGTTTTTCCGTATTTGACAATATTTCGCAACTTAAGGAATCCATCAGGGAAAATTCCATCTTTCGACCGAATTCTAATAGAATCACCAGAAGACTTCTGGATAAAGATGAAAGTGAAATTATCACTTCTCATATTTTCAATATCAGTTCCTGGTGGAAGTTCAAGTTTGAAATCATTATCTTCCCCTCTTGTTATTACTCGTGTGATAAATTCAAAGCAATCTTTCGTTCCTGGGGTTGGGCAGGCACTAATTATTTTGAAATCACCTCTTTTTGGTATTTCATCCTGCCATAATTGTGAAATAGCCAGTTGCGTCACTCTGAATGCAAGCGTGAGACAGAGGCAAACATCTCCGTGATATTTCCCCACATCTTCTATCGATATTTTCAGCAAATCCTCTTCATCATAAATCAAGATATGTGATGTGTTACTTATAACCTTTTCATCCAACACAATAGCTGAATGGATATTCGGCAGTTCTAATTCAGCGAACAATACAGTTGTTAAAATCAGAACTAATGTGATCATTGTTAATAATTTCATAATTTTTCTCCTTCTATTTATTTGATATTGAGACGCATTCTCAAATGATGAATAAAAAAAATAAGCTTAAATTAAATATCCATCGCAACTCCTTGTTTTCTTCATTGTTTTTCCTTTTATTAACCACCCCAGTTAGCCAACGGGGCACAGCAGAGCACACGGAGAGCACTGAGTTTATTTTCCTTCATTATTCATCATTCCTTGATGGATATTGGGTTTTTCGACTCGTAAGTTTACCCCGTAGGGAAGAATGACCGTATCGGGGGAACGATCCCGATTTTTCGGGAAGACAAAGTGCGTATTCAAGATACCTCGAGTCGTCGCTAGCCCCGCTTGCCCAATGAAATCGCTTTTATTATTTCATCAGGGTGAAATCTTTTTTCTATTTCATTGGGGTCGCAAGCTCCGTATTCATCCTTCGTTCCGAATGCTTCGGAACTACGGAGAACGGACAACTCGAAACAGCACTTTACGGATAAACACTAATTAAATAGAATACGGTCCAGGGATCAATCTCCATCCCCAGATATATTCAAGTATCGACCAGGCGGTCAGCAAGCTGAAATATGACCAGAACATTATGGAATGGATCTGTTTACTTTTCCTTGCTTTATAAATGGACAATCCTGTGAGAATGACAAAAACACCACACATTATATATGTTGTGAAATGCGTTCGGGAAAGTACTTCATATTGGAAGATCATTATGTAATGCATAGACCAGATGAGTAGGAAACTGGAAAGGGAGAATTGAACAGGAATCGGCAAATATTTTCTTAAGTTCAGGAACAGAAAGATTATTAAAACCAGGACGGGTAGAAAATTCCAATGAGCGATTTCTATAGTT
>JAUXFF010000114.1 GCA_030620155.1 Candidatus Cloacimonadota bacterium | reverse complement strand
TGAACAGATCTATCGAAATCTGCAATTACACCTGGATAATTTTCCTATTGGCTTTCCTGCAACTGAATCTGGTGTGGAGATTGAAATATTAAAATTTTTCTTCACTCCTTTGGAAGCAATGATTGCTACCTGCTTGAACCTGGCAGCGAAATCTCCAACTAAAATTCAGAAGAGATTAATGGAAAGGTTCCAAGTGGAAATGCCTCTGGCTGAGCTTGCTTCCTATCTTCACAAAATGTTTATGGACGGATGCATCGAACGCTCCGTAAAAGAAGATTCACCTCGTTATTCAAGTGCCATGCTTGCAATTGGAATGTTCGAATATCATGTTGATCATCTTACTAAAGAATTCGCAGAGAACATGCAAAAATATTTTGATGAAGCTTTTGGAGACGAATTCTTCCGCACATCGCTGCCTCAATTACGAACCAGTCCACATGCTAAGGCAATTATACCGGAACATCAGATCGCTATATATGATGACATGCGCAAGTTTGTACAAAATACCGAAAGACCCATCCAAGTGGCAAATTGCGTGTGCAAACAGGGTGAAGCTTTATTGGGTAAACCATGTAAGCAAACGGATAATTATGAAATTTGCCTGATATTCGGTTCTAAAAGTTATGCAGCACGAAACCAAGCTCGGGAAATCAGCAAAGAGGAATGTTTGCAATTATTGGATGAGGCGGAAGAAAAAAGTCTGGTTCTGCAACCTGGAAATTCAATCGAACCATTCTGCATCTGCATCTGTTGCGGTTGCTGTTGCGGTGTTTTAACTGCTGCGAAAAAATATCCCAGACCAGCAGAACTTTTTGCTACAAATTATTTCGCTGAGATAGTATCTGAACTATGTATTGGTTGTGGTGTGTGCATCAACAGATGCCAAATGGAAGCAATAAGACTTGAAAATGAAATTGCTTATATTGACCTTAACAGGTGTATTGGTTGCGGATTGTGCGTTACCAGGTGTCCTTCCAATGCTGCTAAATTGATAAAAAAAGAAAAAGAAACAGTGCCACCCAGAAATACTGCTATGCTCTACATGAACATCCTGAAAGAAAAATTTAGTAAGAAAAAAAAGATTGTGAAAATGCTGAAGCTATTACTTGGATAAAAAATGTGAGAAAAATATGTTAGGAACGATAATTAATGTAGCAACGGTTATTATAGGTAGTTTGATCGGTTTGCTGGTACACTCCAAACTTTCTTCGCGTATCACTGAGATCACTTTTCAGGGAATTGGAATCTTTACTATTTTTCTTGGTATTGTCATGGCTATGAAATCTACCGAATTCCTGATAATTATTATCAGTATTGTGGCTGGTTCAATTCTGGGTGAGCTTTTAAATATTGAAAAATGGTTCGATAAGTTAAGCTCAAAATTAAAGGTAAAGCTCAAATTTACCAATACAAAATTCTCAGAGGGATTGGTTACTGCATTTTTACTTTTCTGTATGGGCTCGATGACCATTCTTGGAGCAATTGAAGAAGGTTTGGGCGGTAAACCAAATCTATTGTTAACCAAATCCATAATGGATGGTTTCTCATCGATAGCTCTTTCCTCAGCTCTGGGAATTGGAGTATTATTTTCTGTGATACCGCTATTAATTTATCAGGGAGGTCTAACCTTACTCACAAAATTTTTTGGAAACTACTTCAATGATAATTATATCAATAACTTATCTTCTGTAGGTGGTTTGTTGCTTATAGGAATGGGAATCAGGATTTTAGAGATCAAAAAAATCAGGGTATTGAACATGCTGCCAGCATTACTTATCGTGCTGATCATGACTTATATTGTTGGGAAGATATAAGCAAATAAAAAGGAGAAAAAATGAGTAAAAATACATTTATTTTACTTTTTATTCCTTTCACTTCATCTATACGGAGTTTAATAGTTTTTATATTTTTATTATTTAATAGTTTAAATCTGGCTGCTGAAGGAACTCTTTTTGTTGGTTTGGAAGGCTCGACACCACCCACTTATTATTCCGACATGACAGGATTTCCCGACATTAACTGGATTAGCAACTATTCCTTTGATGTAAGTGGTGCAGCAGCTACTCCTGATGGAATTATTTATATTTGTGAAGGTGCGTTCACCACCCATCTCTACGAAGCAACTCTCTTTTCATCACCTCAGCAGATCTGCACGATCAGCGAAGATATGAGTGCTCTGGCTTATGGAAACAGCACGCTTTATGGCTTTTCCAATTATGCTAATCCCAAAGGGATTTACAGCATAGATACGACGACGGGAACTGCTACTTTAGTTCTGGATGTTTACACCGGCTATGGCTTTCGCTTCTTTGCCCTGGATTACAATCCGCTGGACAGTTTATTCTATGGTTATACCGAATATGGGGCATCGGGACTGTATTCCATCAATATCGATACGGGAGAAATGATCCTACTAACGGGAACAATTCCTGCCAGTAACGGACAGGGGCGCGGATTAGCAGTAGGTGATAATACAGTTTACCTGACAGCAACACGCGGAGATGATGACATTCCCTATTTTGCCTACGATATTTCTCAGGGAGTGGGCGGAAGTTGGGTGGAATTTCCTAATCCTTATCCAAATCATCATTCCACCGGTGGTGCAGCCTGGATTCCCAACCAGGTTCAAACGATACAGATCAGTGGAAATGTGTGGGGTAGTGACGAACCAGGCGTAGGTTTGGCAAATTGTGATGTAAATCTTTCAGGAGATAATACATATCAAACACAAACTGACCTGAATGGTGATTTTCTGATCACTGAAGTTGTGGGAAATGCAGACTATTCCCTGGAAATTTCTCATGCAGGTTTTGAAACATATAACACATTTCTACAGACTGGAACCGATGATATTGATCTGGGAACGATCGAACTGGATGAACTTGCTTATCCTGCTACTGAAGTGTTGGCTGTGGTGAATGAAGGAAATACTGAAGTTTCGATAACCTGGAATTCACCCACATCCGCTGAGAGAGATTTGGAATCTTATGATGTTTACCGATTCCTGGAAATACACAATGCTCTTCCCTCTTTCTGGGAATTGATCTGCGAAGGTTCTGCCGACACATCTTTCATCGATACAGATTGGATTTTACTGGAGCCGGATATCTATCAATATGCAGTTGTAGCGATTTATTCAAACGGGCTCGAAGCTGAAGCTGCCTTTTCCAACGTGGTGGAAAAACCGCCAGTGGGAGTCGATAATTCTCTATTACATCCCTACATAATCCTGACTAACTACCCAAATCCTTTCAACCCAGAAACAACAATTTCATTTAATCTCACCGCAGAGGACGTCGGGCTTCGTTCAACTTCGCCCGGACAGGCAAAGGATGTAGAAATAATAATTTATAACATCAAAGGTCAAAAAGTGAAAGAATTTCTCATTATCTCACCCTCTCCCGGTCACACCCTCTCTGTTACCTGGAATGGAACTGACGAAAACAATAATCCTGTAGCCAGCGGTATTTATCTCTACAAACTGAAAGTCGGTGATTTTGAGAAGAGCAGGAAGATGCTGATGATGAAATGAAATCACATTAAAATAAACTCCCAAAACTAATTGGGAGTGAGATTGCTGACAAACCTTGGTTTGCCAGCAATCTTGTTATCAGATGCAGAACGATATATGTCACCCTGAGCTTGTGTCACCCTGAGCGTAGTCGAAGGGCTCATCATGACAATTTCATTTAAATCAAAGTCTACATAACATACTAGTCAATTGTACTTTGTCAACAGCCTGACTCCCAAAACTAATTGGGAGTTAATTTTATACATATTAATAGACAAATTACAACTGGTTACTTTAAATTGAATTATTAAAGAAAACATATTTTCTTCCAAACAAAAAAACCAGATCTTCAGAGTTATATTCTTAATGGTTCTTTTGAACTGGTTTTCAGTAAAAATTGTTCTTCCTGCTCTCCCTTTTTTAGTAAAATATTTTGACACCACAACAAGTTATATTCAATTAAGCGTTACCATCTACCTTATTGCATTCTCTATCTCAAGATTATTCTGGGGTTCACTCGCTGAAAAATACGGAAACGTAAGAGTATATTATCCGGGTCTGCTCGTATCTATAATCGGTATCATCATATCAATGACTTCGAACAGCTTGACTCAATATATAATTGGAAGAACCCTGGAAGGAGTTGGGATCGGTTGTCTGGCTCCTACAAGTAGAGCAATATTAACTGAAACATTCGAAAAAGATGAGCTTTCCAGGAGAATGATCTATGTGAGCGTAGCTGCATCCGGCATGTTGGGAGTAAGCCCTATTATTGGTGGCTGGATCATGAAAATATTAAGCTGGAGAGCAATTTTTGGTTTCCTGATGATTTTTTCGATTTTCCTTTATTTCATCTCCAAAATAAATTTTAAAAGTATTCATGAAAAAACTGCAAATTTAACTTATAAGGATTCAATAAATCATTATATGACTCTTCTAAAAGATAGGTATTTCTGGGGATTTGCCATACCTTATGCATGTGCTACAGGTGGATTTATCGGGTATTTTTCAGCTTCTCCTTTCTGGTTTGTATCTCAATTGGGAATCGATACTCATACCTTTTCTTATCTATTATTACCCTCCGTTGGTTTATATATTGTGGGATTACTCATCACTAACAGAATGGTGGGAAGATACCGGTTGGAAAAAATCATATATTTTGGATTAATTGTAGGACTGTTTCTGCTTATTTTTTCAGTGATAATTTGCTTCTTTAAACTTTTCTCATTTATCTGGATAATTGTTATTATGAGTTTATTTGGTTTAGTTGCAGGATTTATTTTTCCTACTGCTAATTCCTGCCTGCTCACCAGGTTCAAAAAAACTGCAGCACCGGCATCCGCAATGGTTTCTACAATCGTTTTTTTGGCTTCCTCGATTTTCTCTACTATTACCATGAGAATGAAAATCCCCAATTTAATTCCGGTTGTGATTTATATAGGAATACTAATAATTTTTGCTTATGTAATGTATTATTTTCTTATCGTAAGATCAGAGATTTATCCTCATTCCAATAAAAGCAAAACTTAATATAATAATCAGAAAATCTATTCCGGTAACACCTCTAAATGTAATGAATATAAGCTCCTTAATGATTCATGAAATACCCGAGTATTCGGTGGAAGAATCGATATGGGAGCTTATAAATACGGAGCCCCACCCTATGTTGATGTAAACGATTGTCAATTGTCGATTTTCAATTGTATAATAACCCCAATCCCTTCAGCCCGTCAGGTGCCGGACGCAGCCCGGAAACAACAATTCGAATTACCACCAGAGTGAGAAGTCCGGCTACTGAATAAGTTTATTTATTTCATCAATCAGGGTTTCTATTTCATTTTCATTATAGATATAATCTGCGCATTCATTGTATAAAGGTGACCTTTTTTTCCATAATTCAAATATTTCTTGTTCAGAGAGCTTCCTAACCAGGGGTCTATCAGAATTTAATATTCTATCACTGATTATTTCCCAACTTGTATTCAACCAAATAATTGTTGCTTTACTTTTTTTAAGAAAATCTCTATTTTTTGATGATTCTACAATACCTCCGCCAGTCACGATTATTCCATCTTTATCCCAATTGATCAGTGTTTTAGATTCTATTTTCCGGAAATATTTTTCCCCATATATTTTAAAGATCTTTTGAATAGTTAAGGAGGTATTTTTCTCAATTTCTTCATCAATATCATAGAAGGGAAGTCCGGTTTGATTAATAATTTTCTTACCAAGATGTGTTTTCCCTGTTCCCATGAAGCCTATGATAAAGATTCTCATATTTTGATCTCAAACATAAAAAAAAGGCGAACCGTATATTCTCGGACGCCTTTTAATTTATTACATATTGGAATTAATCGCCTTTTTTATCTGTTTCGGGAATATCTGTTTTAGGTTCTTTTTCTTTTTTCTTTTTAACAGGTTCCTCTTCTTTTACAACTTCATCTTTAACTGGTAAGGGTTCTTCGGAAATTTCAGGTTCAGCTTCGACCTTTACTTTCTCTTTTTCAGGAATCTCTTCTTTCTTTTCTGCTGGTTCCTCTTCTTTTAAAATCTCATCTTTGACCTGTGAAGGTTCTTCGGGAATCTCAGGTTCAGCTTCGACCTTTACTTCCTCTTTTTCAGGAACTTCTTCTTTCTTTTCTACAGGTTCCTCTTCTTTTACAACTTCATCTTTAACCGGTAAGGGTTCTTCGGGAATTTCAGGTTTAGTTTCAGCTTTTACTTCCTTTTTCTCATCTTCTTTTTTAGAAGGTTCCGGAGTTTTTTCTACTTTTCCTGATTCTATAGATTCTTTTTTCCCAACTTCTTCATCGGGGAGTATTTCCTTAATAGCTTTTCTTTTTTCAGCTTTTTCAGTTATCTTTTTTTCGTGAGTTTCTACGAAATTTTTAAGTTTTTCACCTTCTTTTGCAAAAAAGTAAGCTTTAACACTTAAAATGAGACGTCTATTTTCCAGATCCAACTCAATTATTTTTAAAGGTAGTTCTTCACCAAGTTCAAAAGCCATTCCTGCTTTTCTCAAACCGGGAATTGCAAGATGAGATAAAGGCACAAAACCTTCAACCGAATAATCATCAACATTTACATCTACCAATATACCTTTAGAAATTATTTTAACAATTTTTGCTGTGATTTCAGTATTAATTGGCAGTTTTTCATCAAGATTATCCCAGGGGTCTGCAGTAAGTTGCTTCAAACCTAATGCTATCCTGTGCAGGGTTTTATCAATAGAAAGCACTTTTACTTCTATTTCCTGTCCTTTATTGAAAACTTCTTTTGGATGGTATATTCTCTTAGTCCAGGAAATATCGGAAATATGAATTAATCCTTCAATATCTTCTTCAATTTCAACAAATACACCAAAAGGAGTAATACTTTTGATCTTACCTTTAACCAAAGTATCAATAGGATACCTTTCCGCTATTGTGAGCCAGGGATTAGGCTCCATTTGCTTTATACCAAGAGAGATACGACAATCTTCTTTTGATGTGGAAAGAACAATAGCCTTGATAGTATCTCCCACCTTCAATAATTGTTTGGGATGTTTTATTTTTTTGGTCCAGGACATTTCGGAAATATGTACTAATCCCTCTACTCCTGATTCAAGTTCAACGAAAACGCCATAATTGGTAATATTTACAACTTTACCTGTGATTATTGTTCCTTCCGGATATTTTACTTCAATATTTTCCCAGGGATGGGGAACCAATTGCTTCAACCCCAGGGATACCTTTTTGCTTTCCTCATCGTAGTTAAGCACTTTGACTTTTACTTTATCACCGATATTCAACATATCCGATGGATGCTTAATATGTCCCCAGGACATATCTGTAATATGGAGCAAACCATCTATTCCACCCAAATCTATAAATGCACCGTAATCAGTAATATTTCTAACTTCCCCATCTAATTCAGCGTCTTTAACAATTATTTGTTTCAATTCATTCAGCCGGGCTTCCTGTTCTTCTAAAAGAACTTTCTTCCTGGAAACTATAATATTTCTGCGTTCTTTATCTATCTTTAAGATTTTAAATTGGCTATCTTTACCAATGAATTGATCTAAATTCGGTATTGGCTTTGTTGAAATTTGTGAACCCGGTAAAAAGGCTTCCAAATTTCCTATTTCAACAATCATACCACCTTTTACCCTGCGTCGTAAAATTCCTTCTATAGTCTTATTATTTTCTTTCATTTCAGTAAGTTTTTCTAAGTTTAAATAGAAATCCGCTTTCTTCTTTGAAAGTTTCAATCTTCCGGAACCATCTTCAACCGAATCAATATATACTTTTATCTTTGAACCTACTTCAGGTATAGATGAATTTGAAAACTCTCTGATCTGAATAGCACTTTCCGATTTAAACCCTATATCCACTAGTAAAGATCGTTCATCCACACTTACAACAACACCTTCAACAATCTTTCCCTTATCAAATTTACTGAAATGTTCATCAAGAAGAGTCATCATATCTTCAGAATCAGTACCTTTTTTAGCGGGTTGTTCTTCTTCCTTTTTCTCAGGAACTTCTTCTTTCTTTTCTACCGGTTCCTCTTCTTTTACAACTTCGTCTTTGACTTGTGAAGGTTCTTCGGGAATTTCAGGTTCAGCTTCGACCTTTACTTCCTCTTTTTCAGGAATCTCTTCTTTCTTTTCTACCGGTTCCTCTTCTTTTACAACTTCGTCTTTGACTTGTGAAGGTTCTTCGGGAATTTCAGGTTCAGCT
>JAUXFF010000066.1 GCA_030620155.1 Candidatus Cloacimonadota bacterium | reverse complement strand
GTCAGGATTCATAGTTATTTTTTTTGGTTCTGAAACTTTTTCTTCCTGGATTTTAAAGGAAACAACCTTCTTGGCAATATCTTCAGGCACTTTTACTTTAATAAGCTGAGTCCTATTATTGCTTTTAATATCAACAATTTCAATAACTTCATATTTTCCCAAATAATTTCCATTAATATCATCACAGATGATTTTGTCTCCCTTTTCAATTTTGAAATTTTTTACCTCATAAGGTAAAGTAACAATTGGAAAACCAAGGTCTTTTCTAAAATCAACCAGGGTTATAGCTAATCCGGGACAGATAGCTATACATTTTCCGCATCCCACACATTCCCCCTCAAAAACAGGTAGACCCATAATGGGATCCCCTTTTATTTTAATCGAATTTGTGGGACAAATTGTAATACATGGATTACAAGGAATTTCCTGGATGCAGTGAATAACCGGGAAAACTCCTTTATTCATATCAGGAATCCTGTATTCTTCTATTTTCCCAGGTTCAGATTTCAGGATTTCAGCTTTTTCATACCAGCTTTTTGGAATTTTTTCTATACCGGTTCCTAATTCTCTGGCTATTTTTAGTCCGACAATTTTTCCATTGAACATAGCTGAAGAAGCCTCTGCGATTTCAAAAGCATCTCCTACTGAGTAGACTTTTAATCCTGCAGTTTTTGCTTCCTCTGCAAATTCGCTTACAGGTTCTAACCCTACTGCAATTAGAATTGTATCGCACTCAAAAGATTTTTCAGTACCGGTTATAGGTTTAAAGTTTTCATTAATCTGAGAAATTGTGATGGAAGAAACAGATTCCTCTCCTATAGCAGATATAATAGTATGAGAAGTATAAATGGGGACACCTAATCTTTTCAGTTTGTCAGCATGAACTTTGTAACCACCGCATTGTGGTAAAGCTTCAGCTAAACCGATTACGTCTATTCCTGCTTGAAGCGCATGATAACCTGCAATAAGACCAACATTCCCTCCTCCTATAATGAATAATTTCCTGGTTGGGCGAACTAGGTCTCGATTCACTAAGGTTTGAAAAGCTCCTGCTCCGTAAATCCCGTTCAGATAGTTACCCCTAAAGCGAAGAAATTTTTCCCTCGCTCCAGTAGCATTTAATACAATTTTTGGTGAAACCAATTTATAAATACTATCTTTAATTATTCCTACTTTCCTGTCTCTAAATACATACAATGCAATACTATTAGTCCATACTTCAATATTTGTATTTGTTCTAACTTTTTCAGCCAGCATTTTACCAATATCATTACCACGGGTTCCGGCATAAGAATCTTCCACTGAACCGAAAAATTTATGAGTTTGTAAAACTAATTTTCCGCCTAATTCATTTTTATCATCAACTAACAGAGTTTGAATATTGTGCTCACCAATCTGAATGGCAGCAGATAATCCTGCCGGTCCTCCTCCAATTATTAGAACATCAGTTTCAATATTTTCAATATCTCTTAATTGCGCTTCTTCTGTAACTTCAGGGAGTTCAGGAAATCCTTCAATGCTTTTAACTATCATGTTTTCTTTAACTTGTGTCATGCAGGATTTTACTGGAACTCCGTTTGCTATAACTGCGCATTTTGCACATTGTCCGTTAGCACAGAAGATACCCTGAGCACTGCCGTCCCTGGGATGGTGACCGAATATTTTAATACCATTTGCAAAGAGAGCAGAAGAAATTACTTCTCCCTCTAATGCTTTATAAGGTTTATTATTCCAGTAAAAAGTAATCTCTTTACGTTTTAAAATGGGTAATATCGGATGTTCCTTTATACGATTATCGCTCATTTTTTACTCCAATTTTTTGAATTCCCAGTCCTTTTAAAAATTTTAAAACAGTATTAGTGTCAAGTAAAAGGTTCTGACGTAAGTGGATATTAAATGAGACTGTTTTAACCGTTAATGAACATTAAGGTTCACTAAGGTAAATGGTATATTGTAACTGGGTAGGATAAAAAGTCCTTTACAATTTTTTTTCAGCAATTATTCTTTATGTAAAGAATTTTAAAGGATGTTAATTTGAAATTTTCTCAAAAAAAGTTTATTGGATTTTCTAAAGAAAAACAGATAAAAACGCTTCTTGAATTTATAAGAGAAATCGAGCAGAGCTGGTCAAATAAAGGGACTAGAGTTGATTTATTGAAAGAATTACGTAAATGTCTTAATTATCTGAATAATAACTTAGCAGATAAAATTGAAATGGATTTATCGATTCGTGATTTCCATAAAATTGTAATTCCTTTTGAACAGAAATATGGTAAGAATCTGAAGGACAATGATTTCCTGATTTTGGATCAAGATGGTTCTCAGCAGGTAATAGAAAAGATCCCATTGTTTTTTATATTAGATAATCTTCGTTCATCTTTCAATGTTGGCTCAATTTTTCGCACTGCGGAATGTTTGAGTGTAAAAAAGATATTTCTCTGTGGTTATACTGCAACTCCGGAGAATGAGAAAGTCCGGAAAACAGCAATGGGAACAGATAATAAAGTGGAATGGGGAAGGTTTGAAAAAACAGAATCAGCAATTAAGCTTTTAAAAGATAAAAATATTACAATTTATGCTTTAGAGACCACAACCAATGCGAAATCTATTTTTGACATTTTTTTTAAAAAACCATGTGCATTAGTTCTGGGAAATGAAGCCCTGGGAATATCAAAAGAAATCCTTAAACTTGCCGATGAGATTGTTAGTATCCCTGTTAGCGGTTGGAAAAATTCTTTGAACGTGGGAGTTAGCTGTGCTGTTTGTGGTTATGAAATAAAAAGACAGTGGGAAAGAGTTGTTGATTAAGGGTTTATTCTTTCTTCTTCATCTCAAATTTAAAATATCTATTACCTTCTTTCCTTATAAGTTTATAGCGAAGTAAATTATTAATGATATTATTAGCGAAATACTTATCAGATTGGAAAAGGCAGTCATCAGGATAGCTTTTTTTCAATTCGGATTTAGAGGTTCTATCAATTATTTCCAGGACATTATCAAAGGTAATACCTTTATCACTTATTTTCTGAAATACTTTCTTATCTATAGGACGCATTAAACTCCTGAATTTAAAAAAGCCCGAAATAAATCGGGCTTTACTATGTTTTTATTTATTTTATCAATCCCAACCAGTCACCCACAAGGAATTGGATTCTTCCAATAAGAAGAGAGATACGAGCCATAACCGTATATCCGAAGGAAGCACCGAATCCTATCATCATGAACCAGACTCCAATATTGGTTACCTTTCCATATAATCCTTTATGTTCTCTTGAGAAGAAGAAATACATCAGGATGGTAACAGTTCCAATAAAGATTAAAATAGTATTAATATTATCCAAAGGTAACATGGCACTTCTCATTTGAACTAGAACAGAAGCGTGCATTGACATGATAACGCCCATACCTACGATTGCTAGTCCAAAAACGATCGGGTATCTGGCAAGCCATCCTAATTTTTTATTAAACCTGAATATATATAAGGCTCCCAATATTGAAGGGATTATTATCCAGAAATTATGTTTTACAAAGATAGGTCTATAGACAAACGGAATAAATGCGTTTTCATAGACAAGAGGAATAGCGTATCCCATTGAAACTCCGATAAAAAGAGCCTCAGCAAATTTATAAAACGGATTATCTTTGTATAAGAAAGAGAATATACAAAGTGTTAAAAGAGCAGCTACGAGATTACTTATTGCTTCGAATGACATATTTCCTCCTAACCTAATTGTTCATTTTTTTTCTTTTTTCTGCTCATGAAATAACCGATATTACCAAGTATGATAAACACGATTATCATTACATGAGCAACGGTTTGGGCATTCATTCCAATTCGAGCTGTTTTATATTTACGCTCTTTAATATCCGACAATTTTATCCAGGTGCTTTTAATAACTTCTTTACTGAATTCCAGTGGCGCAGGATTACCGAATTCATCTTTATTAGTAGCAAAGACGTCCACTAGTTTTTCATATTCTGCAGCCCCCTTTAATCCGCTTAACATACCTGTCAATTGACCTGTTTGGAGATAGGGATAGTTATCTGCAGCCATAACAGCAGTGATACCTGCTGCAACATTAGCCCCGAATCTGGCTCTTGCATAAATGATCCATGAATATACGGCAGCAGAAGCTGCAAAGTCTATCACCAGGTTCATTTCATTATAATTCCTGATTTCCTTCATAATGGGAAGATTAGCAACTTTCCTTCCTTGATCATCGGTTTCTACTGCTTCACCAATGTCATCACCCATCCCAAGTAGAATCGGCAGGAAAAGACCCCAAGGTTTATAACCGAAATTGACATAATCAATACCGGATTGGACATCATAATCCTCCTTCGCAGTGTTGATAGCATAATCCATTAAGGGCTTTGCAGCCGGCATAAAACATATTGTAAACACTTGAACTTTCCTTTCAAAACAATGTCTTAAAACCGATACTTCCATAGGAAAAAGTTCTGCCATGGTGGAAGCGTCATGTGAGAAACACATTAAGATCGCTCTATCTGTTTTACCTGAAAAAGAATCAATTTTTTTGTAAACATTTTCCGTCGGAGCAGTTACATACGTCCTGGAATTGAAGGGTATGACTAATGGAATGATAATAGATAATGCTACAACAAAATAGATATATCTTCTATCCAGATTTTGCATTCTTTCAAAGAAACTTGTTTTTTTCTTTGCCATATTAATCACCTCCTCCGAGATATGTTCGTTCAATTCCAAGCAATATCTTTAGAGAAGTTGCAGTCATTCCCAGACCCACGCCAATAGCAATTCCTCTTTTAGCTGCGAGGTTGGGAACATTGAGGATCCAGGTGGAAGCTTCCGGAATTAATTTGGATATTTTCATTCCAATTGGAACCTGACCCAACATCACTATTATGGCTGCAATTAAAAGAACAGTTGCTTCAGCAGAACGAGCCCGAAAAGCTTTATAAGCAGCAGAGGCTATATGAAATGCTAAGAGTGAGAACATGGTTGCCCCCATAGGCATCTGTATATTTTTGAAAAGCCACATAAATGGTGTTCCTTCCTGCGTTCCCCACATAAATCCGGCAAAGGAGGTAAAAGTAAGAGCAGCTAGAGTAACTACACTGTATTGCCAGTTAGGTGCTTTCCGTGATATTTTTGTGGAATGGACCATAAACAGACTCATTATACCAAGAACAACTGCAAAGGGTGATATGGCTTTTGACCAGGATTGCCACCACTCATAAAAGTCATTTGAAATTTTAGCGG
Organism: Candidatus Cloacimonadota bacterium; assembly: GCA_030620155.1. Classification (GTDB taxonomy): domain Bacteria; phylum Cloacimonadota; class Cloacimonadia; order Cloacimonadales; family TCS61; genus JAUXFF01. The sequence goes on along the minus strand of JAUXFF010000066.1, from coordinate 7,487 downwards.
GTATAAATGTATGAACTGCAAAAATAAAACCAAGTATTATGATTATTAGTAATGGAATTTGTCTTTTCATCTATCCTCCTACTTCTCAGGGAATGCGTTTATTAAAAATGATAAATGGAATGTTGATAATATAGTTCCTGAAATTATAAGAAATAAAATCAGGAACTTTAAGTAATCAACTGCTTTCAAAGTACCTAACTGAAGTGGCTCTCGTGCCAGGTATGCAGAAGCAGCATATAATTCCTCACCTATAAGTGTATAATCACAGGTTGTAATAAAGAATGGGATCTGTGTTACTGCATCTGTTCCAGCAATTTGAATTGCTCCTGTTGAACTTCCGGTCTCTGTCATAAGAAGTGATTCTGCCCAGAACATACCCATATAGAAATTCGTTGCGGTTTTTTCGCGGATCATTATACCATTTACACCAGCAACAAATGCAAACTGGGTTGTTGTAATAAAAAATACACTGGTTTTATCAAAACTATCAGGACGACCTGCTTCATAATGAGCTTCTTTCACTATTTCCTGGGCAATAGGAAGTACAAGATAGTCACGAACAGGCACGAGTATTTTAGTGTCATATTCAGCAGCTTTTTTGGCAACTCGACCTAAAATTGCTAATCCTGCCAATGTGGCAACATCACTGATACCTGATAGACCAGGAACAAAAAGAATAGGCTTCCCCATCTCGGTAGCACGACCAATTGCATTATCAATTTCCTCGATACCGGCGATCGGTCTGATAAAGAGATCATGTCCTTTTTTAGCTTTGTTTATTAAAACATAAACAAGAATTCCAAAGATCAGGGTTGCTAATAGTGCGGGAAACATTGTTTTCTTGAACCAGTTAGAACGAGGGAAGAAATGGTCTTTATCAAATCCTGTATAGGAAATTAAATATGGATTATTGGAATCAAAAGGTTTTGCTTTTTCATTTATATAAATAGGTGATTCTGTAAAATGACCTTTTCCATCAGTTTTCACGATTTTATATTCAAATGAATTTTTAGCGATGTGACGTGATTTATCCAGGTATTTAAGTCTTTTTTTAGGATTAGAAATACTTGTTGCGTGTTTCAGGATAGGATCATTCAATTTCATGTCGAAACGTTTTTGATAATATTCAATAGCATCATCTGCATTTTTTAATTCTTCTTCTGTAGTTAAAGTATCCTTGCTTGCTGTGTATTCTTCGATATTCTTTTGATACTCGATTAGTGTTTTCTCAACCTCTTCAGGATAAAGATTTGTTCCGACCATGTCTTCATGATTGTCATCTATTCGTACAGAGAAAGATGGACTAACAAGAAATAATTGCTTATCAGCATCAAAATGTTTTACTAATTTAAAATGGGCATTTTCATATCTTATATTATCATTTAACTCTCGTTGTGTACCAACTACTTTTTTGGATAGCCTGAATTCTTCATCATAATAATTTCTCTTATAAATATAATAGTGATTTTCCCTTAAATTTTCATCACCTAAGAAAAGATCTTCAGGAGAAAGTGATTTAGACATTTCATCAAATACCAATTTCTGAGTAAGAAAATAATTTTCTCCTACATCATTGTTACATTTAAACGTCATTTCAAAGTTCAGAGAATATGTATTTTCAGGTATTTTGAACTTTATTTTTTTATCCTGATAGAATTCATCTATTTTAGTGATTTCATTGCCGGTTTCATCTAAAACTCTGAAATAAATATTTCTAATCTTATAATTTTTATTGGTATTAGTTTCATAATTTACCAGAAGCTTAGTTTTAGAATCGTTTAAATAGGTGGAATTTGTAAGATATACAACAGGTTTTCCCCATTTGATTGTGTTGTAGTCACCTTTATCACTTTCCCGGTCTACAACTGAGAATTCAGGAATAACAGGGAGATCGGTTGATGAAACTATATCGACTTCCGAGACGGTAGAAAAAGTTTCATATCTGGCTTGATCATAGAGAGAAAATACAAAATAATAGTTTTCAATATTTTCTACATCAACAGGTACATCTACCTCAATTTCTTCACCGGAAATTACATTTTGATAAGGTTCTTCCCTGGTGATTTTTCCATCAACAATATCCATATGAACAGTTTTGGATGGTGTGTAAGGATAACCGGAATATCTTCTGAAAATAAGAGTAGCTGGATTCTGAGATTCAGGCTCAAGTTTCGTAAGTGTAGAATCTATTTTCATGGCAATAGTATTCAACTCAATTTCTTTAAGTTCATTAGTGTAAGCATTGAATTTTTCCAGGTCCTTCTTTTCAAGGATATAAACACTGTGATAATACTGGTCATCCGTAAAGATTGGTAAAGACCATTCAAATTGTAAACGATTTATATCCTTAACAAAAACAGCATAGAATTCTTTTGTCTCTTCCGGGGCATTTTCTCTGGGAATTCCTATCGCAGGCTCACAATGTGGAAAATATTTTCGTGATTCATTAACAGCTAAAACTGTATAATAATACTCATGATCAGGGATTAGTTTTTTGGCCATTTGGCTGAAGTTACGGACTTTCAAACCAGCATAAACTGTTGTATCTTCTTCAGTTTCAACTTCGATTTTTCTATTTCTATAGTAAAAATCTTTTTCAGGTATTACACCCAGAATATCGTAATGCTCTAATTGAGGACCTGTAACCCTGGCATCACGGGGATATCTGCGATAAAGCGGACTGTCTTTTGGCTGATGTTTCTCTTTTCTTAATTTGCCGAAAGATTGAGTATCCATAAAATAATTAAAGTCAGTATCATAAAAATACATCACATCGCCAGCAACACCGGTTTTCACATTAACATCGATTTTGCCGATAAAAAAGAGAGAATCAGACGTAATACCGCGATATATACGATACTCAATGATTCTCCTCTCTTTTGGTAAAGGTTTCCAACTTACTACCAATCCTGAGCCATCATCAAACGGAATGTTGTTAACTTGTAAATTCTCAGCAATATAGAAAGATTCATCAATGGCTGCATGTGATGAATTGGTTAAAAGTAAGAAGCTGAAAACCATTAAAAGAAGGAAATTTCCTGTCTTGTAATAGTTTAACTTCATATACTGCTCCTTTATATCGTAGTTAAATATAATAATTTATCTAAAACTTTTTTTAAATGATTATTGTCAATATTAAAAATTTTATCCCATTTTTAAAATTTATATTACTATTTTTAAATGACTATACAGTCACCGAGTTTAAAGTCATCTGAAATTTGTCAACTTTTTTTTGAATTCGCTGAATAAAAAAAAAGATGGAAACTGTTTAGCCGCTCCCGTCCTCTGCAGTCAGACAGTTGAGTAATTTGAGTAAAGGAATCGAGTAAAAACATAACATATTAGATTCACCTTCCACTCAACTCACTTAACAATTCAACCAATATAATTTAGCTCTCTTTTTTCTTTTTTGTGTCCTTAACGGTAAAAAATGAACAATCTTGACAAAAAAAGAAGGTTTTTTTAAAAATTTAATTTGACGAAAATTGTTAACCTCAGATAAGTATTAAAAATAATGGCCATTAAAATATTTTAGCTATATTGGGGGAATTTATGAAAAGAAACCTCTTTATTATCTTATTTATCTTAAATGCAATACTTTGCTTTCCTGTTGTGGAAGAGACAGCATCTTTCAAAGAATTCCTATATGGCTCAACAGAAGACTGCGAGTATGATAACTGGGTGAGTCATGTAAGTGAAGGTATTGTTGTAGAAGATTATAATTTATATGCACCTTATGACAGGCAGACAAATGGATTTGGAGATTTCAATATTGCAAGTACCTGGGAACTGGATTCATGGGAAAATGTGATTGATTATTTTGTAATAGGTGAATTAGATATTGCTCAGAGTTATTTAAATTCTTATAATTTTCCTTTCCAGGTTGTAGAATTTTATGATATTGATACAGATAGAACTTATTATATGATTAGGGAATGTTTGAATTTTGGTTATTATGATAACAACGGAACAACTACTTTGGAAGACGATGAAAATGGAAGTTTTGATTATGGCTGGGGTTTATATGTTTATAATCCCAATTCCTTAAATCCCATAATAATAACAGCGCCCCATCCCAATGATGATTATACTACCAGTGCTGTAGCCTATAAATGTTTTAAGGACTGGGATGCAATGTTCCTGATGATTTCAGGGGCAGGTAGGGAAGTAGAGTGGACTGAGATAGGTTCTTATACAAATAGCAAATCTTTGAGTGATCCTTCCCGAAATACACAACATGCTTTTACCAAGGCTTATTATATTTTTTGTGATAAGATCCGTGAAGATTTTGGACAGAGAGAATTTTCAGCTCAAATTCACAGTTATGACTGGAACAGACATGCGAATCACGCTAACTGCCAGATTTCTGCCGGATATCATCAGTACTGTCCTAATTTACCTATTAGAGACCTTTCAGATTTAAAACATGATGTTATAAATGCCAGTAGCTACCTGGTTCATCCTGCCAATGTTATTGGCAATAATCATGAAGTATACATAAATGATTTTTATTCTGTAAATTACAGTACTTATGGATTTACGTATTCAAATGAAGATACAACTTTTGCTGTGAACAACCAGGTTGATTTAGAAGGATATTCTCAGAACAGACAGATGTTATATAGCTTTTCAGGCTGGAATGTATATGACGTTTTTGAACCATTCTTTCACCTGGAAATGGATGAACTGCCTGATTGCTATGATCAGGTAGAAGAAAATTTGAATTGGTTTTATGCATTCGATCCGGTAACTGAAACTTTTGATATGGATAGCCTGTTTTGCCTTACCTTACAGTATTTTGAACCATTTATTAATGCAATGACTGAAACTCTTCCCCAGGTTTTGGAACTTGAAGATGATCTGGTCCCGAATACTCCGAGAAACTTTGTTGTCGATGAAATTGGTTATGATTTTGTCACTTTGAATTGGGAAGTAATATCTTCCTTTGATTTTGAAACTTATGAGATTTTGTTTGCTACTGAACCTATCGGGGAAGATAATTATGAGTTCATTGATAGAAATGACGCTGCTTTCTTAGCCAGTCAACGTGCAAATTCGATTACAATAGAGGGTTTGGAAGGGAACCAGGTTTATTTCTTCGAAATAAGGGCTAAAGATTATAATGATAATTATTCGGAACTATCCGAAGCAGTTGTAAATGTAACTTCTCCGGCAGTTCTTTCGGATTTTTATGCTGTTGGTCAGGATAGCAGGAATTCTGTTCACTGGACTGCTGAAGAACAGGTTGGTAACCAGGGTTTCAGAGTTTATCGTAAAATTGATGGAGGTGAATATGAAATGATTGCCAGTTATCTTACAAATCCTGAATTACTTGGTTCTACTCAACCTGACCTGGAATACATCTTTGAAGATAACACTGTAATTAATGGAGAATTTTATACCTATAGAATTTCGTCAGTTAATTATTTTGATATGGAATATTATTACGACTATAATTGTCATTGTTCTCCTCGACCTGTTTATAAATTAATAGTTTCTCAAATGATCTCAATATCTGATCCTGTAATAGTTGATTCAGTTGCTTTTTCATCTAATCCTTATGCAACTTTTGGTTATGATGAACATTATGATATTTATAAATCGGATGAGATTCCCCCGGAATATATTTATGCTGCTTTTTATGAAGGAAATTGGGGATCATCGGGTGTTTATTTAGCCCAGGAAGTCCATGGGTATTTTGATCCTGAAACTTTTTATAAAATCTGGGATTTGAAAGTTAAAACCAATCAACTGAATCAACTGATTGAGATCAATGTGTCTTCTAATTATTTAAGGGATTCGGAAAAACTATATCTGCGTGACTGTCAAACTGATACATTAGTAAATTTAGCAGAATCAAGTTTATTTTTTACTGCTGTAGATACAAATTTCCTGAATTTCAGATTATACTGGGGTAATTTAAAACCACAGGTATATTTCTTAACTGCCCCTAATCGAATATACCAGGGAAACGAAGAGATGACTGTAGGATGGACTGCAAATTATGCAACTCTGATAGACCACGTGGATATTTGCCTTAAAAATGATACTGATAGTTTATTAATAGCAAGTGATCTGGATTATACGATAACTGAGTTCTCCTGGATTGTTCCGACCTTTATGGAAATGCATAATGCCAGGTTTTTTTTAGAAGTGTATACAATTCATGATGAAATTGTGGAAAGATACTCCTCCCATCGTGTAGGTTTTGTTCCATTGCTTCAATATATAGAACCTGACATTGGTTGGCAAATGATAACAAACCCATGGATTGACTTTGATTTGGATATTGATCAGATTTTCATAAATGAAGCGGAACTATATTTATATAATGATAGTCTATTATATATACCTGCAGAGCAAATTGTTTTTGGTGAGGGATATTGGCTGAATATTCCCGAACCGAATAATTTTACTCATAATGGATCAATAATGGGAACACAATATACTACGGAATTGCATCATGGATGGAATCTTCTGGCAAACCCGCATTTATGCAGCTATGAGATAAAAAACTTTAGATTTGATCTTGGAATTGATTCATATTCTTTTAGTCAAGCTGTTACAAACCAATTTATATCCAATGCATTTTACATTTATAAATATGGAAGTTATCATAAAGTTGATCAAGTAGAACCTAAAAAATCATTTTTGATTTATTCATATTTGGAAGATTCCACAGACCTGACCTGTATTTTTAAACCTTATAACTTTTCTTATTATACTCCACTTGATTTAGGTTGGCAATTGAAGGTTACAGCCACTCAGGAAAACGCAGATTCTGATGAACTGGTTTTGGGAGCTTATGAACATACTACAAGCGAATTTGATTATTCTTATGACCTTCCGGAACCACCTTCAAAACCTTTTGAAGAAGGTGTGGAATTTTATTTTCCTAAGACCGATACTTTGTTTTTATATGATAAATTAAACTGGGAATATAAAGAACTTTTAAGCAATTCTGAGCCTGAAGAAAAAATCTGGGATTTTGAATTAAAAATAAATAGTCTTGAACCTATTGATTTTGAACCTGAATTTATGGAATTTCCCGAAGGTTATAGAGCAATTCTATCTATCAATAGTAATGAAACTGAGCTTATGGATGGGGAGATTTTTACTTTAATTCCAGAAGAAACCGGAATTATAAATGGAGAAATTAGAATACTTAACCATTTATTTGTTAATTCAGAGGATGAAACTCCTGGTTTTGTTAGGTTCTGTATTTTTCCGAATCCGTTCAATCCGGAAACAAATATAGTTTTTAGTTTATTGGAAGATACTCACGTAGAGTTAACGATTTACAATATCAAAGGACAGAAAGTAAGAACAATATGCAATGAAATGCTGGGGAAAGGGAACTATATTTATGTATGGAACGGGAAAGATAAAAATAATTTACCGGTAGCATCAGGTATATATTTTTCAGAATTTGAAACTGATGGAATAATAAAAATAAAGAAAATGCTGTTATTAAAATAATTGTTCAT